>JBEDUQ010000339.1:0-4667 GCA_040414855.1 Actinomycetota bacterium
GCTCCGGCTCAGCCGGCGGCCGGCCGGCCGATGAACGCGAGCATGCGGCGCCAGGCGTCGGTGCTGGCGTCGGCGTGCTCGGCGGCGGTGCGGTCGAAGAACGAGTGCGGCGCGCCCGGGTAGATCACGATCTCGTTGGCGACGCCGGCGGCGTCGAGCGCCTCGCGGAAGCCGTCGACACCGTCGGTCGGGATCGCCGTGTCGGCGCCGCCGAAGAGGCCGAGCACCGGGCAGCGGAACTCGCCGATGCGGTCGACCGGCGCGTCGTCGTCGCCGTCGGTGCGCCGCTGCGGCCTGCCGTAGAAGCCGATCACCCCGGCGAGCCCGTGGCCGCGGGCGGCCTGGTTGAACGAGTGCCGGCCGCCAAAGCAGAACCCGACCGTGTAGACCGGTCCGCTGCCACCGCCGGTATCGGAGCGCAGGAACTCGGCGGTGGCGGCGGCGTCCATCGCGACCTGGTCCGGCGTGGTCTTGTCGACGTGGGGGCGATAGTCGAACTCGGCGTCGCGCCCGGTGGTGTCCGTGCCGGCGGTGCGCCCGAAGTAGTCCAGGGCGGCGGCGTTGGCGCCGGCCTCGGCGAAGCGGATCGCCAGGTCACGGTAGAAAGGGTGCAGGCCCCGCACGTCAGGCAGGATGACGACGCCAGGGGCGCCGGCCTGGTCGGTGCGGGCGCTGAAGGTCGCGAAGCGGGTGCCGTCCGCCGACTGGAGGACGACCTCCTCGCTGCCCGCGAGGCCGGAACCTCCGGCGATCGGCGGCAGGGGAGGGCGGGCGGTCGGCTCGTAGCACATGCGGTTCCTCCGATCGAGGCGGCGCTCAGCCATCAGAAGATACCCGCGTGCTCAGGCGGCGCGCGGTGGTCGGAAGCCCCGGCTTGCGCGTGATCCCTACTCTGTGTTTATGGCCTTGCTTGAATCGGTGAACATCGGCGCCCTCCGGCCGGCTGTGTCGGATCTTGGCGTCTCCGCGATCGACCGACGCCCCGCCGGTCGTCCGGTGATGGTCCGCGCTCCCGGCCCCAAGGGGATCGGCGGCAGTGGCCTGGTCGGGGACCAGATCGGCGACCTGCGCCACCATGGCGGCGACGAAGCGGCCGCCTACGCCTACGCCCGCGAGGACCTCGACTGGTGGCAGGAGCGCCTCGGCGTCGAGCTCGCCTCCGGGGTGTTCGGTGAGAATCTGACCACGGTCGGGCTGGACGTGACCGGCGCGCGGACCGGCGAGCTGTGGCGGGTCGGCGAGGACGTGCTCATGCAGGTGACCTCGCCGCGGATCCCCTGCCGGACCTTCGCCGCGTGGATGGAGCAGCGCGGCTGGGTCAGGACCTTCACCGAGCGCGCCCACCCCGGCGCCTACCTGCGAATCGTCGAGCCGGGCTGGATCAGTGCGGGCGACCCCATCACGCTCGAGTGGCGACCCGACCACGAGGTCACCATCGGACTGATCTTCCGGGCGCTCACCATCGACGACGAGCTGCTGCCGCTCCTGCTCGCGGCCGAGCAGCTGCCGGAGTGGATCCGCGACGGCGTGGAGCGGCGCCTCGCGTTCCGTGCCCGGGCGCGCCCCTAGCGTCTCGCCTCTGGCGCCCGGGCGCTCAGACCCCGCGCCGCTGGCGCCCGACCGCGCGCTCCCACTCGGCCCGGGCGGCGCGGACCCGCTCGCGGCCGGACACCTCGGGCACGCCCGTCTCCCACCAGGCGTCGCCGCCGGTCCAGGCGTCCGGGTCGGTGCGGATCACGATCACGGTGGTGCGGTCGGCGAGCTTGGCGCGCCGCAGCGCGTCCTCGAGCTCGGCTGTGGTCGAGACCCGCTCGGCGATCGCGCCCATCGAGGCGGCGTGCGCGACGAAGTCGACCTCGGGCGGCGGTGACCCCTGGTCCGGGCGGCGCGAGCCGGCCAGCAGGTTGTTGAAGGGCGCGCCGCCTGCGTGCCGCTGGAGCCGGTCGATCACCGCGTAGCCGCCGTTGTCGCAGAGCACGTAGATCACCTTCCGGCCGCTCAGCACGGTGCTGTAGACGTCGCTCGGCAGCATCAGGTACGAGCCGTCGCCGACCAGCGCGACCACGTCGACCTCCGGTCGCGCGAAGGCGGCGCCCCACGCGCCCGAGACCTCGTAGCCCATGCAGCTGAAGCCGTAGTCGACGTCGAAGGCCCCGACCGTCCGCGCCCGCCAGGCCTTGTTCAGCTCGCCGGGCAGCCCGCCGGCGGCGGTCAAGACCACGTCGTCGGGGGCGATGGCCCGGTTGACCGCGCCGATCACCTGCGCGTACGAGGGCGGCGAGCCCCCGCCCGGCACGCCCCCGCCCGGCGCGCCCTCGCCCCGCCCGGCCCCGCCCGGCACGCCTCCGCCCGTAGCGGTCGCCTTGTCGACCAGCGCCTGCCACTGGGCGTGCTCGGCGCTCGCCCGCTCGGTCCACGAGCCAGGCGCCGTCCAGTCGCCAAGCAGGCCGTCCAGCTCCTCGATCGCCACCAGCGCGTCCCCGACCACCGGCAACGCCAGGTGCTTGACGGCGTCGAAGCGGGCCGCGTTGACCGCGACGATCCGCAGGTCATCCTGGCCGAACACGGTCCACGAGCCGGTGGTGAAGTCCTGGAGGCGCGTGCCGACCGCGAGCACCAGGTCGGTCTCGGCCGCCAGCGCGTTCGCCGAGGTCGAGCCGGTGACCCCGATGGGGCCGGCGTTGCGGGGGTGGTCCCAGCGCAGGGCGGTGCGCCCCGCGACGGTCTCGACCACCGGCAGGCCGCGGCGCTCGGCGAAGGCCGCCAGCCGCTCGCACGCGCCGGAGTAGTGGACGCCGCCGCCGGCGACCAGCAGCGGCCGCGACGACGACCGCAGCGCGGCGGCGGCCGCCTCGAGCTGGCCGGTGTCTGCGCGCGGGCGCGGCACCGCGTGGACCCGCGGCTCGAAGAACGCCACCGGGTAGTCGTACGCCTCGGCCTGCACGTCCTGGCAGAGCCCCAGGAACGCCGGCCCGCAGCCGCCCGGGTCGAGCATGGTCGCCAGCGCCTGCGGCAGCGAGGTGAGGATCTGCTCGGGCCGGGTGATCCGGTCCCAGTACCTGGTCACCGCCCGGAAGGCGTCGTTGACGGTGGCGGTGGGGTCGCCGAAGTGCTCGACCTGCTGGAGCACCGGGTCGGGCAGGCGGCTGGCGAACACGTCGCCGGCCAGCAGCAGCACCGGCAGGCGGTTGGCGTGCGCGACCCCGGCGGCGGTGACCATGTTGGCGGCGCCGGGCCCGATCGAGCTGGTGGCGACCATGATCCGCCGGCGGCGGGCGTGCTTGGCGAAGGCGGCCGCCGCCATCGCCATGCCGGCCTCGTTCTGGCCGCGCCAGGTCGGCAGCGCGTCGCCGGCCTCGTGCAGCGCCTCGCCCAGGCAGGTGACGTTGCCGTGCCCGAAGATCGCGAACACGCCGGCGAACAGCGGCTCATGGTCGCGGTGCCCGCCCTCGGCCTCGACGCGCTGCGCCGCCAGCCAGCGGACCAGCGCCTGCGCCATGGTCAGGCGGATCGTCTCCATGGGTCGCGCTCCTTTCCGTCTCGGCCCGTCTCAGCCTGTCGCAGCCCGGCTCGGTCCACGCTCGGCCCTGTCACCCACGCTCGGTCCGGGCTCGGCGTGCCCCGGCCGGCTCAGCCCGGCCCGGCCGGCAGCGCGCCGGCCAGGGCCGCCTCGATCTCGGCGGCGGTCGGCATCGCGTCGGCGCAGGCCAGCCGCGAGGCGACGATCGCGCCGGCGGCGTTGGCGAACGCGACCGCCTCGGCCGGCGGCCAGCCGGCCAGCAGCCCGTGGCAGAGCGCGCCGCCGAACGCGTCGCCGGCGCCGAGCGCGCAGACGACCTCGACCAGCAACGGCGGCACCTCCACGACCTCGCCGCCCGCGGCCGCCACCAGCACCCCGTCCCGGCCGCGCTTGACGACCGCCAGCTCGACGCCGAGGTCGAGCAGGCGGCGCGCGGCCGCGGCCGGCTCGGCGGTCCCGACAGCGACCACGGTCTCGGCCTGGTTGCCGACCGCGACCGTGGCGTGCTCCAGCGCGGCGCGGTAGCAGCGGGTGGCCTCCTCGGGGGAGCTCCAGAACATCGGCCGCCAGTCCAGGTCGAACACGGCGATGGCGCGGCGGCCGCGCGCGCGCAGCGCGCCGATGGTGGCGTCGCGGCTCGGCTCCGCCGACAGCCCGGTCCCGGTCATCCAGAACAGCGGCGCCCCGGCGATCGCCGCCAGGTCCAGCTCTTCCAGCCGCAGCTGGATGTCCGGCGCCGACGGCTGCCGGTAGAAGAGCAGCGGCGGGTCCTCGGGCGGATCGAGCTCGCAGAACACCACCGGCGTGTTGAGGTCCGGGTCGGTACCCACCCAGCGGGTGTCGACGCCGAAGCCCTCCAGGGCGGCGCGCGCGTAGGCACCGAAGCCATCCGCGCCGACCTTGGTGATCACCGCCGAGGTGCGGCCGAGCCGGGCGGCCGCGACCGCAACGTTGGTCGCCGAGCCGCCCAGCGACTTGGCGAAGCTGCGCACCTCGGCCAGCGGCACGCCCGACTGCTCCGGGTACAGGTCGACGCCGATCCTGCCCATGGTGAGCACGTCCACAGGGGCCGCGGCCGGGGTCATGGCTCCGGGGTCGCCGCCCTGGCCGGGTCGCGCTCCAGCTCGTGGGCGAGCTCGTCCAGCTC
>JBEDUQ010000340.1:0-7951 GCA_040414855.1 Actinomycetota bacterium
CCCGCCTGACCGCGTCGGTGCACAGCTCGCGGGTCAGCTCCGCCTCGATCACGGCTCGTCGACTCTGGCGATGCGTCGAGCGCCGTCGCGGGCCGCGGACCCCGCGCTAGTCCTGGTAGTCGTAGTAGTACGAGCTGCGGGTGGCGTCAGCGGAGCGGTTGAGGACCGAACCGATGATCTTGCCGCCGACCTGCGCGATCTGGTCGCCGAGCTGGTTGACGGTGGCGCGGTCGGTGGACTTGGCGTCTGCCACGATCAGCACCGCGTCGACCAGCGCCGCCAAGGCGAGCGAGTCGGAGACCACCAGGGCGGGCGGGCAGTCGAAGATGATGAAGTCGAAGACGTCCCGCTGCTCCTTGAGGAACTCGCGCATTGCGTCCGAGTCCATCAGCGTCGAGGGGTGCGTCGGCGGCGGGCCGCTGAGGATGACCCACAGGTGCGGCGCGACCGACCACAGCTCGGCGGCGACCTGCTTGCTCTTGCTACCCGGCGGCTTGGACTTGGCGACCCGGCCGTCGGCCAGCAGGTCGGCGAGCCCGGAGCGGTTCGGCAGCGAGAAGAACTCGTGGAGGCGGGGCCGCCGCAGGTCCGCGGAGACCAGCAGCACGTCCCGCCCCGACTCGGCCAGCGCCACGGCGAGGTTCGCCGAGGTGGTGCTCTTGCCCTCGCCGACGTTGCCGCTGACGACCATGATCGAGTTGATGTCGAGCTGCGAGGCGAACCGCGCCATGCGGGTCCGCAGGGTCCGGTAGGCCTCGGCGGCCGGGCTGGTCGGCTGATCGAGCGTCACCAGGCTCGACGGGCCGCGCCTGGTCCAGCCGAACTTGCCCGGGCGCTTCTTCCACCGAGAAAGCTTCGGGATCGACGCGAGCACCGGCCGGTCCAGCCGCTCGGCCAGGTCCTCGCGTCCGCGCAGCCGTCCGTCGGTGCGGTCGCGGATGAACCCCGCGACCAGCCCGAGGAACAGCCCGACGAACAGACCCAGGCCGACGTCGACCTTCTTCTTTGGGCTGACCGGATCGGTCGGCAGGTCCGCGGCCTGGATCAGCTGGCCCGGCGTCGGGTCGAGCTGCTCGAGCTGGGCGACCTGCTCGCTCAGATTGGAGATGCGCTGCTGCAACGCCTGCTTCTGGGCGGTCGCGTTGGCGCGCTCCGTGGTCGAGGCATTAGGCGACGCGAGCACCGCGTCGAAATCCTTGCCCTGTGTCACGAGCCCGTCGATCTGCTTCTGGAGCGTCGCCTTGCTCGCGTTGACCTGCTGCGCGATGCCGGCCTTACGGTAGTTGATGTACGCCTTGGCGAAGGAGTCGGCGCCCTTCTGCGCGGTGGTCGGCACCGGGTCCGAGTAGCGGATCGCGAGGACCTGCGAGTTGGCCGGGATGTCGACTGTCACGTGCTTGAGCAGGTCGTCGGGGGTGGCAGGGCTGTTGAGCAGCTTGCCGGCCGCCACGGCGACCCCGGACGAGGTCGCGACCGCCTTCTCGTTGCTCATGTTGACCTGCTGGTCGAGCCGCTGCGTTCCCTCGAACCGGTTGATGGTGACGGGCTGCACCAGCACCTGCGACGTCCCGCGATAGATCGGGGTCCGTTGCAGCGTCCATGCGGTCGCCACCAAGGCACCGACGACCGCGAGCAGCAGGATCAGCCACCACTGGCGGCGGAAGACCATCAGATAGTCGCGAAGCTCCACAGAACCCGCGGGTACCGGCTCTGCACTCACCCGATCGACCGCTTTCCTCTCAGTGATTTCTCGACCGGTCCGCTCCAGCAGCTGCCAGGTAGTCCCGGCCTCCCAGCACAGGTGGTAGAGACCGAGTGCCGACGTAGGGCACGACCGCTTTCGTTTTGGACCTTACTGTGCCGCGACGTCAGACACCTCCGTTGGATACGCGATCGGCTTCCCATCGCATCGGACCAGAAGAGACTACGCAAGGGAACGATTGAACCGGACAATCAAGCCATCTCGCATCCATACCTTATGAGAATAAAGCACTTTGCACCGGCGCGTGCGGGCTGTGACCTACGCTTTATGAACGGCCTCTGCGCAAGTGCTGGCGAGGATCGTCCGCGGCTCGGGGTATGACGCTGTGCGCGGCTCATCGCCGCTCCCCGGCGCCGGCGTCGTCGGGGTCGGGTGTGAACCACGGGCGCAGCCGCTCCCAGGTCTCGGAGAGCAGCTCGGGCAGGACCTTGGTCTGACCGACCACCGGCATGAAATTGGTGTCGCCACCCCATCGCGGCACCAGGTGCATGTGGAGGTGGTCGGCGATGCCGGCGCCCGCGACGGTGCCGAGGTTCATCCCGAGGTTGAAGCCGTGCGCGCCGGATCCCTCCCGCAGCGCGCGGACGGCGGTCCCCGTGAACGCCGAGATCTCGGCCAGCTCGTCGGGCGTCAGGTCGAGGTAGTCGCCGACGTGCCGGTACGGCGCCACCATCAGGTGCCCAGGGTTGTAGGGGAAGGCATTCAGGATCACGAAGGTGAGCCGGCCACGCGCGAGGATGTGCGTGCGCCGGTCGTCGTGTTCGCGCGGCAGATCGCAGAAGATGCAGCGCCGGCTCGACCCGTCGTTCTCGGCCTCCTGACGGATGTACGCCATCCGCCAAGGGGTCCAGAGCCGCTCGGTAGTCACCGAGCGGCTCCCTGGTTGTCCCCTAGGTGCCTCGCTGGCCTGCTGGGCACTGGCGCCTCCAACCCGAATCGCTGCCTGGTCTTCGGCGGATGATACGCCGGGGCCCTGACCGTTCCGCCGCCTTGTCCACAGCCCCGGGATGGCACGGCTTGACCGTTCTCCGGTCTCGGTCACGGCGTTCTACCCCGCCGTCAGCCTGATCGAACCCTCTGATCGAACCCTATCGGGCGGCGGTGGCCGTCGAGTCCCGCGCGTCGCTCACGGGCCGCTGCTCGCGGTGGTAAGCGGCGGCTCGCTGGTGGTCGTCGTGGTCGGCGGCGGGTCCGTCGTGCTCGGCGGCGGCTCTGTCGTGGTGGGCGGGTCCGTCGTCGCCGAGGTTCCGCCGCCCGACGCGCCGGCCGCGTTGCCGCCGCCGGCGGTCGTCGTCGTGGTCGTCTCCGCGGAGGTGGTGGACGCGGCGGCGGTGGTCGGCGGCGCGGTGGTGGTCTCGGAGGAGGTGGTCGGCGGCGCGGTGGTGGTGCCGCCCGAGGTGGTCGGTGGGGTCGTCGACGGTGGCGCCGTGGTCGGCGGCGCGGTGGTCGAGGACCCCCGAACCGGGTGCCTGGTGGTCGGCGGGGGCGTGGAGTTCATCGTCGGCGGCGGCACTGGGATGGTGGTCGCCGGCGGCCGCGCGCCTGGAAGGCGCGAGCCGGCGACGACGCGAACGGCTCCCGCGTACCCGGTGCGCCAGATCGAGGCGACCCGCACCACGTCGCCGGTGTGCGGGGCGTGCACCATCAGGCCCTTGCCGATGTACATGCCGACGTGGTGGATGGTCGCGAGGTTGGCCGGGTCGTCCGCGAAGAACACCAGGTCGCCAGGCAGCAGGTCGGCCACCGCAACTGGCTGGCCGGCGTAGAACTGGTCGGTCGACACCCTCGGGATCGCGACTCCGGCCGCACGATACGCCGAGCTGGTGAGGCCCGAGCAGTCGAACGCGTCCGGTCCCGAGGCGCCCCACCGGTATGGCTTGCCGCGCTGGTCCATCGCGTAGGCCACGGCGGCCGCGGCCACCCGGCCGGCGTCCATCCACGACGACTGGCCTTGCGCGCCGACCGAGGTGAACCAGGCGTTGAAGGCCGACCGCCGGTTGGCTTCGGCGCGCACCTCCCGCGCCTTCAGCACGGCGGCGAGGCGCTTGTCGATCCCGTCGAGGGTGGCCTTGAGCTGCTTTGCCTGCGTGTCGATGCGCTGGTGCTGCGACAGCACGTCCGCGTCGAGGCGGCGCTGCTCGGCGAGGGCGCTCCCCGCCCGCTCGGTGAGCGCGTCCAGCTCGGCCTTGCGCGTGCGAACCTCGTCAAGCTTTCGGGCGCTCGCCTCCAGCGCCGCCTTCTGCGTCGGCACCCGCCGGAGCATGTCCGACGGGTCCGAGGCGCCCACCAGCTCGGAGACGAACCATCCGGGGCCGGCCTCGTAGATGGCGCGGGCCTGCTCGTCGAGGGCGTCCTGCGCCTCGGTCAGCTCGCTGGCGACCCTGGCCTGCCGCGCCTGCACGCTGGTGAGGGTCGCCCGCAGCGCGCGCTCGACGGAGATCGCCTTGTCGTAGCGCTCGGAGATGCGCTCCAGCGCCGCGTACTGCTCGTCCAGGCGCGCCTGGAGCCCGGCCGCCTTCGCTTCCAGCGCGGTCGGGATCGGGCTCGCGGTCGGGACCGATGTCGGGGGCGGTTTCGGGGCCGCGAGCGCGGGAGCGGCCGCGACCCCGGTGAGCACCGCAAGCAGCGGGACGACGATGGCGGCGCGACGCGCGATGGTGGGGAAGGTCCAGCGCCGTCCCGACATGCCACCTCCTGGGTCGCCCCGCAACGACTCCGATGCAAACGTGATGGATCGTGCGCATCGTACCCGAAAGGCTATGTAAATCGGAGCAGCCGAAATACTGAGCTTTGCGGACAGCCCGGGTTTGTAATCCCGTTGTAATCCCGAACGTCAGAACTGCGACGATTCGGTGCTGCCGACCATCGCCAGCGTCTCGGAGGTCCCGCCGGAGATCGCCTCGGCGACCGCGTCGAAGTAGCCGGTGCCGACCTCGCGCTGGTGCCTGGTGGCGGTGTAGCCGTCGGACTCGAGCGCCAGCTCGCGTTGCTGGAGGTCGACGTAGGCGGGCATCCCGCGCTCGGCGAAGCCGGCGGCCAGCTCGAACATGGCGGCGTTGAGGGCGTGGAACCCGGCCAGGGTGATGAACTGGAAGCGGTAGCCCATCCGCGCCAGCTCCTTCTGGAAGCTGGCGATGGTCGCCTCGTCGAGGTGCCTGCGCCAGTTGAAGGACGGCGAGCAGTTGTACGCCAGCAGCTTGTCCGGGTGGACGGCGTGGATCGCGTCCGCGAAGGCCGCCGCCTCGTCGAGGTCCGGCGTGGAGGTCTCGAACCACAGCAGGTCGGCGTAGGGCGCGGCGGCCAGCCCGCGGGCGATCGCCGCGTCCAGGCCCGGACGGACGCGCCAGTAGCCCTCGAGGGTGCGCTCGCCGGTCAGGAACTCGCGGTCGCGCTCGTCCGCGTCGGTGGTGAGCAGGCTCGCCGCCAGCGCGTCGGTCCGGGCGATCAGCACCGTCGGGGTCCCGGCGACGTCGGCCGCCAGGCGCGCCGCGGTCAGCATCCGCAGGTATTGCCCGGTCGGGACCAGCACCTTGCCGCCGAGATGCCCGCACTTCTTTTCGGACGCGAGCTGGTCCTCGAAGTGGACCCCGGCCGCCCCCGCCTCGATCATCGAGATGGTCAGCTCGTAGGCGTTGAGCGGACCACCGAACCCCGCCTCGGCGTCGGCCACGATCGGCGCCAGCCAGTCCCTGGTCGCGCCGCCCTCGACCGACTCGACCTGGTCCGCGCGGCGAAGCGCGTTGTTGAGGCGCCGCACCAGTGCCGGGGCGCTGGACGCCGGGTACAGGCTCTGGTCCGGGTAGACCTTCTCGGCCAGGTTGGCGTCGGCGGCGACCTGCCAGCCGCTCAGGTAGATCGCCTCCATGCCGGCCCGCACCATCTGGACAGCCTGGCCGCCCGTCATCGCCCCCAGCGCCGGGACCACGTCGCGCTCCCGCAGCAGCTTCCAGAGCCGTTCGGCGCCGCGCCGCGCCAGGGTGTGCTCGACCGCGACCGAGCCGCGCAGCCGGATCACGTCCTCAGCCCCGTAATCCCGGCGAATTCCACTCCACCGTTCGGCGGAGGCCCACTGGTCCGAGAGTTGCTTGGCGCTGGAAACTTGGGTGTCGAGCTCGGCCATGTGGATCTCCTCCATGGAACGCAAAACCAACGAGCAATCACGTGAGAATTGCCCGTGGACCGGGTCGATTGTCAGCTCGTTGTCGCGGCGAGGGGATGCGCGTCGGTCCGCGCAGCTCACAGACCTGTCGTGCTGGAGCAGGCCCGCGTCGACCTCGCCGGGGATACCTCCGATACTCGATCGGAGCAGCCACGCGCGGCAAGGGACGTCATGGGCCGGAACCTCCTCCCAAGTGCCAATTCTCAGCGACTTCGGTCAGGCCTCCACGCTCACCAGAGCGACCCGATGACAATAGAACGGCAAGAGCTATTGATCCAATCATTTCTTGCTATCGGACCCATCGGCTTGGCCGATAACAGCAGGCCAATCGAGGCGAAGCGGGCGGACGCCAAAGGCCTACGGCCGCAGGCTCGGGCGGCTCGCAAGCCCGTCGCCATGGGGTGTGGACAACCGGGGAATGGGAACGCCCGAGGGTAGTACGCTTCTCCAGCGCCACCGCAGGCGCGGCCCCCGCTGCACCCGCGTGACGCCGGGCTCCGTCCTTTGGCCGGGCTGGGATGCAGCGGTTCGTCCTGGATAGGTACGGTTCGGACCTGATCTGGTTGGAAGGAGCCAACAGAGGATGAGCGTTCCCAGCGCGTCGTACTCGATCACGATGCGGGTCCACCTCGGCCCGGACCCGCTCGGCATCGGTCGGATCACCACAGCGGTCGGCGAGGCGGCTGGCGCGGTCGCGGCGGTGGACATCGTCGAGTCGCATTCCGACCGGCTGGTCGTGGACCTCACCGTGAACGCTTCCGACGCACGCCACGCGCAGGCGGTCACCGATGCCGTCGAAGCGGTTCCCGGTGCGCACGTCCACAAGGTCAGCGACCGGACCTTCCTGCTGCATCTGGGCGGCAAGCTCGAGGTCAGCTCCAAGGTGCCGCTCCGCACCCGGGACGACCTGTCGATGGCGTACACACCCGGGGTGGCGCGCGTCTGCCGCGCGATCGCCGAGAACCCCGAGGACGCCCGCAAGCTCACCATCAAGCGCAACACGGTCGCGGTGGTGACCGACGGCTCGGCGGTGCTCGGTCTCGGCAACATCGGCCCCGAGGCGGCCATGCCGGTGATGGAGGGCAAGGCGGTCCTGTTCAAGCAGTTCGCCGGCGTCGACGCCTGGCCGGTCGCGCTGGCGACCCAGGACACGGACGAGATCGTCCGGGCGGTCGAGCTGATCGCGCCCGCCTACGGCGGCATCAACCTCGAGGACATCGCCGCGCCGCGCTGCTTCGAGGTCGAACAGCGGCTCCGCGACTCCCTGGACATCCCGGTGTTCCACGACGACCAGCACGGCACCGCCGTGGTCGTGCTCGCCGGGCTGATCAACGCGGCCAAGCTGGTGCAGAAGCGGCTGGACGAGCTGAAAGTGGTGCTGGTCGGCGTCGGCGCCGCCGGCGTGGCCGTCAGCAAGCTGCTGATGGAGGCCGGCGTGCAGAACATCATCGGCTGCGACCGCGAGGGCTCCCTGTTCACCGGCAAGAAGGGGCTGGTCGGGATCAAGAAGTGGTACGCCAAGCACACCAACCCGCGGGGTTTCGATGGCAGCGCGAACGACGCCCTGGCGGGCGCGGACGTGTTCATCGGCCTGTCAGGCCCCGGCGCCGTCAGCGTCGAGGCGATCCGGACGATGGCCGACGATGCAATCGTCTTTGCCATGGCGAACCCGACGCCGGAGGTGCCGCCCGAGGAGATCCTCGACTTCGCCCGGGTGATCGCGACCGGCCGCTCGGACTATCCGAACCAGGTCAACAACGTGCTCTGCTTCCCGGGCATGTTCCGGGGAGCGCTGGACGCCTCGGCGACGACGATCAACGAGGAGATGAACCTGGCCGCCGCCCGCGCGATCGCCGCCGTCATCGCCGAGGACGAGCTACACGAGGACTACGTCATCCCCAGCGTGTTCAACAAGTCCGTCGTGGAGCAGGTGGCCGCCGCCGTCGCCGACGCTGCGGTGCGTTCGGGCGTCGCCCAACGCGACGCCTCACGCTCGGCCGACGTCACCGAGATCTACCGGTAGAGCCGTC
>JBEDUQ010000341.1:0-21598 GCA_040414855.1 Actinomycetota bacterium
CCGCGGCGATCCGGTCGCGCCGCTTGGACAGCAGGCCGTCGAGGTCGCCGAGCAGGGCGCTGACGGCGCCGTCGGTGCGCTCGGCGCGGGCGAGGTCGAGGCTGAGCACGTTGGTGGTGCCCTCCCAGATCGGCAGCACCTGGGCGTCGCGCAGCAGCCGCGGCACGCCCGTGTCCTCGATGTAGCCGGCGCCGCCGAACGCCTCGACCACCTCGCTGGCGTGCGCCACCGCGTCCTTGCCGGTGAGCAGCTTGACCAGTGGGACCAGCGCCCGCAGCGCGGCCTGCTCCAGTGGACCGGCGAAGCCGTGCTCGGCGCGCCCGAGCAGCTCCGCGGCCCTCGCCACCAGCGCGAAGGCCGCCTCCGCCTCGACCGCTAGCCGCACCAGCGTCTCGCGGTGCAGCGGCAGGTCGTCGAGCCGGTGGCCGAACGCCTCGCGGACGCGGGCGTAGACGACCGCCAGCTCCACCCCGCGCCGCATCCCGGCGGCGGCGCTGATGCCGTTGTGCACCCGGGTCACGTTGAGCATCCCGGTGATCTTCTTGAGGCCTGACTCGATCCCGCCGACCGGGGTAGCGACCGCGCCATCCAGCGTCAGCTCGGCCGTCGGCAGCGCCCTGGTGCCGAGCTTGTCCTTGAGCCGGTTGACCCGAATCGTCGAGCCGAGCTGCGACTCGCCGGTCAGCGGGTCGACCAGCTCGACCAAAAACAAGCCAAGGCCCTTGGAGCCGGTGCCGGCGCCCTCCGGCCGCGCCAGCGCGAGCGCGCAGTCCGCCGTGGTCGCCGATGTGAACCACTTGGTGCCGTGCAGCCGCCAGCGTCCCTGCTCGTCGAGCCTGGCGGCGGTGGCGGTGCGGCCGACGTCCGAGCCGCCCTCCCGCTCGGTCATCCACTGGCCCGAGGTCCAGGCGTGGTCCGGGTCGCGCGAGGTCAGCAGCGGGACGACCCGGTCGCGCAGCTCCGGCTGCGCGTGGTCGAGCAGCACCCGGACGGCCGCGTCGGTCATCGCCAGCGGGCAGGTCGCGACCGCCGAGGACGGCCCGTACAGGTGCAGCAGCGCGTGCTGGACCGTACGCCCGTGCATCCCGAAGGCGTCGTCGTAGGCGATCGCCACCAGGCCGGCGCGCGCCTGCGCCGCGAGCAGCTCCCCCCACGCGGGACTGACCTCGATCCGGTCGACGCGCCTGCCCCACGGGTCGAACCGCACCACCGCCGGCGGCGCGGCCTCGGCCTGGTCGGCCAGACGGGCCAGCTCCCCGGCCGCAGCCTCGCCCATCGCGTCGAGCTCCGGCTCGAGCTCGGCGAGCAGCTCGGCCGGCAGGAGCCGCTCCAGGTGCTCGTGCAGGACGGTGTCGGTTCGATAGGTGTTGCCGAGTCTCGGTGGCTCCTGGAAGAAGGTCACCGTGCCGCCCCCTCGGGTTCGCGCGGCTCGAGCTCGTTGAGGATCTCGAACAGCTTGGCAAAGCGGTTGATCGTCGCCCTCCCCAGGCTCGGCAGCAGCCGCGCCTGGTTGACCAGCAGGAACCGGGCGGGAATGTAGCGGTCGAGCGGACGGCCGGTGGCGAGCTCGATCCGCTTGACCAGCGAGCCGGTCCCGGCCGGAAACTCGCCTGGGTGGGGCGCCGGCACGCCCGACCAGTTCAGCAGGTCGAGGTAGAACGCCTCCTCGAAGAGGTCCTCGATGCCGGCCTCGCTGCCGCCGGTGATCTCGGTCAGCGCCACCAGCCGCTCCGGCAGCAGCCGCCCGTCCGCGACCAGCCTGGTGACCTCCGGGTTGCCGGCGCCGCGGCCGAGCAGCACGGCGGCCCTCAGCGGCGCGCCCAGCATCGCGGCCAGCGCGGGGATCGCGTGCAGGCCGCCCACTGGCAGCGGCACCCAGCGCGGGTCGAGGCCGGTGCGGCCGGCGTCGCGGAGATAGGCGCTCATCACCTCCAGGTACACCAGGTCGGCGGGGCTCGGCACCAGCAATGTGTCGTCGCCGAGGTCGACCTCGGCCGCGACCTTGTTCGCCAGCGCGGCCCGCAGCGGCACCAGCGTGTCCGGGTGCTGGGCGCCCGACGGCTGGCGGACGCGGGTGCCCTCGTCGTCGAGGTCCTCGACCGTGCGCACCCTGCCCGGCGCGGTGGCGTCCACCATGAACGGCGAATGGGTCGTGTAGACGACCTGGTGGTGCGGGGCCAGCCGCTCGCCGATGTAGCGCAGCAGGTCCGCCTGGGCGGCCGCGTGGAGCCCGAGGCCCGGCTCGTCGAGCAGCACGATCACCCGCTCGGACTCGCGGACCTCCGAGAACGCCGCCACGAACGAGAAGAACCAGACGAAGCCCTCCGAGCGCTCGCCGAAGTTCATGGTCACGCGGTGGCGCTGGTCCCTGATGCGGATGTCGAGGAACGGGCCTGGGTCGTCGCCGGCGCCGCGGAAGTCCACGTCCAGCTCGACCTGGAGGTCCCGGCCCTGGCTCCAGTAGCGCAGCACCTCGTCGCCGATGCGGTCGGCGGCGACCTCCAGCGCGACCTTGCGGCGCTCGTAGGTCGACTCCACGAAGTCCTCGGCGGCCACGCCCGCCAGCCGCAGCAGCGACCGCGCGGTGCGCTCCCCCGGCGACAGGCCGGCGACCGGCGTGCTCTGGAGCCGCGGGATGCTCACCCGCCCTGGCAGCACGTTGTAGTGGCCGAAATAGAGGAAGCGCGGCAGCCGGGCGATGAGGTGGGCGGCAAGGTCCGCCCCGCCCGCCCGCTCGCGGGCCGCGTCGTCCTGCTCGACGATCAGGCTGCGACGGCCGCCGTAGGTGCGGTCCAGCCGCAGCTCGCGTGAGCTGATCACGCCCTGGCCGAACTCGGCCCACAGCTCCTCGAGGTCGGCGTCATCGAGCTCGAAGGTGGCGCTGACGGGCACGGAGTCGGCGATCCCAGCCGGGTCGCGGCCGCGGAGGTGGCGTGGGTAGTCGCGCAGCTCGTCGAAGGCGAGCGGGTCGTCGGCCAGCGGATTGAGACGGGCCAGCGCCTCGAGGAACGCCGTCTTGCCACTCTCGTTCCGGCCGACCAGGCAGGTCACGTCAGGCTCGAAGGCGACGACCTCGGAATCGTCAATGCTCTTGAACCTCTTCACGAGCGCGCGGGAAAGGAGCATGTCGAAGGCCCCCAGCCATCCCCCCCATTTCGCCGGCCCCATCCTACGAGAGCCTGCCCTCCGGTGTGGAACCGGCGTTCCCAGGACCGGTGTGGGGAGCCGCGGCCCGGGGTCCGCCCGGACCCCGGTCGGCCCGCATCGCAAGATCAACCGGTCGACGGACGCGCCGATCGACCGGTCGGGCTTCGGTCCGGGCGCCCCCGCGCCGTACCATCGACCCCGAACCGGGGCGCGGCTGGCTGGAAGGGGTGTGTGGCATGGACGACGCCAGCCGCACGTCCCAGGCGCTGGCCCCCGAGGCGTGGGCGTCGAACCGCTGGATCTGGCACGCGGCCTTCTTCGGGCTGCTGGCGACCGCGACCGTCTCCGCGCTCGCCGGCGGCGGGCTCGACGGCGACCGCCGGCTCGCGCTCGCCGGGCTCGCACTGGTCCTTGCGACCTGGTACGTGCTCCTGGCGCTGCCCTACCCGCTCGGCGACGAGCGGCCGCTGCCGGCGGGGATCTTCCTCGCCGGCTTCATCGGGCTCTGGTACGCGCTGGTCAGCCTGCACCCGGCGTTCTACCTGATGCTGTTCATCGCCTACCCGCTGATCTTCAGCCGGCTGCGGCTGTCGTATGCGATCGTGGTGGCCTTGCTGCTCAACGCGCTGACCGTCACGCACGAGGTGCTCGACTCCGGGAAATCGCTGAGCCAGGACTGGTCGCCGCTCGGCAGCGGGTTGCTGAGCGCCACTCTCGGCATCGGCTTCGCCGTCTGGATCACCCGGATCATTCACCAGAGCGCCGAGCGGCGCCGGCTCATCTTGCAGCTCCAGGCGACCCGCGAGGAGCTGGCGGTCGCCGAACGCGAAGCGGGCCGCCTGGCCGAGCGAGGGCGCCTGTCCAGAGAGATCCACGACACCCTGGCTCAGGGCCTGATCAGCATCGTGCTGCTGCTCGAGGCGACCGAGGACGCGCTGCCCGCCGGGTCCTCCAAGGCGCGGCGGCATCTCGAGCAGGCGCTGCGCACCGCGCGCGAGAACCTCGGCGATGCGCGGCACCTCGTCTGGGAGCTGCGGCCCGAGTCGCTCGCCACCGCGCCGCTCGGCGAGGCGCTCAGGCGGCTGGGGCAGCGGCTCGGCGAGGAGACCGGCATCAGCGCCACCACGACCGTCACCGGCCGGCCGGGCAAGCTGCCCGCCGACACCGAGGTGGCGCTGCTTCGGATCGCGCAGGAGGCGCTCGCCAACGTGCGCAAGCACTCCAGCGCCTCGCGGGTCGCGCTCACCCTGTCCTATATGGAGGACGAGACGGTGCTCGACGTGCGCGACGACGGCGCCGGCTTCGACCCTGACACTGCCGGCACCACCGCCGGCGGCGGCTTCGGGCTGCGGGTCATGAACGAGCGCGTGCGCGAGCTCGGCGGCCAGCTCACCATCGAGACCTCGCCGGGCAAGGGCACCACCATCGCCGTCAGCCTCCCCGAGGCCGCCGCCGGGCCTCGGCAAGAGCGATCCCTGGTCGCGCCCGGGGAGGCGGTCGCGTGCGAGGAGGTCCGGTGACCATCCGGCTGCTGATCGCCGACGACCACCCGGTCGTGCGCGACGGGCTCCGCAACATGCTGACGGGCGTCGCCGACTTCGAGGTCGTGGGCGAGGCCGCCACCGGCATCGAGGCCGTTCTGATGGTCGAGCGCCTGAAGCCCGACGTCGTGCTGATGGACCTGCGCATGCCCCAGATGGACGGGGTCGCGGCCACCGCCGACATCCGCGACCACTTCCCCGACACCCACGTGCTGGTGCTCACGACCTATGACACCGACGCCGACATCCTCCGCGCGGTCGAGGCGGGCGCCACCGGATACTTGTTGAAGGACGCCGTGCGCGAGCACCTCTACACCGCCATCCGCTCCGCCGCCCGCGGCGAGACCGCCCTCGCCCCCGCGGTCGCCAGCCGCCTGGTCGGCCGCATGCGCGTGCCGGCCGGGGAGGCCCTGACCGCCCGCGAGATCGAGGTCCTCGGGCTCGTGTCCAAGGGCGCGAGCAACGCCGCCATCGCCTCCGAGCTCTTCATCAGCGAGGCGACGGTCAAGACCCATCTGATCCACATCTTCGGCAAGCTCTCCGTCGACGACCGCACCGCCGCCGTGGTCGCCGCCCTCGAACGCGGCATCATCGAGCTCCCGCGCAGGAGTTGACGCGTCTCGCACTGCGGACAAATGGCGTACTGCGGACTTGACTCTTCGGCGCGGTTTGGGCGAGCCTCCGTTGGTCTTGCCGCAACCAGCAATTCTGCGACCGACGAAAGGACTCCAGCGTGACTCAGTCAGACGTCAGCGGGGCCGGCGACGGCTCGACCACCCGCTCGGCCATCTCTCACGCTGGCAACCGGCGGGCGGACACCGACATCGAGCGGTCAGCGCGGAGCTTCGGCGGGGGCTCGGTGCAGCTGGCCGATCTCGAAGAGGTCGACGTCCGGACCGTGTTCCAGCGCGACGGCGACGGGTTCTCCGGCTGGCTCTCGAGCAACCTCGACAGGCTCTCCAAGGAGCTCGGCGTCAGCGGGCTGCGCGAGGTCGGCCGCGACATCGCGGTCGGCTCGTTCACCGTCGACATCCTGGCCCAGACCGACAAGGGCCGCCGTGTGGCGATCACCAACCAGCTCGAGAGCACCGACCACATCCACCTCGGCCAGGTGGTGACCTTCGCGGCCGGCCTCGAGGTCTCCGCGGTGATCTGGATCACCACCAAGGTGAGCGAGGAGCACCGCGCCGTGCTCGATTGGCTGAACCAGCACGGCGATGACGACGTGCGCTTCTTCGCGGTCGAGCTGCGCCTGCTGCGGATCGGCAGCTCCCTGCCGGCGGCGGTCTTCAACATCGTCTCGAAGCCGAACGACTGGCAGAAGGTCGCGCGGCAGCGCCAGCGGGTCAGCTCGCCGATGACCTCGCGGATGCGCGAGTTCTAGCCGGCTCCAACGCGGTTCGCTCCTTCCCTGACGCTGTGGACGCCGGACCTCCCCGAGCGGAGTCCGGCGTCCGAGGCGTGTCGTGGCCCGGCGTGGCGTTACCGCCGCAACACGCCCCGGACCCGTTCGGGGAGGACCTCTGTCAGCTCAGCGAGGGGCCGTCGGCGTTCAGCAGCCAACGCGAGGCGAACCCCACCCTGACCGCGTCGCTCAACGGATCCGAGACGCCATCACCCGGATCGAGCTCTTCCCTGTCGACGATCGACGCCCAGGTGTACTCGAGGTTGTAGTAGCTGTACAGCGCGGCCTCGTCCTGGGGCCAGAGCCGGCGCGTGGGCGGCATCCCCGGCGCGCGAAGGACGGTGGCGCGGTCGTACGGCACGTGGATCCGCTCGCGCCACTCGGTCGCGTTCGCGAGCGGGACGAGACTGGTCTTTCCGTCGGCCTGCCCGAGGTCGAGCAGCGCCCACCCGGGTTGGTCGGTCTCGGCGTCGTAGTAGATCTCGTCGACCGAGCCGATGAACTGGCCGTGGCGGTCGAGCACGACCCGGCCCTTCCACCTGCGCACAACCTCGAACGCCGGCATGGCGCCCCCCCAAAGAACTCGTAGGTGCCGCCGATGAAGGCGACACGTGGCTTCTGCGCGGGGGATGTTACCCGGGCCTTGGATCGTAGGAACAGTGGGGTTCGACTGGTGCGTCCGGATAACGGAGATCTCTTGAGCAAATCTCTCCCCGAATGCCATATCGCACCGCGAAGGGCTCGCCTTTACGGCCGCAACGGCTATGTGTCGATGTGGATGTTTGGACACATAGTCATGTGGCGATCAGGTCACCGCCGCGATTCTCGAACGCCGGGACCTCGGTCGCGAGCCGCTCCGCCTCGGCGTCGAGCCCGGTGGTGTCGACCACCAGCTCGTCGGAATCGGTCGCGGAGTCGAGTTTGCCGGACGCGCACTCGCGAACGCCGTCGGCCCGGGCGGCCGCGTTGACCTTGCCCAGCGCGACGGTCAGCACGCGGATCTCCTGCTCGTCGAGGTGGTTGGTGAAGTGCTCCTTGATGCCGCGCAAGTGGACCGGCGCGGCCCGCCGCAGGACGCGGCGACCCTCGTCGGTGAGCACGGCGTAGGCGCCGCGGCGGTCGGACGGGCAGCGCTCACGGCGCACCAGCTCGGCCTCTTCCATCCGGTCGACCAGCCGTGACAGCCCACTCTTGGACAGCAGCACCGACTGGGCGAGCTCCAGCATCCGCAGACGCCCGTCGGGCGCCTCGGCGAGCTTGAGCAGGACCTCGAACTTGCTGAGCGGCAGTCCGCGCTCCTGCTCCAGCTCGCGCTCCAGCAGGTCGGTCACCGCGGCATGGGCTTCGAGCAAGGCTCGCCACGCAGCCAGTTGTGCCTTGTCAGGACGGTTGCGCATGCACACATGGTAGGACGAAGTGGCGACACTCGGGTGGTAGGCGCCGAGCCGGGCTCGCGGGCCCGGGCGCCTCGACCCCCGTCAGCCTGAGCAGCGGCGCTGGTTGGTGGAAGCCCGCTGCCACCGCCGGTCCGGGACGAGGCGAACCCGTCCCGGACCGGCGGCTGGGGGGGTGGTGCGGATCGCGTCGCATGCTTCCCCACCCGGTCAGATTCCGCGGAGGCCGTGGAGGACCCGCTTGAGCAGGGCCACGTCAGGTCCTTTCCTGGAGATCTCTGGACGGTTCACCGCCAACAGGCCATCGGCCGCCATGTCGCCCACCAGCACCCGGGTCACGCCCAGCGCGAGGTCGAGGTGGGCCGACACCTCCGCGATCGACAGCATCGTCATGCAGAGCTGCGCGATCGCCCGGTGCTCCATGCCCAGCCTGGTCGCCCTGCGTGCGCCGAGATCCGTGGTCGAGACCAGCGACTCCAGCTCGAGGTCGGCATGGTGAGGCCGCGTGCGCCCGCCCGTCACCGCGTAGGCGCGCAGCAGCCGGCTCGGACCGCCGCTCAGGTAGGTGCCTCCGGCGTCGAGGGTACGCATCGCCTTCCTCCGTCCAGGCAGTTGACGTCCGCGACTCAGGAAGCCTCCGGGCCGCCGTGGTTCCGCGGCCCACTGGGCGGTCGCGCCTGTGGGCCCAGCCCCGCGCGTCCAGGCCTGTGACCCCCCGCCACGCGGCCATACAGCATTCCGGTCCTGAGATCGTCGAACAGGTCGCCGGCCCCGGCGCCGGCGTTTGCGGTTGTGCCTTGGGGACCGCCCCGGCCATGGTCGCTCGCCGGCGGCGCGCCCCGCGGTGCCGCCGGCGGTGGGTCCGGCAGCGGAGGAGGTGGCGGAAGCGGGTCCGGCGATGGCGGCGGATCGAACACCGATGGCATCGCGTCGCCCGCCCCCGCGTCCCGCACCACGCCACCGTCCGCGCCACCGTCCGCGTCAGGGTCGGCGCCACCGTCGGATGGGCCAGGCTGCCTGTCGGGTGGGTCCGGCCACCCTGTGTCCACGAAGGTTCCCGGGCTGGGCGAGGCGTCGGGGTTCGGGTCGGCGACGCCCCAGGTGACCTCGGTATTCCCGCGGGTGTCGCCGGGGGTGAACTCGACATCGCCGGGGGTGGCTTCGACATCGCCGCGGGTGAACTCGCCGTCGCTTTGGGTGACCTCGCCGTCGCCTCGGGTGAACTCGCCATCGCTTCGGGTGACCTCGACGTCGCCCCGGGTGAACCCGAAGTCGCCGGAGGTCACCTCGGCGTCGCCCCGGGTGAACTCGACCGCGTCGCGGGCGATCGCGGCCATCAGACCGGTCGTGCTGGCGCCGCGGCTCGGTTCGAGCGCCGGCTGCCCGACCGCGACCTTCTGGGCGGTCCACCCCGTGCGCGCCGGCAGTGGCGTGTGCGAGGACGAAGCGGCGCCGGACCAGGCCGGCTGCTGCTCGGCCAGCATCAGCGGGCCGGGGATCACCACCAGCGCGACCAGCCCGCCGTGCCACGAGTGCCGCAGGCGCACCTCGATGCCGTGCCGCCCGGCGAGGCGGGCCACCACGAAGAACCCCAGCATGCGCTCGAGCGCGAGGTCGATCTCCGGAGGGTTGGCGAGACGCTCGTTGGCGGCGGCCAGTTCACTGTCGCTCATGCCGATGCCGCTGTCCTCGATCTCGAGCATGTACCCGCTTGCGCCGCGCTGCCCGCGCAGCCGGACCCGCGTGTCCGGCGGCGAGAAGGTGACCGCGTTCTCGATCAGCTCGGCCAGGAGGTGCACCACATCGCTGCCGGCGTGGCCGGCGAGGCGCAGCCGGTCGCCGGTGGACAACAGCTCGACCCTGCTGAAGTCCTCGACCTCGGAGCTGGCGGCGCGAAGCACGTCGGCGATGGGCATCGGCTCGCTCCACCGCCGGCCCGGCTCGGTGTTTGCGAGCACCAGCAGGTTCTCCGCGTTGCGGCGCATGCGCGTCGCCAGGTGATCGAGCCGGAACAGGTCGGCGAGGTGCTCGGGGTCCTCCGTGCGGCGCTCCAGCTCGTCGATGAGGTTGAGCTGGCGATCGATCAGGCTCTGGCTGCGGCGCGCGAGGTTCACGAACATGTCGCCGATCGACTTCCGCAGGGCGGCCTGCTCGATGGCGACCCGCACGGCCACCCGGTGCACCGAGTTGAAGGCGGCCGCCAGGCGGCCGATCTCGTCGCTCGACCGCACCGGCACTTCACCCGTCGCGTGCTCGTCGATCACGGCCAGATCGCTGCCGCCACCGTGCTGGAGCCGGTACACCACACCGGGAAGGTCAGTCTCGGCGACCTCGCGGACGCGACGCTCCAGCCGGCGCAGCGGTACCGCCATCGAGCGGGCGAGCAGCAGCGACGACCCCAGCGCGAGCCCCACCAGCAGCGCCATGCCGACGACGTCGATGGTCGCGCCGCGGGCGGCGGTCGAGCTGGCCGCATCGCTGGCGGCCGCGAGGTCGGCGCCCATGCGCAGCTCTACCTGGTGCAGCCGGTCGATCCTGGCAGTGGTCGCGGCGAACCAGTCCATCGGCGCGATGCCTTGGGGTAGGTCGCGGGCGGTGAGCGCCGCCTGGCGCATCCGCTCAGCTGCGGTGACCTCGGCCCCGGTCACCGTCTGATCGAAGTAGGCTCGCTCGCTCGGATCCGCGGCCAGCCGGAACTGCGCCAGGTACGCCTGCTCCTCGCCGCCCGCGGTAACGAACCGCTGGTAGTCGTCAGACCCGAAGCTGCCCTCGCTGAGCACGGCGAACAGCGTTCCCTGGGCCTGCGACGCCGCCTCCTTGGCGCGGGAGACCGCGACCAGCGCGTCGACGCCCTTCCCGAGCGAACGGCTCCCCTCCTGCTCGCTGATGTCGCCCATGACGTCGAGCAGCGTCTCGATCTCCGCCCCATAGCCCGCCGCAACCTGGGCAGGGCTGATGGTCTGGCTCTCGATCTGGGAGCGGAAGCCGTTCAGCTGGGCGAGCGACACTTTCGCGGTCGCGAGGTCGCCGCGGAACTGCGCCGAGAAACCGGCGGTGTCCAGCGAGCGGACGCTCTTGTCGAACGACTGCAACGCCGAGTTGACCACGAGCCGCTCGGTGACCATGGTCCCGTAGCTTGTGCGCCTCTCACTGGCGATGAAGCCGCTCGAGATCGCCCGTTCACGCTGGAGCGCGTCGACCAGCGCGGTCAGCGTCGCCGCGAACTGGGTCGCCCGGTTCAGCCGTTCCGCCTCGACCCCGGTGCGGACACTCGACACCGCGTGCGCGGCGGCGAACGCCATCACCGCCAGGAGCGGGATCAGAACGATCGCAACCAGTTTTGACCGGATCTGAAGGTTCCGGAACATGGATCGGCCCCCCCGATGGGCGGTGGATCATCACAATCCCACCAGCCCAGACCACTGACCCATAGACGTACCAGCGCGGAAATCTAACCCTCCTCCCAACAGTTCGCAAATTTGGAAGGGTCAGCAGAGCGAAGCGTCGCAAATTCGCGCAATGGGGCAGCCCAGCGTGCCGGTGCAAGGTCCTCACTCGGCCCCGCAAGGCCCTCCAGAGCTCGGAAGTTCGCCTGGCGAAATTGGCCGCTCGAAATTGGCGGCTCAGGGCGGCGGAATTAGGACGGTCATTGCCATTGCCAACCATTCCGGACCGTGAGCCACGCCTGAGCCGCGAGTGCCTGGCTGCCGTCGGGACTGGTGACGGCGATCTCCCAGACCCGCCCGTCGTGGATGGCGAGCACCTCCGTGCGGTGCGTCAGCTCGCCCGACACCCCCTGGGTCAGATCGGCCTCGACGGCGGGATCGGCACCGATGGAGGTGTTCCTCGGCTGACCGGCGGAGCGGGCGCCCTGGCCTCGAAGCGTCCGCAGGCGGTCGGTCATCAGGCGGTTGAGGGGGCGGCCCTGATCCGCGCCGTTCGGAAGCTGACTGATGACGATCGTCGACCGGGTCGTCGCGGGCGAGCCCGGCGCACCGGCGAGGACCTGGACCGCGTTGCGGTCCTCGGGATGCTCGGTGCGCCAGCTCTCGGTGACGTCCTGGTACCCGTCCGGCACTCTGATCGAATAGTCCGCGTTGCGTGTCCGCGATCCGCCGGCCGACGGCGGCGGCGCCGATCCCGGCGCGGTCGTCGGCCCGTTCGGGGTCGCGGTCGTCGGGACCGCATCGGTTGGAAACGGAGCTCCCCCGGGCGCCGCTCCGGTCGAGGTCTCCTGATGCTGTCCGCCCGCGAGGAGGATCACGGCGAGCCCGACCACCAGGAACAGCGCGACCACCACCGCCCCGATCCCGCCGAGGATCCAGGCGACCGCCACCCGCGTCGATCGGTTGGTATCCGGCGGCGCCCGATAGCCCGCCTCTCCCCATCTGGGACCTGGGCCGCTCGGGGTCGCGCCCTGGACCGGGCGAGCGCCGATCGGCGCGGTCTGCTCGCCTTCAGTACGCCGGTCGGCCGTGGGTGGCACAGCACCCGTCCCCCGACCGATCTCGACCGTTGGGTCGGGGTCCGGGGATCCAGGGGGAGTCCCGTCCGAACCAGCGTGCGGGGACCCGGCGGGAGCCCCGTCCGGCCCGGCGCGCGGGGATCCGGCGGGAGCCCCGTCCGAACCGGCGCGCGGGGACCCGGCGGGAGCCCCGTCCGAACCGGCGCGCGGGGATCCGGCGGGAGCCCCGTCCGAGCCGGCGTCGCGCGGCGGATTCGGGTCCCGGGGCGAGTCGGGATCCGGAGGCGATGCGTTGGTGAGCGGCGGATCTTGCACGGCAATTCTCCACGAACGAGGGACTCGTCGAGTCTAACCGCGGGCGGGTGGCGCCAACCTCGCCCAATTTGATCTGTGGATAACTGGGCTGTGGATAGTCGCTTGCGCGCTTTGGGCGCCGAGTCGACCATGGCCGAGCGCCGCAGGCGTGAGGCAACCAGGAGGCACCATGACCATTCCCGCGCCAGCACCGCCGGAGTCTGGGGACCGGCCAGAGGACGGCATCGTCACCGTCGAGCAGCTCGTCAAGCGCTATCCCAAGCTGCCGTTCAACGCGGTCGACGGTGTCTCGTTCAGCGTGCGCCCTGGCGAGGTGTTCGGGCTGCTCGGACCCAACGGAGCTGGCAAGACGACCACCATCGGGGTCCTGACGACGCGAGTCCGAGCGACCGCCGGCCGCGCGAGGGTCGCGGGGATCGACGTCAGCGCGGACCCGGTCGCGGCACGGCGCGCGCTGGCGGTCGTGCCTCAGCGCAGCAATCTGGACCGGTCGCTCACCGCCAAGCGGAACCTGCTGTTCCACGCCGCCTACTTCGGCGTGCCCGAGGCCGAGCGCAACGCCAGAGCCGACCGGCTGCTCGAGGAGTTCGGTCTCGCGGACCGCGCCGACGACAAGGTCGACCGCTTCTCCGGCGGCCAGGCGCAGCGACTGATGATCGCCCGCGCGCTGATGCACGACCCGCAGGTGCTGTTCCTGGACGAACCGAGCACGGGGCTGGACCCCCAGGCGAGGTTGTTCGTCTGGGACCGCATCCGCGACCAGCGGGAGCGGAATGTCACCGTGCTGATGACCACACATGACATGGACGAAGCGACCGAGCTGGCGGATCGCGTGGGGATCATGGACCACGGCAAGCTGCTGGCGCTCGACACACCCGAGGCGCTGACCAGTCTCGTCCCTGGTGAGAGCACGCTCGAGATCGGCATCGAGCCCAACGGCGCCGGGCCCGCGGGCATGGATGGTCTGGTGACCGCTCTCGGCGCGCTGCCTGGCGTCGAGCGGGTCGATCGCGTCCAGCGCGGCACGACCGCACCATCGGGGTTCGCGGGAGGCTTCCCCGGCGACTTCGACGGCGGTTGGGGCGGACCCGGCGGGCCCGGTCGCGGCGGACCAGGCGGGCCCGGTGGTGGCGGCCCCGGCGGGCCCGGTGGTGGCGGACCCGGCGGCGGAGGTGCCGGAGGCGGTAGGACTGGCGGCGGTGCGGCCGGTGGTGCCGGCGGACCGGGGGGCCCGGGTGCTCGCGGCGCGCCTGGCCGGCCGGATGGCGGGGCTGGGCCGAACGGCGCTGGTGGGCCGGGCTGGTCTGGAGCGCGGGGCGGGTTGGAAACCCCCGGGACCGCTCCCTCCGCGGGACAGCTTGCGGCACAGGCGGGAGCCAGTGGGATTGGCGCCCCGAACGGCGAGGGCGCGAGGCACCTGCGGCTCTACTGCGAGGGCGAGGCGGCCGGGCTGGTGCCGCCGGTCGTTCGGGTCATCGGCGAGAGCGGCGCGACCCTCAGCGACCTCCAGCTCGGCCGGCCCAGCCTGGAGGACGTCTTCATCCATCTCACCGGAAGGGGGCTGCGCGGATGAGCGCCACCTCGACGGCAACGCCGACGCTCGGTCTCCCGACCAGGGGGCAGCGGATCGACGTCACCCGCACGTTCCTCGCCATTCTCTGGCGCGACCTGTTCGTCACCGGCCGCGAGCTGCCGACGTTCCTGGCGCAGGTGATCCTGCAACCGCTGTTCATGGTCTTCGTGTTCGGCAAGGTCCTCACCGAGCTCGGCTTCGCGCGGGCGGGGTTCGCGGAGCTGTTGCTCCCGGGAATCATCGCGCTGACGGTCACGGTCACCGCGTTGCAGGGGACCGCGCTGCCGCTGGTGATCGACTTCAGCTTCACCAAGGAGATCGAGGACCGGCTGCTGGCACCGCTGCCGACCAGCTTCGTGGCGCTCGAGAAGGTCCTGTTCGGCGTGCTGCGGGCGCTGATCGCCGGCGCGATCATGTTCCCGATCGGCAGGCTTGTGCTCGGGACACTGCCGTTCCACGCGGACCGGCTCTGGATATTGATCCCGTTCATGCTGCTCGGCGCGGTCATGGGCGCGGGGCTCGGGCTCACCCTCGGCACGCTCGTGCAGCCGAACCAGATCAGCATCGTGTTCGCGCTGGTGCTCACACCGCTGCTGTTCACGGGGTGCAGCCAGTACCCGTGGCCGTCGCTGTCAAGCCTGCGCTGGTTCCAGGTCGTGACGCTGTTCAATCCGCTCACCTATATGAGTGAAGGCATGCGCGCCGCGATGGTGCCCCTTGTCCCGCATATGCGTCCCTGGATCGCCGTGACCGTGCTGACCTTCTCCGCCATCGCCCTGGTGACGACGGGGGTGATGGGGTTCATGCGTCGCGCGATCGACTGACTGGCGGACGACTCGGGGAAATGGGCGGCGACCCGGCGGCCACGGCAACGACCGGCCGCAGACTCATTCGTCGAATGCAGACGTAAGGGTGAGCAGACGCTCGGTCGAGGCGTCGGCGGGTTCGGAACGGACCTTCAGCAAGCCCTTGATCAGCGGATGGAGACCGTAGGCCCTCGGTCAGCGGGTGGAGACCGTCATCGCGGCGGCGGGGCCGGGTTCGGCGCCCGGGGTGTAGCCGTGACCGTAGCCGTTGCCGTTGCCGTTGCCGTTCCCGTTGCCGTTGGTGACGGCGTCGGCGACGCCGGTCACGCGGGCCAGCGCGATGCGGAGCGCGTCCAGGATCCTGGCGGTGATGTCCTCGACGTGGCCGACGGCGTCCACCACGCTCAGCAGGCGCCGGTGCATGTAGTAGTCCACCAGAGGTCGGGTCTTGGTGGCGTAGACCTCGAGCCGGTGGCGGATGGTCTCCTCATCGTCGTCCGAGCGCCGCAGCTGGGCGGAGCGGCCGGCCAGGCGCCGGAACAGCTCCTCGTCGGCGGCCTCGAAGCACAGCACCGAATGCAGCGGGGTCTCCTCGGACGCCAGGTTGAGGTCGAGCGCCTCGGCCTGCGCAACCGTGCGCGGAAAGCCGTCGAGCAGAAATCCGCCTGCGCAATCCGGCGAGCCCAGGCGATCCATCACCATGGCGATGACGACCTTGTCCGGGACGAGGTCGCCTCTGTCCAGGTACTCCTTGGCTACCTGCCCGAGCTCTGTCCCCTCCGCGACGTTCGAGCGAAAAATGTCACCTGTTGACACATGGGGGCAATTGAAATGCTGTGCAAGGCGAACGGCTTGGGTGCCTTTGCCAGCTCCGGGGGGGCCAAGGAGAACGATACGCATCGGGCCTCCGCTCGGGTCGGCGTGGTGAGGTCAGAGGGTAGGGGGTGCGCTTGCCATCGGTCCAATAGTTCGTTTTGATTGCAGAGATAGGGATCCCTGATGTTGGGGGGCGGCGTGCTACCGCAGATTCTTGCCTTTCTCGAGGTCGCGCGGCGCGGGAATCTCAGTCGCGCCGCTGAGGCGTTGTACGTCTCCCAGCCGACGCTCACCGCTCGGTTACAAGCGCTGGAGGCCGAGCTAGGCGAGCAGCTGTTCGTCCGTACCCGGCGAGGAATGCGGCTAACCGAAGCCGGCGAGGCATTTCTCCCCTACGCCGAGCACACGGTCCAGGCGATCAGCGACGGCCGGGAGCGGCTCAGCGAGCTGCGCCGCGGGACGGTTGGAAAGCTCCTGCTCGGGGCGCCGTCCACGGTGAGCACCTATGCGCTGCCGGCGCTGCTCGCCCGGTTCACCTCCGAGCATCCGGGCGTTCGCCTGTCGGTCGTGACCGGCACCTCCGAGGAGATCCTCGACCAGGTGCTGCACGACCGGATCCAGATCGGCCTGATGCGCTCGCTCGGGCACCCAGAGGTCGAGGCGGTTCCGGTCTACTCGGACGCGCTGCTGGCGGTCGTGAGCCCGGGCCACCGGCTGGCGGGGCGAAAGGTCCGCCTCGCGGAGCTGGCCGGCGAGCCGCTGGTCCTGTTCGGCCGCAGCTCCAGCTACCGCGCGTTCACGCACGCGATCTTCCGCCAAGCCGGGGTGATGCCCGAGAGCGTGCTGGAGCTGGACAACATCGAGGCGGCGAAGAAGATGGTCGAGCACGGCATCGGCATCTCGCTGGTCCCGCACAGCGCGGTGACCGGCGAGCTCACGAGCGGCGTGCTCTCGGTCGTCGACCTGGTCGACACCACGCTTCCGCGCCGCGAGATCGTGGCGGTGCGGCGCCACGACGCCGGGCCCCCATCGGGCACGGTGGCCACGTTCATGACGCTGCTCACCGAGGTCGGCAGCCTGATTGTGGCCAGCGACGGCCAGCAACCCCCGCCTTCCAGCAGACCCAAGGGCGGCGCGCGCCCGGAGCCGACCCTGCCAGCGCTCGATACGTGAGCCCGCCAGGGATGCGACGCGCCCCGACGGGCACGATCACGGCCGCGCCAAACCCGACCAGCCAGGGGCCCGCGCGAAACCCGACGACCCTGGAGGCGGCGCCGGAACGGATGGAACCGTCCTCGGCGGGGAAGACCACGACGACGCCCTCGGTAGGGAAGATCACGGCGACGTTGGCGGGGAAGGTCACGGCGGAGTCCCTGGGGCGCTCGCTTCCCGGCCGGAGCGAGCTGGGCAGTTGGAGTCGACCAGACCTCGAACGGCGAGGAGGTGGAGGGCAGCGATGGCGCGTCGTGTGAAGTTCTGGCTTGGCTGGTACGTCCCGCTCTTCGGGCTCTGGCTGCTGTTCGTGGACACGCTGGCGAAGCCGGAGCTGGGGGTCGGCGCGATCGCGGCCGCGGTGGCGGCGACCGCCGCGGACGTGGTGCGCGAGCAGGACCTGGTGCGCTTCCGGATGCGGGCGCGATGGCTGCCCGGACTCGCCTCGCTGCCGTGGCAGGTGGTGACCGACTCGTGGCTGCTGGCGGTCGCGCTCTGGCGCGAGCTGCGACGGCCGGGGTCGGTCAACGGACTCTTCCGGGTGCTGCCCTTCCCGATCGACCAGGACGACGCGACCGGCGCCGCCCGCAGCGCGATGGCGACCAGCATCGCCTCGATCGCTCCGAACACCTACGTGGTTGGCGTGGAGCGCGGCGAGGGCACGATCCTCGTCCACCAGCTTGTCCGCCGGACGGGTGGCGAGATCCCGGCCAGCATGATCGAGGAGTAGGCGATGTCGCCATGGCTGTGAACGAGTGGCTGGTGGCCGCGCTGGCGCTGCTCGCCGGCCTGGTGCCGTGCGCGATCGTGTGCCTGCGTGGCGAGCCGACCGATCGGCTGGTCGGGCTGGAGATGGCCGGCACGATCGACGCGCTGGTGCTGGTGGTGCTCGCGGTCGGCTTCCGCCGCGGCATCTACCTCGACCTCGGGCTGGCGCTGGGGCTGCTGACGTTCGCCGGCGGCCTGGTGTTCGCGCGGTTCCTGGAGCGGTGGGGATGACGCCGCGCGGGGTCGCGGGAATCGTGCTGCTGGTGCTCGGCGTCGGCATCGAGCTGGCCTGCTGCGTCGGCGTGCTGGTGATGCGCGGCGTCTACGACAAGCTCCACTACACCTCGCCGGCGAGCACGCTCGGCGCCTTCGCGATCGCGGGGGCGGTGGTGCTGCGGGAACCGTTCGTGCAGTTCGGGATCAAGGCCCTGTTGGTCGCGGTCGTGCTGATGATCACCAACCCGGTGCTCAGCCACGCCACCGCGCGGGCGTCCCGCATCCGCCGCTACGGGCACTGGACGACCGGCGGCGAAGCGGAGGACGAGCCGGTGGAGGTGAAAGGGTCGTGAGGGCCGTGAGGACGGCCCGCTGGAGGCTGACACGCCGTGAACGTCGCCGAGGGCGGTCGGCCGTGAATGTCGCCGAGACGGGCACTGCCGTGACCACGGCCAGGCGGGAGCGGGGCTCGTGGGATGAGGTGGTGGGATGACGACCGTGCTGCTGGTGGTGGTGCTGTTGATGGTCGCCGCGGGGGGCACGGCGACGGTGCTCACCCGTGACCCGCTCAACCAGGCGATGATCGCGAGCTTCTACGGCCTGGTCCTCGGCTTGGCGTTCCTGATCATGCAGGCGCCGGACGTGGGGCTGTCGCAGATCGCCGTCGGCGCGGTGGCGTTGCCGCTGATGATCCTGCTGGCGCTCGCCAAGGTCCGGCGGGACAGCCGATGACCCCGCGGGTCCGGCGGCGGGTCTTCCTGCTCGCGGCGGCGGCCTTCGGCGGCCTGCTGGTCTGGGGCATGACCGGGCTGCCGCCGTTCGGCGACTACCGCGGTCCCTACGGGCTGGTGCTGAACCAGGTCGCGGTGCCGGAGCGGCACGCCACCAACGTGGTGGCGGCGGTGACCTTCGACTATCGCGGCGTCGACACGATGATCGAGGAGTTCATCCTGTTCGCGGCGGTGATCGGCGTGGCCGTCCTGCTGCGCGGCATGCGCTTCGAGGCGGAGCACGAGCCGGAGGAGCAGGAGCGCGGCCGGAGGGTCCCTGGCACCTCGAACGCGGTCCGGGTGGTCGGCCTCACCCTGCTGGGCCCGATCGTGCTCTACGGCGTCTACGTGGTCGCCCACGGCCACCTCACCCCCGGCGGTGGCTTCCAGGGCGGGGTCGTGTTGGCCACGGGCGCGCTGCTCGTCTACCTGTCCGGCGAGTACGTGACCCTCCGGCGGGTGCGCCCGCAGGCGCTGATCGACGCCTCCGAGGCGGCGGGCGCGGGAGCCTACGTGCTGGTCGGCCTGTACGGCCTGCTCGTGGCCGGCGCCTTCCTCGACAATTTCCTGCCGCTCGGCAAGATCGGGACGCTGCCGTCGGCGGGGACCATGCCGCTCATCAACCTCGCCGTCGGCCTCGAGGTCGCCGCCGGGTTCACCCTGCTGCTCTCGGAGTTCCTCGAGCAGACGCTCGTGCTCGACACCACGGGGAGGCGCACGTGAAGCTCGTGGACTACCTGCCGTACCTGGTGGCGATCTGGCTGCTGCTGGTCGGGCTGTACGGGATCGTCACCAGCCGCAACCTCATCCACGCGGTGACCTGTCTCGCGGTGGCGCAGTCGTCGACCTACGTGCTGCTGCTGTCGGTCGGCTTCCGGCGGGCGGCGACCGCGCCGATCTTCCTCGACGTGCCGCTCGGCACCCGCGCGGTCGACCCCGTGGTGGCCTCGCTGGCGCTCACGGACGTCGTGGTCGGCTCCACAGTGACCGCACTGCTGCTGGCGCTGGCGGTCCAGATCCACAAGCGCACCGGGACGCTCGACCCCAACGAACTGCGCACCCGGCGGGACTGAGCGTGCCGGTCCTGCCAGCGCTCCCGGTCGCGATCCCGTTGGTGGTCGCGGCGGTCATGGTCGGCGCCGCGCCGCTGCTGCGGCGGCGGGTGGCGGACATTCTCGCGGTCGCGACCGCCCTGACCGTGACCGGCATTGGCGCCGCCGAGCTGGCGCAGACGCTCGGCGGGGCCTCGGTGACCTGGTTCGGCGGGTGGACGCCACGGTCGGGCATCGCGCTCGGCGTCGCCTTCGTGGTCGACCCGATCGGCGCCGGGATGGTGACCTTCGGCGGGGTGCTGATGGTCGCGGCGCTGACCTTTTCGTGGCGCTATTTCGAGACCGTCGGGACCCTCTTCCACGCGCTGATGCTGGTGCTGCTGGCCGGGGTCGCCGGGTTCTCGTCGACCGGCGACCTCTTCAACATGTTCGTGTTCTTCGAGCTGCTGAGCGTGTCCGCGTTCGCGCTCGCCGGCTACAAGATCGAGGACCCGGGCTCGCTCCATGGCGCGCTGAATTTCGCGGTGACCAATTCGGCTGGCGCGATCATGCTGCTCAGCGGGATCGGGCTGCTGTACGCGCGGACCGGGGCGCTCAACCTGGCGCAGATCGGGGAGACGCTGGCCAGGACCGGCTCGGACCGGCTGGTCACCGTCGCGCTGGTGCTGGTCCTGGTCGGATTCTTCGTCAAGGCGGCGGTGGTGCCGTTCCACTTCTGGCTCGCCGATGCCTACGCGCTCGCCCCAACGCCGGTGTGCGTGCTGTTCGCCGGGCTGCTGAGCGAGCTGGGCGTCTACGCGATCGCGCGGATCTACTGGACGGTGTTCAGCGGCACCTTCGAGCCGCGCACGCCCGGCTTCCGCGCCGCGCTGATCGCCGGCGCCACGGTCACCGCGCTGCTCGGCGGGGTGATGTGCGTGCTCCAGCGCCATCTCGCCCGCATGCTGGCGTACGCGACGGTGAGCCACGTCGGGCTCACGCTGTTCGGGATCGCGCTGCTTTCGCCTGAGGGGCTGGCGGGCGCCACCCTCTACGCGGCGGCGGACGGGCTGGTCAAGGGCGGGCTGTTCGTGATGGTCGGGATCGTGGCGCATCGCTTCGGCACGCTCGACGAGCTCCAGCTCCGTGGGAGGGGTCGGGAGATCTGGTGGGCGGCGCCGCTGTTCGTGATCGGCGCGCTCGGCCTGGCCGGCGTTCCCCCGCTGGGCACCTTCGTCGGCAAGGCCCTGATCGAGGAAGGGGCCGAAGGCGGCAAGTACTGGACGGGGCTGCTGTTCACGGTGGCGTCGGCGCTGACCGCCGCCGCGGTGCTGCGGGTGACCGCACGGCTGTTCACCGACTGGGGAGACGGCGAGCCGACCATGGGCGAGGTCCCGATCGCGGGCAAGGCCCCGCCCGCGCAGGCCGGCGTGGTCGCCCCGTCCCGGGCCGAGGGCCGCAGGGCCCGAGAGGAGCTCCGCGGGGAGGCCCGCCCGGTCGAGGGTGCTCAGGGCCGCGAGAGCCGCCCGGCCGAGGGCGAGGTCGAGCCCGAGGGCGAGGCCGGGCCGCACCCTGGACACAACGGCGAGGCCGGGCGGGACACGGGACCCGGCGACGGACCGGCCCGCGGGCCGGACGCAGGACCCGGCGACGGACGGGACGAGGACGAGCAGCAGCGGGAGTTGCGGGTGGCGCGGACGCTGGTCGGACCTTCGATGGTGGCCCCGGCGCTGATGCTGCTGGGCGCGGCGGTGGCGATCGGGCTGGTGCCGGGCCTCTCGGACCGGACTGTGGTGGCGGCCGCACGGTTCGCTGACCGGCTCGGCTACGTGGCCACGGTGCTCGGCGGGACGCCGGCGCCGGCGCATGCGCAACCACCGACCTCCGGCCGCCTGCTGGCGGCGGCGCCGTGGACGGTGGCGACGGTGCTGCTCGCGGTGGCGGGCGCCTGGTTGGCGCTGTTCGGGTCGCGGATCCCCCGCGCGGTGCGCCACGGCGGCACGAGAGTGGCGAGCCCGCTCGTGCGCGCCCTGGAGGCGCTGCACAGCGGCAACCTGGGCGACTCGGTGACCTGGCTCACCATCGGCTCGGCGACCTTCGGGATCGTGCTCGCCGTGGTGCTGCGCTGACCCGCCGAAC
>JBEDUQ010000342.1:0-10943 GCA_040414855.1 Actinomycetota bacterium
TTCACGGTCGACGAGATCAGCGAGGCGTTCGCCGCCACCTACGGGCTGACCATGCCGTCGCAGCTCCGCCGGATGATTCGGGCGCAGGGACGCGACCTCCACGCCGACTTCATCCGCCTGCTCCCCGAGCCGCCCCGCCGGATCGCCATCCAGCGCGTGACCACGCGCCGGATCGTCCTGACCGTCAGCGTCCTGTTCGGCGCCGCGCTGGTCTTCTCGATGGTCGTCAGCAGCCTCCAGGGGCTCGGCCTGCAACCCTGACGCCCGCGACTCGGGTAGGGTGAGCCCGGCCGACCAGGAAGGGGACCTGACCATGGAGATCGCGGACGGGCACCGGGAGTCCTACCAGCAAGGCGACGCCGCCAGGTTCAGCGGCCAGGTGTGGCTGAGTCCGGGGCTGTCGGCGCCACAGGGCACCGGGATGACCGTGGTCCACTTCGGCGCCGGCGCCAGGACCCACTGGCACCGCCACCCCGGCGGCCAACTCCTCTTCGCGGTGAGCGGGCGGGGAAGGGTGCGGTCCCGCGACGGCGATGGCCACCTGCTGATGCCCGGCGAGATCGTCTACATCTCGCCGGAAGAGTGGCACTTCCACGGCGGCGGCCCCGACAGCCCGATGGCGCACGTCGCCGTAAGCATGGGCGGCGCGCCGGAGTGGGGCGACCCGGTGACCGACCAGGAGTACGCCGAGGGCTTCTGACCAAGGTGCCCAGGTGAACTCGCTGCGGCTGCCGGACCCGCCGCTGTCGGACGGGCGCATCGTGCTGCGGCCATGGCGGATCGCCGACCTGGCGGCGATCGAGCTGGCCAGCCGCGACCCCGAGATCACCGTCGGGACCAGCGTCCCCACGCCGTACACCGAGGCCGCGGGCGACGCCTGGCTCACCCGGCAGCACGCCCAGCGGGAGCAGCGGACGGGCATCTCGCTGGCGATCGCCGAGGTGGCCACCGACCGGGCGCTCGGCTACGTGGGCGTCAGCGGGATCGCCTGGCGGCACCTGCACGGGTCGCTCGGCTACTGGGTCGCTGCCGCCAGGCGGGGCCAGGGCATCGCCTCGGCCGCGGTCGGACTGCTGGTGCCTTGGGTCTTCAGCGGCCTCGGTCTGGTCCGGGTCGAGGCGCTGGTCGCGGTAGACAACCAGGCATCGCGGCGGGTGCTGGAGGCCAACGGCTTCGAGCGGGAGGGCGTGCTGCGCTCCTATTACGAGCTCCACGGCGTCTGGAGCGACATGATCATGTTCTCGCGGCTGTCGCCGTCGCGGTCAGCCCGTTGAGGCTCCCGAGCCGCCCCGGCGGCGGCGGACCTCGTAGAGCGCGAGCGCGCCGGCGACCGAGGCGTTGAGGCTGGCGACCTGGCCGGTCATCGGGATCCGGACCAGCAGGTCGCAGGTCTCGCGGACCAGGCGGTGCAGGCCCGCGCCCTCGCCGCCGACCACCACGCAGACCGGCTCGTCGGCGAGCCGCATCTCGAACAGGCTCTCGTCGGCCTCGCCGTCGAGGCCCACGCACCACAGGCCCGAGGAGCGCATCCGCTCCAGCGCCCTGGTGAGGTTGGGCGCCTCGGCGACCGGCAGGTGCTCAAGCGCGCCGGCCGAGGCCTTTACCGCCGTGGCCGACAGCGGCGCGCTGCGGTGGCGCGGCAGCACCAGCCCGTGCGCGCCGCAGGCCTCCGCGGTGCGGGCCAGCGCGCCGAGGTTGTGCGGGTCCTCGACCCCGTCGAGCGCGAGCAGGAACGGCGGCTCGGGGCCGCCAAGAGGGATCGCGAGCAGGTCGTCGAGGCCGATCATGCGCGGCTCGGAGACGACCGCCGCGACGCCCTGGTGGGCGCCCGTCTCGGCGTGGGCGTCCAGCAGCGAGCGCGGGACCTCCTCGACCGGCACGCCGTCCTTGGCCGCCAGCTCGAGCAGGTCGGCGAGGGTGCCGCGCTCGCCGGCCCCGGCGGCGACCAGGATCCGCCGCACCGTGCGGACCCCGCGCAGGGCCTCGATCACCGGCCGGCGGCCCTCGATCACGGTCCAGCCCGCCTCCACGCGGAGCGCTGCGCGGCCGGACTCGAGCCACTCGCGGCGCCGTGCCTGCTTCGCCGCCCGGCCCGGGCTGAGGTCGGCGCCCCTCGCGCCCTTGCCGGCCCTCGCGCTCTTGGCGCCGGCCGCCCGGCGCTTCTCGGAGGGGGCGCGCGGCCGCCGCCGCTCGCCCTCGGGCTGCTGGCCCGGACCGCCTACCTGGCCAGGTGCCACCGTGGGCCTCCGAGCCGGTCCTCGACCCGGATGCCGAGCGCGCCGAGCCGCTCGCGGACCATGTCGGCCGCCGCGAAGTCGCGCGCGGTCCTGGCCCGTTCGCGCAGCTCCAGCGCCAGGTCAAGCAACGCGGGGATCGAGCTGGGGTCGGGCAGGTCGAGCAGGGGCGTGAAGCCGAGCCGTGCCGCCAGGTCGTTGAAGTTCGCCAGCCGCACCCACAGCGTCTCGGCCGCACCGGCTTGGCCGCGCTCGGCCCCGCCGATCAGCGGGTTGGCGTCGGCGACCAGCTCGAACAGCACGGCCAGCGCGGCCGGCACGTTGAGGTCGTCGTCGAGGGCCGCGGTGAACCGCTCCTCCCACGAGCCCCTGTCGATCCCGCCGCCGGTGGCCTGGCCCGGGCCACCGTCACGGCCGGCCACGGCGCCGACCTCCTCCGGGAGCGCCCTGGCCGCGTTGACGGCGAAGGTCGCCAGGCGCTCGTACGAGGCGGCCGCGTCATCCAGCACCTCGGGCGAGAACTCCAGCGGGCTGCGGTAGTGCGCGGTCAGCAGCGCGTAGCGGATCACCACGCCGCTGTGGCGGCGCAGCAGCTCGCGCGGGCTCACCACGTTGCCGACCGACTTGGCCATCTTGGCCCCACCGACCTCGAGGAACGCGTTGTGGAGCCAGTAGCGCGCGAACTGCTCGCCGGTGGCGCCCTCGTACTGGGCGATCTCGTTCTCGTGGTGCGGGAAGATCAGGTCCTCGCCGCCGCCGTGGATGTCGAAGCCCTGGCCGAGGTACTTGCAGGCCATCGCCGAGCACTCCAGGTGCCAGCCGGGCCGGCCGGGCCCGTACGGCGACCGCCAGACCGGCTCACCCGGCTTGGCGCCCTTCCAGAGGACGAAGTCGAGCGGGTCGCGCTTGTCGGGGTTCACCTCGACCCTGGCGCCGGCCTGGAGCTCGTCCAGCTCGCGCCCGGAGAGCTTGCCGTACTCGGGGAACTTGGCGACCGAGAAGTACACGTCGCCGCCGGACTGGTAGGCCAGCCCGGAGTCGAACAGCTTGGCGACCAGCTCGAGCATTTCGGGGATGTGCCCGGTGGCGCGGGGCGCGATGTCGGGCGGGATCACCCCGAGCGCCTCGGTGATCGACTCGTACACCCTGGTCCAGTGCTCGGCGATCACGAACGCGCGCAGGGGGTCGTGGCCCGACTCGGCGATGATCTTGTCGTCCACGTCGGTGTAGTTGCGGACCAGCAGGACCTCGTACCCGGACGCGATCAGGTGGCGGCGCAGCACGTCCATCACGACCACGTTGCGGAGATTGCCGATGTGGGGCTCGTTGTACACCGTGGGGCCGCACAGGTAGATGCCGACCTTGCCTTCGTCCCGGGGGACGAACAGCTCCTTTCGCCTGGTCAGCGTGTTGGTGAGGTGCAGCGCCACAGCCGGCTCCATGGGTTTGGGGTACACAACGCTCGGTCCATCCTATTCCGCCGGCGGGGCCGTCGCCGACGCGCCGGAGGGGCTCAGGCCGGCTGGCTCCAGCCGGCCAGCAGGCAGGCCGCGATCGCGGCGATGCCCTCTCCCCTGCCGGTGAAGCCGAGGCCCTCCGAGGACTTCGGGGTCACCTGGAGTCGGTCCTGGTCCAGGTCGAACGCCCCGGCGAGCGTCTGGCGCATCTCGGGGACGAACTGGCCGAGACGGGGGCGGTCGCAGACCACCGTGACCGTGAGGTTCTCGACCGTCCAGCCGGCGGCGGCCAGCCGCTTGGCGACGTCGCGGCAGAACTCGAGGCTCGAGATGCCGGCCCAGCGCGGGTCGCCGGGCGGGTAGTGCTGGCCCATGTCGCCGAGACCGGCGGCGGACAGCAGCGCCTCGCAGGCGGCGTGGGCGACCACGTCGGCGTCGGAGTGGCCGCCGAGCCCGCGCTCGAACGGCACCCGGACCCCGCCGAGGACCAGCTCGCGGCCCTCGACCAGCGGGTGGACGTCGAAGCCCTGGCCGACCCGCAGCCGCGGCGTGACCGGGGTCATCGAGCCGGCTGCTCCCTGGCCGCGCGGGAGAGCAGCACCGCGGCGACCTCGAGGTCGAAGGCGCTCGAGATCGACAGGTTCTCGAGCTCGCCCTTGACCAGGGCGACGCGCAGGCCGGCGCGCTCCAGCAGGACCGCGTCGCTGACCTCGTCGGCGTCCGACGGCGCCTGCGCGTGGGCGCGCTCCAGGGCGTCGCGGACGAAGATCTGCGGGGTCTGGAGGGCGCGGAGCCGGTCGCGGTCGACCAGGCCACCGGACTGCTCGCCCCCGGCGACCCACCGAACCGTGTCGGTCACCGGCGCGCATGGCGCGACGCCGCCGACGCCCTCCCGGGCGAGCTCCCCGAGGACCTCGGCGAGCCGGTCGATCGCGCCGGTGGTGAGCAGCGGCCGGCAGGCGTCGTGGACCGCGACACGGTTGGAGCCCCGCAGTGCGGCCAGGCCGGCGGCGACCGACGCCCGCCTGCTCGGACCGCCGGGGACGATCGCCGACACCTTGCCGAGACCCTCGGCGTCGACCAGCGCCTCGACCGCCTCGAGGTCCTCGGGGCGGGTGACCACGACCACTTGGTCGACGCACCGGTTCGCCTCGACCGCGGAGAGCGTCCAGGACAGGATCGGGCGGGCGTGCAGCTCGACCAGGGCCTTGTTCCGGGAAGCACCAAGCCGCCGGCCATCGCCAGCGGCTGGCACGATCACGCCGACCCGCTCAACTCGAGCCATGCAACACCCCGCGGGGGTCGGGCCGGTGCGGCGGGAAGGGTCTTACTAGGAAACTTCCAGGGCCTCGTCGACCATGAGGGACGCCTTGTGCTCGTCGCAGGCGCAGGCGAGCACCAGCTCGGAGACGAGGATCTGGCGCGAACGCTGCAGCATGCGCTTCTCGCCGGCGGATAGTCCCTTGTCGCGGTCGCGGACGGTGAGGTCGCGGACGACCTCGGCCACCTGGTAGATGTCGCCGGACTGGAGCCGCTCGATATTGCCCTTGAAGCGGCGGCTCCAATTTCCCTGTGTCGAGCAGTCGCCGGTGCGGAGAATCTCGAGCACGCCTTCGACGTCGTCGGAGCTACAGACGTCACGGATGCCGACTTCCTGGCAATTGTCGCGAGGGACCATGAGGGTCAGGTCGCCGTACGTGAGCTTGAGGACGAGGTACTCCCTGGTCTCGCCACCGACCTCACGGTCCTGGAGCCCCTCGACGACCGCGGCACCGTGTTGCGGGTAGATGACGCAGTCCCCGACCTTGAACATACGCGAATTCCCCTTCCCTCGTTCGGAACAATACCAGGTTAACATCCCGGGAGCCTGCGGTACAAGACGAACGCCCTGGTAGAGGCCCTAATGCTTGGTCACTTCGCGGGTGGGGGGAGATAATAAGCAATATTCAGTAAAGCTCCTATGCGGACGCCTCGGCAAGACGAACGAGACCTTCACGCAGATTCCTGGCCCGCCCGGGGCCTACCCCTTCGACCTCTTCGAGGTCTTCGATCCCCGCCGCCAGGATCACCTTGAGCGACCCGAACCGCTCGACGACCCTGCCGATCACGGAGGTCGGCAGCCCGCGGACCATCGACAGGAGGCGGTATCCCCGGGGGACGACAGGAACGTCGAGAGCATCGGGGCTCCCCGTGAGATCGAGTGCTTTGGCGGCCGCGATCTGATCGAACAGCTCCTCCGGGCTCAGCCGCTCCAGCTCCTCCAGGACGTCCTCGACCTCGACGCCGCGGCCCGGCCGCAGGTAGTCGCGCACCGCCAGCGCCTGGGCCTCCTCCACGCCGGCGCTCAGGTCCTCGAGCTGGAGCCGCAGCAGGCGCGCGTCGGCCCCGAGCTCGGCCTCGTAGCGCTCGACCTCGACCGCGACCCGCCGCACCATCTCGCAGCGGCAGACCATGTTGACCACCGCGCGCAGGGTGGCGTGGCCACGCAGCTCGGCGGCGTTGAGGTCGGCGCTGGCCTCGTCGGAGCGGGCCCGGTAGCGCTCCAGGGTCTGGACCGCCTGGTTGGCCCGCGACAGCACCGCGCCGACCTCGTCGACCAGGTGGCGCCACTCGTCGACGTACAGCGTCACCGTCCGCATCGACTCGGAGACGGCGATCACCGGCACGCCGGTCTGGCGCGCCACCCGCTCGGCGGTGCGGTGCCTGGTGCCGGTCTCCAGGGTCGGCACCGACGGGTCGGGCATCAGGTGGACGTTCGCCCAGAGGATCTGCTGGGCACCCTCGTCGAGCACCAGCGCGCCGTCCATCTTGGCCAGCTCGGAGAGCCGCTGGGCGGTGTAGGGCACGTGGATGCGGAACCCGCCGGTGAACAGCGCCCGCACCGGCGGCGGCGCGCCGAGCACGATCAGGGCGCCCGTCTGGGCCCGCAGGATCCGCTCCAGGCCCTTGCGCAGCTCGGTGCCGGGCGCGACCAGCCGCAGCATGCCGAGCATGCGGCTGTCGAACCGCTCACGGGAGATGTTGGCGACTTCGGTCATTGCTCACCCACCGCGGTCGTCGCCGCCTCCGCGAGCCGCTCGCCCGCCCGTGCCCGCTCCCTGCGGCGGGCCGCTCCGTGCACGGTGCCGGCGAGCGCCGCCAGCGCGTCGGCGACCGAGCTGACCGGGGTCACCGCGATTCCGGCGCGGTCGGCGCCAGGGTCGGCGCCAGGGTTGGCGGCCGGCACCACCGCGCGGCGGAAGCCGAGCCGGCTCGCCTCGGCCAGGCGGCGTCCGAGCTGCGGCACGGGCCGGATCTCGCCGCCGAGCCCGACCTCGCCGAAAGCCACCAGCTCGGCGGGGACCTGCCAGTCGCGGGCCGCCGAGGCCAGCGCGAGGCAGACCGCCAGGTCGGCGGTCGGCTCGGTGAGGCGAACGCCGCCGGCGGTCGACGCGAACACGTCGTGGCCGCTGAACGAGACCCGGGCGCGGCGCTCCAGCACCGCGATCAGGATCGCCAGCCTGCCCTGGTCGAGGTCCTGCGCCATGCGCCGCGGGATCGCCAGGCCGGTCGGCACCACCAGCGCCTGGACCTCGGTCACCAGCGGCCTGCGCCCCTCGAGGCTGACCGTGCAGGCGACCCCGGGCACGGCGGCGTCGCGGGCGGAAAGGAACAGCCGCGACGGGTCGGCCAGCGGCTCCAGGCCGGCCTCGGTCATCTCGAAGCAGCCGACCTCGAAGGCCGGGCCGAAGCGGTTCTTGCTGCAGCGCACCAGCCGCAGCGCGTGGTGCTGGTCGCCCTCGAACGACAGCACCACGTCGACCAGGTGCTCCAGCGTCTTGGGGCCGGCGACCGCGCCGTCCTTGGTGATCTGGCCGACCAGGAAGGTGGCGATGCCGCGCTCCTTGGCGATGCGGACGAGCTGGGCGGCGACCTCGCGGACCTGGCCGACCCCGCCGGCGGCGCCGGCCAGGTCGGGGTCGGCGACCGTCTGGACCGAGTCGACCACGATCACCCGCGGCTCGGTCCGGTCGATCAGCGTCCGCACCGCGCCGAGGTCCGTCTCGGAGGCGAGGTACAGCTCGGGATGGAGCGCGCCCAGCCGCTCGGCGCGCAGGCGGACCTGCTCCAGCGACTCCTCGGCGCAGACGTAGAGGACCCTGCCCTCGGCGGCGAGGCGGGCGAGCACGCCCAGCAGCAGCGTGGACTTGCCGATGCCCGGCTCGCCGGCGAGCAGGACGACCGAGCCGGCGACGAGCCCGCCGCCGAGCACCCGGTCCAGCTCGCCGACGCCGGTCGGCCGGTGGGCGCCGGCCTGGGCGGCGACCTCGGTGATCGGCACCGCCGGGGTCACCGGGCCGCTGGCGCGCGGCGGGCCGCTGCGCTCGACGACCTCCTCGACCAGGGAGTTCCAGGCGCCGCAACTGGGGCAGCGTCCGACCCACCGGGGCGTGGAGGAACCACATTCGGTGCAGGCGTAGGTGGTGCGTACGGTCTTGGCCACGGCACGTCCGAGTGGTGCAGAAGGAGGCGGGCCAACCAACGGTAGCATGTGATCCGGACCACCATCCGTCGTGCGCCCGCCGCGCGCCCAGCCGATCGGGATGCCATTGGACCGCAGCGCCTCCACGCCGAGCACGCCGAGCACGCCGAGCACGCCGAGCACGCCGAGGGAGATCCTCGGGCTGCTCGCCGAGGAGGACCGGCTCAAGGTGGTCGCGGCGCTGGCGCTCGGCGCCGCCACCAGCGCGGAGATCACCGCCGCCACCGGGCTCGGGGGCCGCCAGGCCGGCACGGCGCTCGCCCGCCTCGACGCGGGCGGCCTGGTCGACCGGGACGGCGGCGCCTACCGGCTACGGGTCGAGGCGCTCCGTGAGGCCGCAGTGGCCGACAGCAAGCCCGAGCCGGCGCCGGCCGGGAGCGGCGATGACACCGGCGTGCTCGCCCGCTTCGTCCGGGGCGACCGGCTCATCTCGATCCCGACCTCCCGCGCCAAGCGGCTGGTGGTGCTCGACCACCTCGCCGGACTGTTCGAGCCGGGCCGGCGATACCCGGAGAGCGAGGTCAACGAGGTCCTCGGGTCCTGGTACCCGGACTACGCCGCGCTGCGCCGCTACCTGGTCGACGAGGGCTTCCTGCGACGGGGCGACGCCACCGACGAGTCGGGGACCCGCTCGGTCAAGCTCTACTGGCGCGCCGGCGGCTCGTTCGACGTCGACTGAAGACGCGACGGTCGCCGCCCCATCCTGTAGAGCGCACTTCGCCTGAACCCTGACAGACCCTGGCGAACGCCTTGGTGTAACCGCTGCTCGCCTGCCGGACCTAGATCCGGTGATGATCGACGATGCGGACGGAGGGAGCGGCGGTGTGACCGACGACGAGCAGCGCTTCCGGGCCCTGTACCGGCAGCACTACGCGCGGGTGCTTGCCTACGCGCTGCGGCGAGTCGGACCCGACCGCGCACAGGATGTCGTCGCTGAGACGTTCCTGGTGGCGTGGCGGCACCTCCGCAAGGCGCCCGAGGACCCGTTGCCGTGGCTATACCGGCTGGCGGGCAATGCGGCGGCAAACGATGGGCGCGCCCTGCGCCGCGGTCTCCGCTTGCAGGAGCGTGCCAGGGTGGGCGCGGTCACGACGCTGGCCAGCGCACTCGCCGCGAGCGACCACGCCGAGCGGGTCGGCGATACCGACTGGGTGCTGGCCGCTCTGCGTCGGCTCAGCCCGCGTGATCAGGAGGCGTTGCGGTTGACGGTGTGGGAGGACCTGGATGTCGCCACCGCCGCCGCGGCGATGGGTTGCTCGACCGCGGCGATGAAAGTCCGGGTGCATCGCGCCCGCAGGCGACTCGCCGGACTGCTCGCTTCTTCTCAGGTAGACGGTTCGGAGGGATTCTCATGAGCGTTGACGACGACCGTGTGCTCACCTTGCTGGCAGAGCGCAATCCCGTTCCCCCCGGCTTGGTGGCTGAGCTGGCCGACAGCCCGGGAGCTGAGGCGCTCCTGGAGCGGATCCTGGCCACCCCGCCCAAGTCCCGGCCGCGGTCGTTCGGGTGGGCTGCGTGGGTCCCGCCGGCCAGGACGGCCGGCCGGCGGCGCGGATTGCTTGTTGCCGTGGCAGCGCTGGTCGCCACGGCCGTGCTCGCCGTCGGCGTGGTCAGCCCGTGGGACCTGCCGTTGCTCAGCCGAAGAACGCCGGCCCTGGCGGCGACACCACCGCTGCTGGCATTCGACCGCTCGGGGATGCCGGACGCCAAAACGCTGGTGGAACGGCTGGCCGGCAGGGCCGCGGCGCAGCCCGTCGCCCCAGGCGGCGGGGCGTTCGACTACGTGCAGATGCAGGCGTGGTATCTGGACAGCGCGATCGGTGGCGGCCGGACGACCTCGGCGTTGGTGCCAACGCTCACCGAAACCTGGACCGCACGCGACGGCTCCGGCCGGTCGCGAACGGTCAAGGGCCACGCGGAAGTCGAGCGGGTCGGCAGCAAGGAGACGCTCAAGGCCGTCCTGGCCGGGATGGGTGTGGCCACGACCACCGTCTTCGGTGAGAGTGGGACCTCGAAAGTGCCCCTGATCGACCTGTCACGGCTGTCGACCGATCCCAGCATTCTGGCCAAGCAGCTGCTCCGCAACGAGGGGACGCTCAGCTACAACCCTGACCCCGCAGGCACCCCGATCTGGTTCCAGCGGGTGCAAAACGTCATTGCGCTGTACCGCCGTCAGGTGGTCCCGCCACCGCTGCAGGCCGCTCTGCTGCGGGTGCTGGCAGCCACCCCCGGCCTGGTCGTTCTCGGCCGCGGGCACGACCGGGTCGGCCGTGCGGTGGTCGCGGTCGGCTTCGAGTCCACCGCGAACGGGCGGCCGGCGCGGTACGAGCTGTTGTTGGACCCGGGCTCCGGGGCGATACGCGCGTTCGAGGAGGCGGTCACCACCCTGAGGGTCAACCCGAAGACCGGCCGTGACTACCTCAATGTGCGGATCCCCGCGCTGGTGGAGTCTGAGACCTACCTGGCGAGCGGCCACGCGCCCGACGACCACACGCGCCCGTGACGGCGGGCGACTGCTGGCGCCCGGGGTCTATGCCGGCGGCAGGTGAAGTCGCCCCTCGCCATCGCGCGCGAGGAGACCCTCGGTCTCGAGGCGGTGGAGAAGGGCGGTGAACCAGCCGTCGGGGCGGTCCGCGGCGGCGGCGTCGACCGCGGCGGCCAGCTCGGCCTCGGCGAGACCGTCGGGGTGCGCCGCAAGCACCCGGACGACCGCGCCGCGCCAGCGGCGGT
>JBEDUQ010000343.1:0-59581 GCA_040414855.1 Actinomycetota bacterium
CGGCAGCGCGTCGGCACCCGTCCTGGTCGAGGAGTACGGGGACTTCCAGTGCCCGGCCTGCGGACGGTTCCAGGCGACCACCGGGGCCACCGTCCGCCAGCTCGTCGACCAGGGACGGATCCGGTTCCTCTTTCATGAGCAGCCGATCCTCGGGCGCGAGTCGGTGGCCGCGGCCAACGCCGCGACCTGCGCCGGCGACGCCGGCAAGTTCTGGCAGTACCACGACCTGCTCTACGCCGAGCAGGCCCCGGAGAACTCTGGCGCGCTCACCAGCGACCGGCTGATCCAGCTCGGCGCCAAGGCCGGGGTGAGCGGCGACCGCTTCGCGAGCTGCGTCCGCGACTCCACCTACGACCCATGGCTCAGGCTGGTCGTGAACCAGGGGTCGGTCCGCGGGGTCAACGTCACCCCGACCTTCTACGTCAACGGCCGCCAGACCACGATCGACGGGCCGGCGGGGCTGACCGACGCGGTGCGCGCCGCCGGCGGCTGAGCGACCGGCGCTCAGCCGTTGCGGCCGCTGAGCGTGTCCGAGCCGGCCTCGACCCGGTCCAGGAAGCCGTTGACCGCCATCGCGAACGCCGCCGGCTGCTCGGCGAAGCACAGGTGCGAAGCGTCCTCGATGATCGCCAGCTCGGCGCCCTTGACCCGCAGCCGCATGTCCGCGAGATGCTCGGGCCGGCACTCGTCGTAGCGGCCGCCGACCAGCAGGGTCGGCACGGCGATCTCGCCGAGCCGGTCGGTCACGTCCCAGTCCTTGATGGTGCCGACCACCGTGAACTCGCTGGGCCCGTTCATGGTCTCGTAGACCTGGTAGCCGGCCTGGGCGAACGAGCGCTCGAGGCCGGCGGGCCAGGGGTCGAGGCGGCACACGTGCTTCTTGTAGAACCCGAGGATCGCCGCCTGGTACTCGGGGCAGGCGGTGAAGCCGTTGGCCTCGTGCTCGCGGATGGTCTGGCGCACCTCGTCCGGCTCGGCCTCGAGCAGGGCCGCGCACTCTCGGATCCAGCGCGGGATGCTGGCCGGGCTGCCGCAGAGGATCAGGCTGCGAAGCGTCGTGGTGCGGTCGAGCACGTACTGGAGCGCCAGCATGCCGCCCCATGAGCTGCCGAACAGATGCAGGTCGTCGAGGTGGAGCGCATCCCTGACCACCGCCAGCTCCTCGACGAAGCGGTCGACCGTCCACAGCGAGACGTCGTCGGGGCGGTCGGACGCCCCGCAGCCGAGCTGGTCGTAGAACACCACCCGCCTGCGGTCGGCCAGGTCCTCGAGCCGCTCCAGGTAGTGATGGGTGAATCCGGGACCGCCGTGCAGGCACAGCAGCGGCGTCCGGTTGCCGCCGCCCACGCTCCGGTACCAGACCTTGCCGCCGGGGACCTCGATGTAGCCCTCGTCCGCCATACCGCCTCCCTTCGCGTCCACGCGATTGTTCCCAAAACGGGCGCGAAGCATCGACTGACTCTCAGAAAGGGCGCGAGCCAGGGCGGAATGCGGGCGAGGGGGGCGCTACCCGACCGGGGCGGCGGTCCGGGCGAGCTCGGGCTCGCGGGCTACCGGCGAGGACGGGGCGGTGCGATGGGAGGCCTCGGCCTGGAAGGCCTCGACGTCGACGCGGTCGACCCCGTTCCAGATCGACGGGAAGCGCCAGTCGTCGCCCGGCCGCGCGACCGGCTCGAACGAGCAGCGCGCCCGGATCACCGGCGACCCGGCGACCGCGATCGCCAGCAGCGTGCCCTCGGGGACCCGCTCGACCTCGAACCCGAGGCGACCGCCGCTGCGCTCGTCCAGCCGCCGGAACCAGCTCGGCGAGGACGCCCAGTAGAGGTTGCCGCGCGCGTCGGTGGCGATCGCCAGCGGGCAGAGCGCGCCGCGGGCCAGGTAGACGAGCTCCGGCGTGCTCCGGTCGAGCCATGCGACCGCCGCCAGACCCCGGACCGTCTCCAGCACGTCGCAGGCGCCGAGCAGGTCGCCGCGCACTCCGTCGAGCGCCAGCAGCAGCACCTCGCTGTCGGTGCCGCCTCGGGACGGCGGGATACCGGCGGGCAGGTCACGGCGGAGCGCGTCGGCGTCGACGTCGCCGTTGTGCACGCCGACCAGCGCCTCGCCGACCACCAGCGGCGAGGCGTTGACCAGCGTCTCGGGGTCACCCTGCGAGGCGTGCCTGGTGTGCCCGAACGCCGCCCTGGCCGCGTCGAGCCCGCCCACGTACTCGCGCCGCCACAGCTGGCCCCACCTGCGGGTGTCCTTGACCACCCGGCAGACCCCGAGATCGACCTCGCGGCGATGGATGGCGTCGTCAGCGGCGGCAACGCCCCCGGGTCCCGGCGAGCCCGCGCCTCCGGCGGCTCCGGCGGCTCCGGCGGTTGCGGCGCCCGCAGCGGCTCCGGCGGCTCGGGCGAGACGGTTCTCGCCGAGCAGGGCGAAGCCGGCGGCGTCGCTGCCGCGCTCCTCCGCGAGGCGCCCGAGGGCGACGAAGACGTTGGACGCCCAGGTGGGATCGCTGTCCTGGGCACGCACCATGCCGAAGATGCCACACATCGCCGTTCCGCTTCCTTGCGCCGAGAGCCGGGCCCGATCAGGGTCGGCGCCATTCCACGCAGTGGCGGTAACGGCGTCCTAATGAACGGCTCACTTACCGCGAAGCGGTCGACCCGGGTGATGAGCGGATCAGCGCGAGAACGGCGCTAGAACGAGGTGGTCGTCCAGGGCGGCGGCGCGCTCGCGAACATGAGGTCCGCGCGCTCAGCCGCACCGGGTGTTCGCTCGTCCAGACGGCCGGCGGCGGCCAAGCTCCAGAACCGGGAGCCGCCCAGATAGGCCGCGCCGAGGGCGTCGACGCCGAGGACGAGGTCGGGCTCCTCGCGGGTTGGCTGGCACGAGGCGCCATCCGGTCCGGCGTCGAGCGCGAAGCGCCCGTCGTTGGCCGGACGCATGCGGTCGAAGACCTGGAGCACCAGCCGGCCCTCGATGGCGTAGCGGCGCGACGCCAGCGCGGCCGGCAGGTCCATCAGCCGCACCCAGAGATCGTCGTGGGTGTGGACCACCCGCAGCCTGCGGGGATCGGCGAGCAGCCACGCGAGCGGCTCGTGCGGCGGCCGGTTGAGCGCCTTGACCGTACCGGCAAGGTCCAGGCTGAGCGCGAACCGCCACAGCGAGGCCCGTGCCGCCGGGGTGAGCGCGTACAGCTCGCGGACGCGGACGGTGTTGTTGGGCAGCGGGCCGTCCCAGTGGTCCTCGATCCGGTAGCTGAGCCAGCCGTCGACCTGGCCGCCCTCCTCGTAGACGACGTCGTAGTGCTGGGTGGCGCCGTGCCGGAACCACGGCGGGTCCTTGAAGTAGCTGGCCCAGACCGCCGCGCTCCTGGTCAGCTCGCCCGGCTGCGAGCGGCGGGCGCGGTCGTAGACCTCGGGCAGGATCTTCTCGGCCTCGCCGGCATCGACCATTCGGACCTCGCCCGGCGCATCGACGTCGTCCCGGAGCGCGGCGTGCCTGGTGTCGATCTCGAGGTCGGAGCTGAAGGTCGCGGCGCCGTAGCCGAAGCGGCCGTAGATGGTCGATTCGGAGGCGTTCAGCACCGAGAGCGGCTCGCCGCGGGACTCGACGTCCTCGAAGTGGCGCTCGATCATCGCCCGCAGGATCCCCCGCCGCCGGTAGGTCGGCAGCACGCCGATGGCGGTGAGCCCCCCGACCCGGACGGAGGTGAGCCCCGGAAGCGTCAGCTCCATGGAGTAGGCGCCACCGGTGCCGACGATGCGGTCGCCGTCGAAGGTGGCGATGCTGCGATCGAACTCGAAGTTGCGCCGCCAGTCCTCGGGCTCGCCCTCGGAGACGGTCTCGCCGAAGGCTGCCGCGGGGACCGGCCAGAAGCGCGACCAGTCCTCGTCGGTGTCGGGGATCGCCCGGATCTCGAAGTCCATGGCGCCGATTGTGGACGATCCCGAAGGGGCTGACACCCGATTTTCTGGTCACTCCAGCATGACCGGAATGGGGCATGTGTTTGGCCGGAGGCGAGCGTGCAGGGGAACTGCGACCAAACAACAGGTGTCCAAGGCGTGGTATCGTCCCAGGGCTCCAACCGTGCGGACCACGCACGCTCCGGACAGCGCGCAAAGTCCGGAGGGGCCCCCGAGCGCCCCGACCAGTAAGGAGAACCATGCGATGAAGCTGGCGTACCTCGACGCCGCGTCAGGCAGCATGATCGTGCAGGCAATCGTCGCCGGCGCGGCCGGCGCCGCCGTCTTCCTCAAGCTCTTCTGGCGCCGCCTGACCAACCCCTTCCGTCGCAGGGAAGCGACCACGACCCAGGCCACCTCGGCCAGCCGCCAGCCGGTGGCCAGCAAGGGCGATGAGCGCTAGCAGCGCGCCCAGAGCATTCGAGGTGGACGCTTCGACCAGAGGGCTCGGCACTGAGCCCGCATCCTTCCGGGACCCCGCCAGCACCGTCTTCTATCTCGACGGTCGCGTCCTGCGGGGCCTTTCCAAGCAGGGCGCCGCGGACTACGAGGCGCTGGCCGCGACCGGATTCTTCCCCAGGGCGCTGGAGCAGGGCCAGATCGTGGCCACCAGCACTCTGCCGGTCGACGAGCTGCCGGCGCGGGCGAGAAACTCCGCTTGGACGATGGTGCTCGAGCACGAGCGGGTGCCGGTGATCTCGTACCCCTACGAGTGGACCTTCTCGATGCTGAAGGCGGCCGCGCTGCTGCACCTGGACCTCCTCCAGCAGGGCCTGGCCGAGGGCCAGACGATGAAGGACGGCTACGCCTACAACCTCCAGTTCGTGGGCTCCAGGCCGGTGTTCATCGACGTCGGCTCGTTCGAGCCCGCGCGCCAGGGCGAGCCGTGGGCCGGCTACCGGCAGTTCTGCCAGACCTTCCTGTACCCACTGCTGCTGACCGCCCACAAGGGCGTGCGGTTCCAGCCGTGGCTGCGGGGAGCCGTCCAGGGCATCTCCCCCGCCGACATGCGCGGGCTCTTCTCCGGCACCGACATGGCCAAGGCTGGGGTGCTCAAGCACGTCACCCTGCACTCGGCGATGGACGCGAAGTTCTCGAAGTCGCGCGCCGCCGACACCCGCCAGGAGCTTCAGAAGGCCGGCTTCTCGACCGAGCTCCAGGCGGCGACGGTCAAGGCGATCCGCAAGCTGGTCGCCAGCCTGCGCTGGCGCGCAGGCGAGTCCGCCTGGTCCGACTACCAGCGCACCAGCACCTACACCGACGACGAGAAGGAGCGCAAGCAGGCGTTCGTCCGTCGCTCGGTGGCGGCGGCGCCGGTCGGGCTCTGCTACGACCTCGGCGCCAACGACGGGACCTACTCGCGGGTCGCCGCCGAGCACGCCGCCTACGTGGTGGCGGCGGACAGCGACGACCTCACGGTCGACCTGATGTTCCAGTCGCTCGCCAAGGAGGGCTCGAAGCGGATCCTGCCCGTCACGCTGGATCTCTGCGACCCCTCGCCGGCGCTTGGCTGGCGCGGCCGTGAGCGCTCGGCGTTCTTCGACCGCGGGCGGCCGGACGTGGTGCTGTCGCTGGCGCTGATCCACCACCTGGCGATCACCGGCAACGTGCCGCTGCCCGAGCTGGTGGACTGGTGGCACGGCATGGACGCCCGGCTGGTGGTCGAGTTCGTCGACCCCGAGGACCCGATGGCCGACCGCCTGCTCGCCAACAAGCCGCCCGGCATGCACGCCGACTACCGGCGCGAGGTGTTCGAGCGCCTGCTCGAGGACCGCTTCGAGATCCTCGAGCGCGAGGAGCTACCGGCGGGGACCCGCGTCCTGTACCACGCGGCTCCGAAGCTGTCGCGCGCCTGACGCAGCGGAACGCCGCAGCGGAACGCTCTTGACTCTGGGGGGCGTGGGGGGAGCGGGCTCCCCCCACATGGATTAGGGCGCCCAGGCTCACGCCGGCGCCAGGCCGTTCGGCAACACGGTCGTCGCCGAGCGGAGGTCCAGACCGAGTGGGATGGCCTCGGGGACGCCGGGGCGCCACGCGGACGGGTCGGCCAGGGCCGGACCGCCGTTGAAGAAGAACAGCCAGCCGGTCTGGCTCCAGCCGAGGCACGGCTGGCAGGCGACCGGCGTGGCGCCCTCGGACCCGGGCAGGACCTTGGCCGTGCCCTGGGCGACGTCGACGAGGGTGAGCCCGGGCGACCCTGGACCGTCCAGGCCGGTGAACAGCGCCAGGATCGAGCCGTCCGGCGAGAACGCGCCGATCTGGAGGCAGCAGCCGGTGCCGGGCAGCGGAGGTCCGAGCGCGAACCAGCTCCGCGCCCCGGGCGGCAGGGCGACCGTGCTGTCGCTGCCCGCGGCGAGGTCGCGCAGGTGCAGCTCGTGGTCGTCGAGGTAGGCGATCAGGCTGCCGTGGGCGTCGAGAAAGGTGAGGTCCCTGCCGAGCCGCACGATCCGCCTGCCCGTCGGCGAGCGCACCTCGAACCCGTCGTCGAGGTCGCGGACCACCACGCCCTGCGGCACCATCGCGACCGGCTCGGCGTCGTAGGGCAGGATCCAGCGCCGCAGCGACGCCCGGCTGCGCAGGTCGACCTCGCGCAGGGTGTAGGTCTCCTCGGGCGCTCCGTCCCCCTGGCTGACCAGCCAGACCCGGTCCGGGCGCTGCGCCGGCAGCACGTCGCTCGCCTGCCCGAGCTCGCGCTGGGTCGCGTCGCCCACCGTGGCCGCCACCGCCACGCCGCCGTCGCGCGCCAGCAGCACGATGTAGCCGCCCTGGCGCAGCACGCGGACCCTGCCGGCGCCTGGTGACGGCACCGGCCGGACCTCGCCCGACGCCGCGTCGACGAGCAGCACCTGCCGGCCGCCCATGTAGAGCAGGTTGCCGCGCAGCGACGCCGCCTGGGCCGGGGTCGGGCCCGGCTGGTCGATCGACGCCGGCGGCGGCCGGAAGCCAGGCGGCGCCAGCGGCTGGCTCAGCGTGCCGGTGACCGTCCAGCGCAGCAGCACCAGCCCGGCGAGCGTCAGGCCGACCAGCGCCAGGGTCCGCCCGAGCGAAGGGCTGGAGAGGCTGGCAGCACGTCTCGGAGCACGTCTCGGAGCACGTCTCGGAGGCGCGCGGGGAGGCGCTCCCACCGGGCGCCACCTCCCCTCGTCACGCCGCCTCAGGCCATGGTCACATCGGCCCGGTCACGACCCCGCCCGCCCGAGCAGGCGGTCCGCCTCTTCCTTGAGCTGCTCCACCACCAGCGGGTCGCGCAGGGTGGTGGTGTCGCCGAGCGGCTCGCCGGTGGCGATGTTCTTCAGCAGCCGGCGCATGATCTTGCCGGAACGGGTCTTGGGCAGGTCGGCGCCGAAGATCACCGCCTTGGGCCTGGCGATCTTGCCGATCCGCTCGCCGACCCACTCGCGCAGCTCCTTGGCCAGCGCCGGCGAGGGCTCGTAGCCGGAGCGCAGCAGCACGAACGCGAGCGGCGTCTGGCCGGTCAGCTCGTCGGGCGCGGAGGCGACCGCGGCCTCGGCAACCGCCGAGTGGGCGACCAGCGCCGACTCGAGCTCGATGGTCGACAGGCGGTGGCCGGAGACGTTCATGACGTCGTCGATGCGGCCGAGCAGCCAGTAGTAGCCGTCGTCGTCCTGCTTGGCGCCATCGCCGGCGAAGTAGACCGTGGGCCCGTACTTGGCGAAGTAGTTCGACTGGTAGCGCTCGTCGTCGTTCCAGAGCGTCCTGAACATGCCGGGCCACGGGCGCGTCATCACGATGTAGCCGCCCTTGCCCTGCTCAACGGGGTTGCCCTGCTCGTCGAGGATGGCCGGCTTGTTGCCGGGGAACGGGACCGTCGCCGAGCCCGGCTTGAGCGTGGTCACGCCGGGCAGCGCGGAGATCAGGATGCCGCCGTTCTCGGTCTGCCACCAGGTGTCCATCACCGGGCAGCGCTCGCCACCGACGTACTTCCAGTACCAGACCCAGGCCTCGGGGTTGATCGGCTCGCCGACGGTGCCGAGCAGCTTCAGCGACGAGAGGTCGTGCGCCTGCGGGTGCTCCGGCCCGGCCTTGATGAACGCGCGGATCAGCGTCGGCGCGGTGTAGTACTGGGTGACCTTGTAGCGCTCGACGATCTCCCAGTGGCGGTCGACCTTCGGGTAGGCGGGGTCGCCCTCGTAGAGCACGCCGGTGACGCCGTTGTTGAGCGGCCCGTAGACGATGTAGCTGTGCCCGGTGACCCAGCCGACGTCGGCGGCGCACCACCAGATGTCGTCGTCGTGGACGTCGAAGATCCACTTGTGGGTGACCGACACGTAGGTCAGGTAGCCACCGGTGGTGTGCTGAGCGGCCTTGGGCTTGGCGGTCGTCCCCGACGTGTGCAGCAGGTACAGCACGTCCTCGGCGTTGCAGCGCTCCGGCTCGCACTCGGTCGAGGCGTCCTCGACCAGGTCGTCCCACCAGACGTCGCGGCCCTCCTGCATCGGCACGCTGTTGCCGGTGCGGCGGAAGACCACGATGTGCTCGACCGTGGGCGCCTGCTGGATCGCCTTGTCGGCGATCTCCTTGAGCGGGATCGTGCTGCCCTTCCGCCAGGCCTCGTCCTGGGTGACGATCACCTTGCAGCCGGTGCTCGACATGCGCTCGCCCAGGGAGTCGGGCGAGAAGCCACCGAAGACCACCACGTGCGGGGCGCCGATCCGGGCGCAGGCGAGCATCGCGATCGGCAGCTGCGGGATCATGCCCATGTAGATCCCGACCCGGTCGCCCTTCTTGACGCCGAGCTGCTTGAGGCCGTTCGCGAAGCGCGACACCTCGTCCTTGAGCTCCGCGAAGGTGATCGCCTGGTCGTCCTCGTCGGTGGGCTCGGTCACCCAGTGGTAGGCGACCTTGTCGCCCTTGCCGGCGGCGACCTGCTTGTCGAGGCAGTTGTAGCTGACGTTCAGCTCGCCGTCCGCGAACCAGGTGCAGTGCGGCGGGTCCAGGTGCAGCGACTGGGTCGGCTCCTTGAACCACTCAACGAACTCGGTCGCCCTGCGCAGCCAGAACCCCTCGTAGTCGCGCTCGGCCTCCTCGTAGACGCTGTTGTCCTTGATGAGCGCCTGCGCGACGAACTCGGGCGAGGGCGGGAACGTCCGGCCCTCGCGCACGAGCACCGAAATGGTGTCGCTGACCTGCTTGTTGTCGACGGTATCCGCCATCTCCGCTCCTTCAATAGCTTCCGTGCCCGACGCAGGCGGCGACGGCGCGAAGCCGCGCCGTCCCGGCTTCGCGCCGCCGCGCGCCACGTGGAGCTACGCCCGTCGCATCTCCCGCACCGGGATCATCTCGCGGCCGAACGTGAACTTTGTCACGCCGGCAAACGAGGCGTACCAGGCCGCGAGGGCGGTGGCAAGCCCGAACCAGCCGCCGAGCTTCCCGATGCCGGTGTTGCCGGCCGCCTCGCCGATGCCCAGCAGGAAGAACGTGATCGCCAGCAGCAGGAACACCAGGTTCACCGCCGTAGTCGTCCGGAAGGACGCAACCCACATGTAGGTGGTGAAGATGCCCCACCCGATCAGGTACAGCCCCACCGCCGAGCCAGCGTTGGCTGCCGGCACGTCCTTGGCGAAGAACGTGACGAAGGCCCAGTAGGAGATCCAGAAGGCGCCGTAGGAGCTGAAGGCGGTCGCCCCGAAGGTGTTGCCCTTGCGGAACTCCCACATGCCCGCGAGCAACTGGGCGGCGCCGCCATACGCGAGCGCCAAGCCGAAGACGATCGGCAGGCCCTTCTTGTCAACCAGACCGGCGTTGAACATGCTGAGCACGAAGGTGGTCAGCGCGAAGCCGGCCAGGCCGAGGGGCGCCGGGTCCGCGATGCTCGCCGCCGCGGGATCGGTCGGTGGTGGCGCCGCCCTCGTGGGGTCGCTGGTAGCCCGTGCGGCTTCGACGTCGTCTGCCAATTCGAGCCTCCTTGCTACGACCTGCGGGTCCACCCGCTTTGGATGGATCGTGCGCCTCTTTGGTCATCTCGGTCAAGGAACCCTGCTTGCCCTATTAGCTCCTAGCTCATCTTCCTCTCATGAATCTCTTAAGATACAAGCAAGACGAGCAGGATTATATACGGCATGTCTGGATTAACTGTTAGGATTCATCCAGCACCGCGGCAACCACGGCCTCGGTGTCGGTGAGGTCCTCGAAGACCGCGTCCGGACCGGTCGCGGCCAGGGCCTCGAGGTCGTAGCGGCCGGTGGCGACGGCGATCACCCTGGCGCCGCCGGCGCGGCCCGCGGCGACGTCGAGCGGGGTGTCGCCGATCACCACCACCGCGCGTGGGTCCAGGTCGATCCCGAACTTCGCGGCCGCCTTGGTCCGCGCCACCTCGACCAGGCGCGTGCGCTCGCGGTGGTCCGAGCCGTACGCGCCGATCTCGAAGTCGACGTAGCGGTCGAGCCCGACGCTGGCCAGCTTCAGCACCGCGTTGGCTTCGAGGTTGCCGGTGAGCAGCGACTGCGCGACGCCGGGCTGGCGTGCCACCGCCGCCAGCGCGCGCTCGACGCCCGGCAGCACCTTGCCGTCCGCGCGCATCTGGTCGGCTCTGGTGGCGAGCGCCACCACCAGCGCGTCGTGGAAGGCGTCGAGCCGGGACTCGCCGTCGGCGACGCCGTGCGCGGCGAGGAACTCGAGCGCGATGTCGGGATCGGTGCGTCCGGCGGTCGAGATCATCAGCTCGTCGAGCCCGCTCACGACACGGCCCTCGACCAGGTGAAACGCGTCGGCGAACGCCTGCCGGCCGATCCCGCCGTACAGCACCAGCGTGCCGTCGACGTCCCACAGAACCAAACGGCGCAACAGCCTGACCTCCTGTGCAATGCTCGTAACGGCCTTGACTCCGGGGGCGTGGGGAGAACCGGCTAGCTCTCCCCCACGGAACGCTCTTGACTCTGGGGGGCGTGGGGGGAGCGGGCTCCCCCCACATGGATAAGGGACCTTTAGTTGTAGCAGGCACCGGCACAGGGTTCGGTGGAGGGGCCGGCTGGGTATGGCGCGGGGACGACGGCCGCGCCGGCAGGACGAGGAGGGGACGCAGCCATGGCGGAGCGGCAGGTGCTCGCGCTCGACCTCGGTACCTCGTCGGTTCGCGCGCTGGTCTTCGGCGGCGACGGCGAGGCCGTGCCCGACGCGATCGCGCGCCGGTCGACCCGCCTGGAGATCTCCGACGAGGGCCGCGCCGAGCTCGACCCGGACGAGGTCCTCGCCGCGGCCGGCGACTGCATCGACGAGCTGGCCGTCCGCGGCCTCCTCCGCAACGTCACCGACGTGGGGCTGTCGTGCGCCTGGCACTCGGTGATCGGGCTCGACCGCGCCGGCGAGCGGGTGAGCGGCGCGCTCACCTGGGCGGACACACGCGCGGCCGGGATCGCCGCCGAGCTGCGGCGGCGCGCCGACAGCCGGCGGCTCCAGGCCGCGACCGGCGCGCTCGTCCACACCACCTACTGGACCGCGAAGATCCCGTGGATGGCCCGGAACCTGCACCCGGAGCCCACCAGCTACCTCGGCCTCGCCGAGTACGTCACCCGCGCGCTGCTCGGCGAGCGGCGCGCCTCGATCTCGCTGGCGTCCGGGACCGGCCTGCTCGACCTCGCCTCGATGCGCTGGCTGGACGAGGCGCTGGAGCTGGCCGGGATCGGCCAGGACGCGCTCCCCGGCCTGCTCGAGCCGGGCTGGCACGGCAGGCTCGCCGGCCCTTCCGCCAGCCGCTGGCCGGCGCTGGCCTACGCCGTCTGGCACCCGCCGGTCGGCGACGGCGCCGCCTCGAATCTCGGCGCCGGCTGCGTGACCCCGGACCGGGCGGCCATCAACCTCGGGACCTCCGGGGCGGTGCGCGCGGTCCACACCGACGCCAAGCCGCTCACGCCGCGGCTCTGGCGCTACCGCGTCGACCACCGGCGGCTGGTCACCGGCGCGGCCTTCTCCGGCGCCGGGAACCTCTACGCCTGGGCGAGGAAGGTCCTCGCGCTGCCCGACGACGACCAGGTCGAGACTGCCCTCGACAGCGTGCCGCCCGGTGCCAGCGGCGTGGTGGTGCTGCCATACCACGCCGGCTCGCGCGCGCCGCTCGACCTCGGCGCCGGGTCCGGGGTGATCGCCGGGCTGTCGCTGGCGACCACCCAGATCGAGATCGTCGCCGCCGGCCTGGAGTCGGTCTGCTTCCAGCTCGCCGGCGGCCTCGAGGCGCTGGAGCGGACCTTCGGCGTGCCGGCCGGCTCGATCCAGGTGGTCGCATCCGGCGGCGCGATCGTCGGCTCGCCCTGGTGGCAGCAGACGCTCGCCAACGTGCTCGGCCGCCCGGTCCGGGTGGTCGACGAGCCCGAGGCGTCGGCGCGCGGCGCGGCGCTGTTCGCGCTCGGCATCACCAAGGAGCCGAGGACGAAGCACGTGGTCGAACCCAAACCGGAGGCGGTCGAGGCCGAACGGGCCGCCAAGGAGGTGTACGAGACGCTCGCCGCCAAGCTGGGCGAGGATTGAGTTGCGCGAGGATTGAGCTGGGCCCTCACTGCACACGCTCAGAGCAACCCGACAAGTAATCCGAGGAGGAATCCCGATGATGCGACAGAGCCAGCGGGACCTTGACGCCAACATGGGCGGGCTGGACGAGCGGCCCGACGAGGCCGAGCTGGTCGAGCAGCTCCCCGAGAACCTCGACCCCCACGAGATGGCGGACTCGGTACGGGATGAGATCGTCGCCGAGGAGGGCCACGAGCTCGGGCTCGACCCCGACCTCGCGGTGTTCGCGTCGCGCGAGGACCTCGACGACGACGAGCCGATCTAGCCGAGCCCGCGAGCAGAGCCCGCGAGCCGAACCCGCGGAACCTCGGTGGCGAGCCGAACGCGAGCCGGACGCCGGTGCCTGATACGCTCTTGGCACGATGGAACGTGTGCTGATCACAGGGATCGGGACCGTCAGCCCGCTCGGGCTCGACGCTCCGTCCACATGGCAGGCGATGCTCGACGGCCGCAGCGGCATCGACACCATCACGGCCTTCGACCCGTCGGCCTACTCGGTGCGGATCGCCGGTGAGGTCCGCGGGTTCGAGCCCGAGACGGTGGTCTCCCGCAAGGAGGCCCGCCGCATCGACCGCGGCGTGCTGTTCGCGATCGCGGCGGCCAGCGAGGCGATGGCCGACTCCGGCCTCGAGGTGACCCGTCCAGAGCGGGTCGGCGTCGTGGTCGGGTCGGCCATCGGCGGCATGGCCATCTTCGAGGAGCAGCAGCGCATCCTGACGGAGAAGGGCCCGGGCCGGGTGTCGTCGACCTTCCTGCCGAACGTCCTGGTCGACACCGCGACCAGCTACATCGCGACCAGGTTCGGCGCGATCGGCCGGAACTTCGGGGTGATCTCGGCCTGCGCCACCGGCTCGCACGCGATCGGCGAGGCCGCCGACCTGATCAAGCGCGGCCGCCTCGACGCGATGATCGCCGGTGGCACCGAGGCCTGCATCACGCCGCTGGTGCACGCCGGCTTCTGCCAGATGCAGGCGCTGGCCGCGCGCAACGACGAGCCGGCGGCGGCCTCGAGGCCGTTCGACCGGGGCCGCTCGGGCTTCGTGGTCGCCGAGGGCGCCGGGGTGGTCGTGCTCGAGGCCGAGTCGCACGCACGGGCCCGCGGCGCCAAGGTCTACGCCGAGGTGCTCGGCTACGGCGCCTCCAACGACGCCTACCACGTCGCCACGCCGCACCCCGACAGCCGCGGCGTGATCCGGATGTTCCACGACGCCTTCGAGGACGCCCAGATCCGCCCCGACGAGGTCGGCTACGTGAACACCCACGGCACCGGCACCCCGCTCGGCGACCCGGCCGAGACCCGCGCCATCCGCGAGGCGTTCGGCGCGCACGCCGACGCGCTGGCGGCGTCCTCGACCAAGTCGATGACCGGGCACCTGTTCGGCGCGGCCGGGGCGCTGGAGGCGATCGCCACCGCGTTCGCCCTCCGCGACCAGGTCCTTCCTCCAACCATCAATCTCGAGGACCCGGACCCCGAATGCGACCTCGACTACGTACCCCTGAAGAGCCGGGAGGCCCGCTTCGACGTGGCGATCTCGAACTCCATGGGGCTGGGCGGCCACAATGGCGCCGTCGTCCTTCGGCGCGCAAAGCGCTGAGGCAGGTCAGAGAGGCCCGCGAGCGGCGCGCGGCCGAGGCCCGCATGGGCCTGGTCCAGGGCCGTGCCTCGCGCGCTGAGGAGCGCTCGCCGCTGCCGATGACCGCCCTGCTGGCCGCCACCCTCCGCAGCCCGCGCGAGCTCGCCGGCCTGCTGGTCGTGGTGCTGGTCGCCGTGGTGGTGGTCTCGCCGCTGCCGCCGTTGCTGCAGCCGATCGTCGGGGTCGCGCTGGCGGCCGTTCCCGGCACGATCCTGCTGAACCGGGTCCGGCGGCGGCTGGAGGCCGAACGCGACCGGGACCCGGAGCGCTGAGGGCCCGCGGCGGCGTCCGCTACCATTGACGCATCAGCTCCGGGCGCTCAGCGCATGGCGATGCTGACGCGCCCCTCGTGAGCGCCTGCCCAGGAATCACACATGAAGGGAACTGCCGTGCCTGCGATCCGTGACGATCTTCGCAATCTGGCGATCGTCGCGCACGTCGACCACGGCAAGACCACGCTGGTCGACGCGATGCTGCGCCAGTCGGGCGTGTTCCGCGCCAACCAGGAGGTCGTCGACCGGGTCATGGACTCGATGGACCTCGAGCGCGAGAAGGGCATCACCATCCTCGCCAAGCAGACCGCGGTCGACTTCGACGACGTCCGCATCAACGTGGTCGACACCCCTGGCCACGCCGACTTCGGCGGCGAGGTCGAGCGCACGCTGCTGATGGTCGACGCGATCCTGCTGCTGGTCGACGCCAGCGAGGGCCCCCTGCCGCAGACCCGCTACGTGCTCAGCAAGGCGCTCGCGCGGCGGCTGCCGGCGATCGTCTGCATCAACAAGGTCGACCGGTCCGACGCCAGGCCCGAGGAGGTCGTCCGGGAGGTCGAGGAGCTGTTCCTGGACCTCGACGCGGACGAGCACCAGATCGACTTCCCGGTGCTGTTCAGCGACGCCCGCGCCGGCCGGGCGGGCTGGCGCCCCGACCAGCTGGCCGACGACCTGCGCCCGCTGCTCCAGGCGATCGTCGACACCACCCCGCCGCCGTCCTACGAGCCCGGCCACCCGCTCCAGTTCCTGGTCACCAACCTGGACGCCGACCCCTACGTCGGCCGCCTGGCGGTCGGCCGGCTATGGAACGGCGAGGTCGTGGTCGGCGACCGGGTCGCGCTGGTCAAGCGCGACGGCGAGCCGCAGCTGGGCAAGGTCACCAAGATCGTGGGCGCGACCGGGCTGTCGCGCAGCGACCTGGACCGCGCCGGCCCCGGCGAGATCGTCTCGCTCGCCGGGCTCGGCGACGTCACCGTCGGCGAGACCGTGACCGACCCCGACGACCCCCGGCCGCTGCCGGTGATCGCGATCGACGAGCCGAGCATCTCGATGCGGTTCGGGGTCAACACCTCGCCGTTCGCCGGCCGGGACGGCCAGTACCTGACCAGCAGGCATCTCAAGGAGCGGCTCGACCGCGAGGCGCTCGGCAACGTCTCGGTGCGGGTGCTGCCGACCGAGACACCCGACACCTTCGAGGTCCAGGGCCGCGGCGAGCTCCAGCTGGCGATCCTGGTCGAGCAGATGCGGCGGGAGGGCTACGAGCTGGAGGTCTCCAACCCCGAGGTGATCACCAGGACCGAGAACGGCCGCGTCCTCGAGCCGTACGAGGCGGTCACGCTTGACGTGCCCGAGGAGTTCGTCGGGGTGGTGACCCAGGGGCTGGCGGTCCGCAAGGGCCGCATGCGCAACCTGGTCAACCACGGCACCGGCTGGGCGCGGCTCGAGTTCCGCGTGCCGGCGCGCGGGCTGATCGGGTTCCGGTCCAGCCTGCTGACCGAGACCCGCGGCACCGCCCTGCTGCACCACCTGTTCGACGGCTACGACGAGTGGGCCGGCCCGATCCACCACCGCCTGGTCGGCGCGCTGGTCGCCGACCGGGTCGGCACCACCACCGCCTACGCGCTCTGGCAGCTCCAGGACCGCGGCGAGCTGTTCGTCGCGCCCGGGGTCGAGGTCTACCAGGGGATGGTGATCGGCGCGAACTCGCGGACCGACGACATCGACGTCAACCCGACCCGCGAGAAGCAGAAGACCAACATGCGCACCCACGCCGCCGACGAGGCGATCAGGCTGGTGCCGCCGCGCCAGCTCTCGCTGGAGCAGGCGATCGAGCACGTCAACGCCGACGAGCTGGTCGAGGTCACCCCGGCCTCGACCCGCATCCGCAAGCGGGTCCTCGACCCGTCGGTCCGGGGCCGCGCCGCCAAGCGCGCCCGGACCGCCGGCTGAGCGCGCTCAGGCGCCGCTCGCCGGCACCGGGCGGTCCTGCTTGAGCGCGTCGAAGAACGCCAGCGCCTTGGCCCGGTCCCAGCGGACTATGGAGCCGGCGCCCGGCGCGAACCCCGTGCCGCTGATCGGCACCGTGGTCGCGGCCCCCTTGCCGGTGCTCACCGAGCGCATCGCCAGCAGGAACCTGAGCAGGTGCTGGAGGTGGTCGCCGTCGGCGACGGAGATCCCGCCGGTGCCGTGCAGGGCCAGCGGGATGCTCTTGAACGGGTTGAGCAACACGCCGGGGCTGGCGGCCTTGTCGGTGAGCGCGCCGAGGAACTGGCGCTGGTGCTGGATCCGCTCCAGGTCGCCGGTGGCGAACGCCCGGCTGCGCACGAAGCCCAGCGCCTGCCGCGAGTTCAGCACCTGGCAGCCGGCCTTGATGTTGAGCCCGGCCTTGGGGTCCTTCATCGGCTTGTCGATGCACATCCGCACGCCGCCGACCGCGTCCACCGCGGTCGCGAAGCCGTCGAAGCCGATCTCCATGTAGTGGTCGATGCGGATCCCCGTCACGTTCTCGACCGTCCTGACCAGCAGCTTGGGACCGCCGAAGGCGTAGGCGGCGTTCAGCTTGTTGGAGCCGTGCCCGGGGATCGGGACGTAGGAGTCGCGCGGCAGGCTCACCAGGGTGGGCGCGCCGTGGCCGCGGCGCGGGATGTGGAGCAGCATCATCGTGTCGGTCCGGCCACCGTTGGCGTTGCCGGTCGCGAGCTGCTTCTTCTCGGCGTCGGACAGGCCCTGGCGGCTGTCGGAGCCGACCACCAGCCAGTCGGTCCCCGGGGTCGCCGCCGGCCGCCCGCTGTAGTCGGGCAGCGCGTTGATGCGGCGCAGCCGCGAGTCCACCAGCAGGCCGAACGCGACCACCGCGACCAGGATGAGCACCAGGATCACCGCGATCAGGCGGCCCCAGTGGCGTCGCTTCTTGGGCCGTAACGCGAAGTCGGGCAGTGGTCGCTCGTCGGCGCGGAGGCGCCCTGCCTGACCCTCCCTCTCCCAGTAGTCGTCGTCGGACCAGCCGCTCATGCCTACCTCCCGACACCCTTCGTCGACTCCCCCCGCCCGTCCAATGGCCGAGCGGACACGATCGTCCCGCACGACCATTCCGCGCAGGTCATATGTGCGCTACGAAGCGGTTTCGGAAACCCTGAGGGCGCGAACGGCTCGGTCAGCCCGAAAGTCGCGCTCTCGTCTCCTCAACGTCCATGCCATGGAGGCGCAGGAGGTTCTCGCCGAGGATCTTGCGCTTCGCCTGCTCGGTCAGCTGGGGGTAGCCGTACCCTTCAACCAGGTCCTGAGGCAACTGGAAGTTCCAGAACGCCTCGAGTGCCCACTGCGGCTGCCAGATGGGCGCCTCAGAACCATAGATGATCTTGTCCTCCCCACACCAGAACAGCAGCTTACCGAGCACTTCGGCGAACTGCCGGGGGGCACGGGCCACGAAGTTGATGGTCGCCGCGATCGACGCGTACAGGTTCGGGTAGCGGATCAGCTGCCAGCACACCTCGTCGATGAACGGCAGCCCGACGTGGAAGATGACGAAGTTGATGTCCGGGAAGTTCGCGGCGGCGCCGTCCATGTCCCAGGTCTGGGTCGCCTCGATCGGCTGCGGCCCCAGCGGCACGCCCTTGTGCACCCCGATCAGGTTGACGCCGAGCTCCTGGGCCTTCTCGAAGATCGGGAAGGCGATCTTCGGGTCGTCCATCCGCCACGGGAACGGCGTCCCGAAGTCGTAGCGGACGTTGTAGAACTTGAACGCCTTGGCGCCGAACTCGCCGACCTGACGCTCCATCAGGTCGAGCGCCCTGCGGCCCTCCAGCGGGTTCACCGAGCCCCAGAACACGGTGCGGTCGGGCCGGCGCCGCGCCAGCTCGGCGCACTCCTCCCACGGCGAGAGGCCGTCGCGGAACAGGTCGGTCAGCGGCAGCGGCATGGCCACCAGCATGTCGGTGTCCGAGCCCTCGTAGACCATCTGGTCGATGTCGTCGATGGTCCACTGACGCAGGAACTCCTCGGGCGGAAGCACGGTCTGGCCCTCGGGGGTGAGCGCGGTGTGGAACGCGTACAGATGGTTGTTGAACATCTCGCCGGCGGGACCGAGCGCGTTCTTCTTCTCGAAGTTGAAGACGTGGGCCACGCCGTCGAACACGAACGCGTCACCGATCATTGGTGTCCTCCCCTCGCGGGCGCCGCACCTGGTTGGGGTGCGGCAGGAAGCGGAGCTTGCGGCGTGCGTCGTCGCTGAGCCGGTCGGTGGTCCACGGCTCGTCCCAGACGATCTCGACATCGGAGCCGGCGACCTCGGGCAGGGATTCGACCCGGTCGGAGATCATCCCGATCAGGTTGGCCGCGAACGGGCACCAGCCCGTGGTCAGCAGCAGCTCGACCCTCGCCCGGTCCCCGTCCATGGCAACAGAGCGGACCAGGCCCATGTCGACGACCGAGATCCCTTTCTCCTGACAGCAGGGGTCATGGACGGAGCGGAGCGCGTCCATGATGGCGGTTTGGATGTCGGCCATCTCGACCTCGCAGGCAGTCGCCGTCGCTGGCTGCCACCTTCTCCCGAGCGCCCAGGGTAGTCAAGCACCGGCCGGATCGACACGGAATATTCCCCTACGCCCGTTTAGGCCCTCTGTACGGGACCATCGCCGCGCTGGCGTTCCCGAAACTGTTCTTCCCGAGCTCGAGCGCGTACGCCGGGACGCTGGAGAGCTTCGCCACCTTCTTCGTCGGCTTCGCGGCCCGGCCCGTCGGCGCCTGGATCTTCGGCCACTTCGGCGACCGCATCGGCAGGAAGTCGACGCTGATCGTGACCCTGCTGCTGATGAGGATCGCGACCTTCCTGATCGGCGTGATGCCGACCTACAGCACGCTCGGGGTGTGGGCCGCGGTGCTGCTGATCGTCCTGCGGATCTGCCAGGGGATCGGGGTCGGCGGCGAGTGAGGCGGCTCTGTGCTGATGTCGATGGAATGGCACCGCGGCAATCGTCGAGGCTTCATCGCCAGCTGGCCGCAGGCGGGCGTGCCGATCGGGCTCGCCCTCTCGATCGCCGCCGTGCGCGTCGCCTCCGCGGCGACCGGTGGCCGAGCAGGAGGCGCGGCAGCAGCCCGGCCCCACGCCGGCCGTGGGGGCCTGACCCGAGGGTTCGCTGGGTACCCTGGAACGGACACACCGGCGATCACGGGACCAGGGTCGATTGAGATGGGTGAGACGGTCTTCACGTGGGGCGCGCCTCCGGTCAAGTTCGGCGTGGGCGCGACGGACGAGCTGGGCTTCGATCTCCGGCAACTCGGGATCGAGCGGGTGCTGATGGTCACGGACCCGGGAGTGGCGGCGACCGGGCTGCCCGAACGGGTCCGTGGCCTGCTCACCGACGCGGGCCTGAAGGCCGAGGTCTACGACCGGGCCCACGTCGAGCCGACCGACGAGAGCCTGCGCGAGGCCGCCGCCTTCGCCCGCGACGGCGAGTGGGACGGGTTCCTGGCGGTCGGCGGCGGCTCCTCGATCGACACCGCCAAGGCGATCAACCTGCTGACCGCCGACGGGCGCGACGTCATGGACTACGTCAACAAGCCGGTCGGCGAGGGCCGCGCGCCGCAGCGGCCGCTCAAGCCGCTGGTGGCCGTGCCCACCACCGCCGGGACCGGCGCCGAGAGCACGGCGGTGTGCATCCTCGACATCCTCGGGCTGCGGTTGAAGTCCGGCATCAGCCATCCGGCGCTGCGGCCGGTGCTGGCGGTGGTCGACCCGCGCAACACCCTGACCCTGCCGCCGGAGGTCACCGCCGCGGCGGGCATGGACATCGTCTGTCACGCCCTGGAGTCGTACACGGCGAGGTGGTTCTCGGAGTTTCCACGCAAGCAGGCCGCCGAGCGGGTGCCCTACTGCGGCGCCAACCCGATCTCCGACCTGTGGTGCGAGCGCGCGCTGGCGCTGGTGGCGAGGTCGTTCCGGCGCGCGGTCCACGACGGCGCCGACCTCGAGGCCCGCTCGGACATGCTCCAGGCGGCGACCTTCGCCGGGATGGGCTTCGGCAACGCCGGGGTGCACATCCCGCACGCCTGCGGCTACCCGATCGCCGGCAAGGTGCGCGACTACCAGCCGGCCGGCTATGGCGTGGACGAGCCGCTGGTCCCCCACGGCCAGTCGGTGGCGGTCACCGCCCCGGCGGCGCTCCGCCTCACCTTCCCGTCGGCGCCGGAGCGGCACCAGCGCGCCGCCGCGCTGCTCGGCGGGCTGGACCCCGAGGAGGCTGGCTCGCGGAAGCAGCCGGAGCTGCTGCCCGAGGTGCTGATCCGGCTGATGCGCGACATCGGCGTCCCCAACGGCGTCGCCGCCTTCGGCTACGACCAGGCCGACATCCCCGAGCTGGTCGACGGCGCGATGCGACAGCAGCGCCTGCTCGCGGTCGCCCCGGTCGAGGTGAACGAGGAGACGCTGGCCAGGATCCTCAGGGACTCGCTCCAGAACTGGTGAGCCGGCGGTACACGCCGCGCGACGCTCAGCGCGAGCCGAACCGCGCCACCGCGAAGGGACCGAGGTCGAGCGGTGGTGGAGTGCCCAGCGCCAGGTCCGTGACCGCCGCGCCCGACCAGGGCCCGACCTGGAGCCCGTAGGGCCCGTGTCCGGTCGCGAAGTAGAGGTTCTCGATCCCCGGTGAGCGGCCGAGCACCGGCTTGCCGTCCGGGATCGCCGGGCGGAAGCCGATGCGGACCTCGAGCACGGTCGCGGCCGCAAGGCCCGGCGCCAGCCGCAGCGCCTCGCCGAGGACCTCGTGCAGGCCGGCCGCGGTGACCCGGTGGTCGTAGCCGGCGCCGTGCTCGCGGGTGGCGCCGGCGACCACCCGGTTGGCCGGGAAGGTCAGCAGGTAGTGGCTGTGGAAGCCGGTCACGATCGGCCAGTCGCCGGTGGGCACGCCCGGCAGCTCCAGGTGCGCGATCTGGCCGCGCTGCGGCGCCACCGGCACCGAGACGCCGAGGTCGTCGGCGAGCGCGCCCGACCAGGCGCCTCCGGCGACGATCACCGCGTCGGCGCTGACCGTGCGCCCGTCCACCGAGACCCCGATCGCGCGCCGCCGGTCCCGGTCGAGCAGCAGCCTGGCGTCGCCATGCATGGTGGCGCCGCCGCGGTGCCGGAGCGCCCGCTGGAGCGAGTCCCTGAGCAGCCGCCCGTCGACGCGCGCGGCGCCGGGGACGTGGACCGCCCCGCGCACCGGCCCCAGCGCCGGGAACCGTACCCGGGCGGTGCGGTCGTCGACCACGGCGGGGTCGCCGATGTGGCTGAACCCGTCCCGCTTACGGCGGTGCAGCTCGGCGAGCAGGGCGTCGAGCCGGCCGGCCTCCTGCTCGCTGGTGGCGACGTGCAGGGCGCCGACGACCTCGTAGCCGGTCTGGACCTCGCCGTCCTCGGCGAGCCGCTCGAGCAGCTCCGGGTACCAGGAAGCCGCAACCGCGGCCAGGCGCAGCAGCTCGGCGTCGCTGTCCTGGAAGCCGCTGCCCGGCGACAGGATGCCGGCGCCGGCCGCGGTCGCCTGCCCCTGGTCGCTCCGGTCCACCAGGACCGCCTCGGCGCCCCGGCGGACGGCATGGTATGCCGCGCTCGAACCGACCAGCCCACCGCCGACCACGGCGACCCGCGAGGTCACCGCCAATGGCTCATCGGCAGTCCGGGCACCGGGGAGCGGAAGGTCGCCAGGCGCGGCATCGCCAGCGAGCCGACGTGGACGGTCCCAAGGTCCGGCCCCGCGAAGCAGACGCTGGTCGGGAACTGGAGCCGCGGACCGGCGGCGGCCGCCATGTCCTCCGGCTGGGCGGTGCCCGCCTCCAGTTTGCTCTCGAAGCCGGCCAGGACCTCCTCGCGCGGGTCCTCGAAGACCACGTGCCAGTCGCCGTCCGTGTCGAGGACGCCGATCCCGTTGCGCACCACCGTGGCGACCCAGAGGTTGCCCTCTGCGTCGAAGGTGAAGCCGTCGACGTAGGCGCCGGGCCCGAGGGGGTCGGGGCCGAACACCTCGCGCTCGCCGAGCGAGCCGTCCGGCTCGACCGGGAACCGCAGGATCCGCGCCTTCATGGTCTCGGCGACGTAGAGGTAGCGCTCCTCGGGGTCGAGCCTGGCCTCGTTGGTGGCGTAGATGCCGTCGGCGACGATCCTTGGGCCGCGCTCGTCCACCAGCACGATGAACCCGTCCGGCCTGGGTTTGGCGACCGCGGGCCACCAGGTCTCCTCGCGCGTCAGGCAGGTGATCCACAGCCGCCCGCCGCGGTCGTAGAAGACGAAGTTCGCGCTGGTCAGGCGCTGACCGTCGACCGACTCCAGGACCGTCGACGCCTCGCCGGCGCGGGTCATCCGCTGCACCATCCCGAGCGCGATGTTGGCGGTCACCAGGTCGCCGGCGGGATCGATCGCCAGCCCGTTGGGCTCGCCGCCCCAGCCGCCGAGGAAGTGCTGGCCGCCGTCGGGGTCGATGCGGGTGACCCCGCCGCGGGCGTCGGACGCCCAGAGCGTGCCGTCCGGTTCGGCGACGACCGACTCGGGTCGCGCCAGGTCGTGGCCGGTCCATGCAAGGTCGTCGAGGTCGAGGGTGAAGTGCCTGATCGCGCTGCCGGTGGTCATCGGCGCTCCTCAGCTCCGCAAGCTCACGCTCCCCCGACCACATGATGGCGGACTTGGCCGGAGCGCGACAGGGCCAGCGCGGCGAGCACCGCCAGCGCGGCGCCGAGCACGCACGGCGCCAGCGCCCTGGAAGCCGACAGGAACCGCCCGAGCAGGCCGCCGTCGATCAGCAGCCCGTAGACGCCCATCTCCAGGCCGGTCCACTCCAGCAGGCTCAGCCGCCGCGGCACGCGCAGCCTCCGCAGCGCGAGCGCCACCGCGGCCACCAGGACGACCAGGCTGCCGACCATCAGCGCTGGGCCGATCGGGCCGACCGGGGCGTCGGCGACGTAGCTGCCGTCGGCGATGGACGCGATCGCGTGCCCCCAGCCGGCCAGCGGCGCGCCGACCGCGCCCAGGCCGGCGTCGTCCCCGGGGCTGGCGGGCACCATCACGCCCGCGTACCACCACCACGCGGCCAGGATCACCGAACCGGGGACCAGCACGGTCGCGGCGGCCCTGATCCGCTCGCGAAGCCTGCTGTCGGGCCGCAGCAACAGCCAGACCGCCGCCGCGGCCGCGAAGCCGAGGTAGGTCTCCTTGGTGAGGCCCGCGGCGGCGAACGCGAGCGCCGCCGGGACCAGCCGGCGGTCAAGGGTCAGGCTGAGCCCGACAACGGCCAGCGCCAGCCCGAGCGGCTCGGCGGTGCCGAACATGTCCCCGACGATCACCCCCGGGATGAGCGCGAACCCCAGGCCCCACCAGCGGGAGCGGCCGGCGGGGCCCAGCAGCCTGGCGGTCGCCGCGCAGCCGGCGCCGACCGCCAGCAGCCCGGTCGCCAGCAGCGCTACCGGCACCGCTTCGGGCTGTCCGGCCGCCAGCAGCCACCCGGCCATCGCCATCAGCGGCCGGCGGGCGCGGTAGCGCGGCATGTCGAAGCCGTCGGCGATGTGCCCGCGGAGCAGCGGGTCGTAGGCGAGCCCGAGGAACCACTGGCCATCGTAGCCGGGTCCCGGCGTGACCACGACGTCATGGCCGCGGGCTGCCAGCTCCTCGTCGAGCCGCCAGGTGGTGCCGACGACGAACGGCGCCGACGGCCCGCCGCCGAGCCCGTTGGAGTCCAGCCGCACGAACTGCACCGCCAGCAGGATCCCCGCGACCACGAGCCCCACGAGGCCCACCGCAATGACGCCGCGCCAGGGCGGCTGCTGCCTGGAGGGCGCGTCAGCGATGGCCTGCGAGTCGGGTCTGGTCTCAGGGAGGTCCCGCGTGTCCACTACCGCACCCCCAAGAGGATCCTCGCCGCAGTCGGGCCTTCGGATCCTAACGGCTTTCCCCGGTCCATGTGGGGGGAGCTCGCTCCCCCCACGGCCCCCCAAGGTCAAACCCGTTCCGCCGTCCCATGGTCACCCGGGTCTCGCGAGGTCGCCGGGGGTTATGCCTGGAGATATGCGAGCACCGCCAGGACTCGCCGGTTGTCGTCCTCGGAGGGTGGCAGGCCGAGCTTGCTGAAGATGTTGTTGGTGTGCTTGGCGACGGCCTTCTCGGTGACGAACAGACGGGCGGCGATGGCCGCGTTGGAGCGGCCCTCGGCCATCAGGCCGAGGACCTCGCGCTCTCTGGGGGTGAGCTGGGCGAGCGGCTGGCTCCTCGACCGCTTGGCGAGGAGCTGCGCGATCACCTCCGGGTCCATCGCGGTGCCGCCGGCGGCGACCCTACGGACCGCGTCGACGAACTGGCCGACGTTGGAGACGCGGTCCTTGAGCAGGTAGCCGACCCCGCCGTTGCGGTCGGACAGCAGCTCGCTGGCGTAGAGCGGCTCGACGTACTGGGACAGCACCAGCACCGGCAGGCCGGGCACGCGCCGGCGCGCCTCGATCGCGGCGCGGAGCCCCTCGTCGGTGAAGCTGGGCGGCAGCCGGACGTCGACCACGGCGACGTCCGGCCGATGGCTGGTCAGCGCCCGCAGCAGCGACGGCCCGTTGTCGACAGCCTCGACGACCTCGAAGTCGTGCGCCGTCAGCAGCCGGATCAGGCCGTCCCTGAGGAGGGCGAGGTCTTCGGCGATGACGATTCGCACGGCAGCTCCATGGTGAGCACGGTCGGCCCGCCTGGCGGGCTGTCGAGGTTGAGAGTGCCATCGAAGGGCGCGAGCCGTCGGCGGATGCCCTCCAGGCCGCTGCCTCTGGCCGGGTCGGCGCCGCCCGCGCCGTCGTCGCCGACCACGATGTCCAGCGAGCCGGCCTCCTGGCGCATGCGGACCCAGCAGCGGCTCGCCCGGCTGTGCTTGATCACGTTGGTGAGCGCCTCGGCGACGGCGAAGTAGGCGGCCGACTCGACCGGCGGCGGAAGGCGCCCGTCCAGTACAGTCTCGACCTCGGTGGGAACCGGCGTTCGCAGCGCGAGCGCCCGTACCGCGCCGTCGAGGCCGCGGTCGGCGAGCACCGGCGGGTGGATGCCCCTGACCACGTCGCGCAGCTCGGCCAGGGCGGTGCCGGTGGCGAGCTTGGCCTCGGCGAGCAGCTCCTTGGCGGCGGCCGGGTCGGAGGCGACCGCCTCCTCGGCCATGCCGAGGCTCATGCCGAGCGCGACCAGCCGCGCCTGCACGCCGTCGTGGAGGTCCCGCTCGATGCGGCGCAGCTCCGCCGCCTGGGTGTCGACGCTCACCGCGCGGGTCTCGGCGAGCTCGCTGACCCGTCTGGTGAGCCGTGAGCGCTCGGTCGGCGCCAGCAGCCAGCGCGCCAGGGTCGCGTCGGCACGCATCAGCGCGGGCGTGAACAGCCACCAGAGCGCCAGCACCAGCCCGCCTTCGACCGCGACCAGGTTCGCGCCGGTCTGGTCGGTGACCCGCACCACCCCGACCCAGACCGGGTCGACCGAGGGGAGCGCCGGCCAGATCAGCGGCAGCGCGAAGGCGGCGATCGCCGCCAGGAACACGGCCACCACCAGCACGCGGAGCACCAGGCCGGCGGTCGCGTTGACCACCAGCCAAGCCAGGTCGCGCCAGGTCGCCGGGTCCCGCACGACCCGCTTGAGGCGCGCGAACAGGCCGCCCGGCACCCCCGGCCGGTAGGGGTGCTCGACCGGCCGGCCGAGCACCCGGGCGGCGCGGCGGCGGGATGCCCCGGCGAAGGCGCGGACCAGCGCGAACGACGACAGCACCAGCGGCAGGCCGATCCAGACCGGGATCAGCAACGCGGTCACCGACACCAGCAACAGGGGCACCAGGCCGACCACGGCGAGCACGATCCACCCGAGCGCGGACCCGAGCAGCCAGAGCCGCCCCGGCCGCCGCCAGGCGGCGTCGTCGCCGCCGGCCCGGTCCGGGGTCGCGTTGGAGGTCGCGCTCATGGGTCCCATTGTGACCGAGGGCGACCCCGTGCTCAGTGGTGCTAGGACCACCTTCGGCCGGGGGGACCGCGCCCGGCGATCGTGGTCCTGGGACCAGTGGCCGGGCGGCCGGCGGCGCGCAGGGTTGAGCGGCAAGCCCTCGCCCCTGCCGGAAGGACCCCGCTGCCATGACCTTTCCACTTCGCCGCCTGCTCGCCGGCGTCACCGCCAGCGGGCTGCTCTCGGTCGGGACGCTCGGCGCGGTCTGGCCGGGTGGCGCCGACCCGCACCACGCCGTTGCGGGACCGCCAGGCGCCGCGGGCTGGTCCGCCGCCGTCGGCGCGGTCGCCCCCGGCGTCGCCGCGCCCGACCCCGACTCGGCCTCGCCCTCGCAGGTCCGGAGGTTCGTCGCCAGGCTCAGCGAGCGGCAGCGCCTCGAGCTCGCCGCCCGCGACCCCGGCGTGGTCGGCAACCTCGACGGCATGCCGGTCACGCTCCGAGAGGCCGCCAACCAGCGCGCCGTCGAGGCGGCCGGCGGCCCCGGCCGTCCCAGGCCGAAGGGCCGGCTGCTCGGCTACGACCCTCGCGGCGACGGCCGCGTGATCGAGGTCTTCGGCGACCTCGCCTCGGCGCGGAACCTGGCGGTGTTGGTCCCGGGCAGCGGCTGGACGCTCCGGAACGTCATGACCGCCGGCGCCAGGCACGGCGCGGACCCGGTCGCCGCCGCGCTCGCCCTGCGCGACCAGATCAGGCGCCTCGACCCGGGCGCGAGCACCGCCGTGGTGATGTGGCTCGGCTACGACACCCCGGAGGGGATCGACCGCCAGGCGGCGCGCTCGGAGCGGGCGATCGCCGGGGCGGTCGCGCTCCGGCGCTTCATCGCCGGCCTGCCGGGCAGCGCCCACGTGAGCCTGCTCTGCCACAGCTACGGAGCGGTCGTTTGCGGGCGCGCCGCCGGCGCTCCCGGGATCGACGAGCTGGTGGCCATGGCCGCGCCCGGCCTGGACGTCGGTTCCGCCGCGGCGCTGCACACCTCGGCGCGCGTCTGGGCGGCCAGGGTGCCCGACGACCCGATGCGCTTCGTGCCCTCCATCCGCGTCGGCCCATTCGGCCACGGCGCCGACCCGACCGACCCTGCCTTCGGCGCCCGCGTGCTCCAGACCGGCACCGCCCGCGGCCACGGCGGCTACTACGCGCCCGGCACCGAACTGCTCGCCAACCTCGCCCGCATCGTGCTCGACCGCCCATCGGAGGTGACCCTCGTTGACCACGACCGCTGAATCGACTACGACCGCTGAACCCCGCACCCCCACCGCGACCGCTGGACCCCGCACCCGCATTCCGGCGCGACCGCCCGCGACCCTCGCCGGCTTCGCCAGACGCCTCGACGCCGCCACCCCGACGACGCGCAAGCGGGCCATCGACGGCCTCAGGGCGCTGGCGATCCTCGGCGTGGTGGTCGGCCACTTCCTGGTGATGGCCCTGACCGTGTCGGGCGACGGCGCGCTGCGTGGCGCCAGCCCGCTGGCCGCGCTGCCCGCGATGGCGCCGCTGAGCTGGGCGCTCCAGATGCTCGGCCTGTTCTTCCTGGTGGGCGGCTACACCGGCGCGCTCGGCCTGGAGCGGTCCCGGTCGCGCGGGGAACCGTACGGCGTCTGGGTGCGCGCCCGGCTGCTGCGGCTCGGCCGTCCGGTGGTGGCGGCGACCGCCGTCCTCGGCGCCGGACTGGGGGTCCTGGCCGTCGCCGGCGTGCCCGCGGCGACGCTGCACACGGCGACCGTCATGGTGGTGCAGCCGCTCTGGTTCATCGGCATCTACGCGGTGATCACCGCGCTGACCCCGCTCGCCCTGGCGCTCGACCGGAGGCTCGGCGCGTTCGCGGCGCTGCCGGGGCTGCTGATCGTCGCGGTCGTCGACCTGCTCCGCTACGGGCCGTGGCACCAGGCGATGCCCGGCTGGCTGGGCCTGCTGAACCTGCTGCCTGGCTGGTCGTTCGCCTACCTGCTCGGGATCGCCTGGGCGCACGGCCGGATCTCCAGGGCCGGCGCCTGGCTGCTGGCCGCGGGCGGCGGCGCGCTCGGGCTGCTGCTGGTGCTCCGGCTCGGCTACCCGGCCAGCATGGTCGGTGTGCCCGGCGCCGGGAGGGTCAACTCCCACCCGCCGTCCCTGCTGGTCCTGGCGCTGGCCTCGCTCCAGTCGGGCCTGGCGATCCTGCTGCGCGACCGGATCGAGCGGCTGCTGCGCCGGCCGGCCCTGTGGGCCGGGGTCGCGCTGGCCAACCTCAGCGCGATGACCATCTTCTGCTGGCACCAGATCGCGCTGCTCTCGCTGACCGGAGCGGCCCTGGCGCTGCGGCCGGCCGGGGTTGCCGGTCTGCTCGAGCGGCCGGACGGCCTCGGCTGGGCTGTCCACCGGGTCGCGTGGTTCCCCGCCTACGCGCTCGTGCTCGGCGTCCTGGTGGCCCTCGCCCGCCGCTTCGAGGGGCCTTGGCGCTCCGTGCCGCGGCCCGCCAAGGTCGCGGCGGGCGTGGCCTCGGCGGCCTTCGCCGCCTGGGCGGTCTCGACGATGTGACCTCCGGCCCGTCAACCGGCCGCGAACAACGTCCGGGGCCGATCGGCTCTCCGACGACGCCCACCGCCGGTGTGCGGCGCCTTGAACGGGGCCACAATGGCCCGCGACCCATCACCGAGACCCCAAGGAGGCCGACCTTGACCACGAGTGCCACCCAGGCGGCGACCGTCCCGGAGAGCCACCGGGACCTGACCGAGCGGCCTCTGATCGCGCATTTCGCGACGGTGCGGAGCGACGGCTCGGTGCAGACCAACCCGATGTGGTTCCGGTGGGACGGCGACCGGGTGCGCATGAGCCACACCCGGACCAGAAAGAAGTTCCGCAACGTCGCGCACGAGCCGAGGGTGGCGCTGTCGATCGTCGACCCCGAAAACTCGCAGCGGTACCTGGAGGTCCGCGGCGTGGTCGAGTCGGTCGAGGACGACACCGGCGCGCCCTTCTACCGGTCGCTCCAGGAGCGCTACAACGGCGCCTCCGCGCCGGTCCGCGACGCCGACGTGCGCGTGGTGCTGGTGATCCGGCCGACCACGATCCTCGCCAGAGACTTCGCGCCCGGCGCCGAGGAGCCGACCATGCAGCGCACGGTCGCTCCCGGCTCGTGACCGCTCGTGACCGGGTCGCCGCCACGCGGAGGGACGGCCGATGGATGAGCCGGTCGCGCTGCTGTTCGACGTGTTCGGGACCTGCGTCGACTGGCGCTCCAACATCGCCAGCCAGGGCGAGGCGCTCGGGCGCCGGCTCGGCCTCGGGGAGGTCGACTGGCCGGCGTTCGCCGACGCCTGGCGCGGGCTCTACCAGCCGCGGATGGAGACCGTCCGGAGCGGGCGGCGGCAGTGGACCAACCTGGACGTGCTCCACCGCGAGTCGCTCGACCGGGTGCTGGCGGACTTCGGCCTGGACGAGGTCGGCGAGCGCGACCGCGAGCTGTTGACGCTCGCATGGCACCGGCTGGACCCCTGGCCGGACACGGTCGAGGGGCTGCGGCGGCTGCGGGCCCGCTTCACGATCGCGCCGTGCTCCAACGGGCACATCGCGCTGCTGGTCGGCCTGTCGCGGCACGCCGGGATCAGCTGGGACGCGGTCCTCGGCGCAGAGCTCGCGCGGACCTACAAGCCGAGACCGGAGGTCTACACGCGCAGCGTCGAGGCGCTCGGGCTGCGGCCGGGGCAGGCGATGATGGTGGCCGCCCACAATCCGGACCTGAAGGCGGCGGCCGCGCTCGGGCTTCGCACCGCGTTCGTGGCGCGGCCCAGAGAGCACGGTCCCGGCCAGACCTCCGACCTCGAGCCGGGGCCGGACGCCGAGGTGGCCGCGGGCGATCTGATCGACCTCGCCGCCAAGCTCGGCGCCTAGCCTCGTCTGGCGGTGGCGTCCCGGACCGTCAGTTGACCTCGATCGAGCGCTTGGCCAGGCCGAGCCAGAAGCCGTCGATCTCCTGGTGCGGGCGGGCTTCGGGGTCGTCGGAGGCGCCGAGGGTCACGAAAATCGGCGCGAAGTGCTCGACGGTCGGGTGCGCGTACGGCATACCGGGGGCGCGGTGGCGGAAGTCGAGCAGCTCGTCGACGGCGCCGCGCCGCAGCGCGTCCTCGGCCCAGGCGTCGAACTCCCGCGACCAGCCCTCCGGCCGCGCGGTCGGCCTCCACTCCCGCAGAAACGGCAGGCCGTGGGTGAGGAAGCCGCTGCCAACGATCAGCACGCCCTGGTAGCGCAGCGGGCGCAGCCGCCGGCCGAGGTCGAGCAGCCGCTCGGGGTCGAGCGTCGGCATCGAGATCTGGAGCACCGGCACGTCAGCCTCGGGGTACATGACCGTCAGCGGCACGTAGGCGCCGTGGTCCAGGCCCCGGTCGGGCCGCTCGGCGACCGGCTCGGTGTCGGCCATCAGCGCGCGCACCTTGGCGGCGAGCTCCGGGGCGCCCGGCGAGGGGTAGCGGGCCTGGTAGTAGCGCTCGGGAAAGCCGCCGAAGTCGTACACCAGCGGCACCGCGTCGGCGGTCGCGCCGATGGTCAGCGGTGCCGACTCCCAGTGCGCCGAGACCATCAGGACCGCCCGCGGTCGCGGCAGCCTGCCGGCCCAGGCGGCCAGCTGGCTGGTCCAGAGCTGGTCGTCCACCAGCGGCGGCGCCCCGTGCCCCAGATAGATGGCCGGCATCCGCCGCTCGACGTCCTCGCTGCCCATGACCGCTCCTCGCTCGTGCGTTCACGCCTCCCCACCACTGTAGCCAGTCTAGTTGAAGATTCAAGTATCCGCGGCGAGGGGAGGAGAAGCGGCGGCAAGGCGGGAGGGACCCGCTCGGGCCAGGCCTCCCCGGACCGCGGGCGGCGCTGTGCTTGAATGGCCGGGGCCCTCTGACAGCGTCTGACATCGGGCTCCACGACCATGACACCAATGCTTGTTCACCACATGCGATCACGAAGCACCACAAACGGGACAAAGAGCGCCGGCTGGCGGCGGCTGGGCCTTTCGGCGGGATGGCTGGTCGCCGGGTCGCTGGGCTCGGTGGCGGGGGCGCGCATGGCGCGGCTGGACGAGTCGTCGAGCGCGCTGCTCATGGCCGACGGCCTGGCGCCGCTGCTGTGGGTGCCCGCGCTGGGGTCGCTGGCGATCGGCATCGGGACCCGGCGGCGGGCGCTCGCCTCGGTCTCGGCCGGGCTGGCGGCCGTCCACCTCGCCCGCGCGCTGCCGACGCTCAGCCGAACCCGCACGCGCCAGGCCCACGCCGAGGGCGCGGCCGAGCGCGGCACGACCTCGCTGCGGCTGTTCACCGCCAACCTCCAGTTCCGGAACCCCGACACGGCGGCGATCGCGGAGGAGATCCGCGAGGCCAAGCCGGACCTGGTCCTGCTCCAGGAGCTGAGCCCACGCAGCGGCGAGGGCATCGTCCACTCCGGCGTGCTCGACGACTACGAGCACTCGGTCGTGCGGCCGAGCAACGGCGCCTTCGGGATGGGGGTGTGGTCGCGGCTGCCGCTCAGCGGCGCGGAGGTCGCCGAAGTCGCCGAGGCCACCATGATCCTGGTCGACGTCGAGGTCGGCGGCCGCCCGGTCGCGCTCTGCTCGGTCCACACGGTGGCGCCGCTCGGGGCCGCGCGGGAGCGCTGGCGGCGGCAGCTCGACTGGCTCGAACAGGTCGCCGGCCGCCGCTCTCCGCTGATCATGGCCGGTGACTTCAACGCCACCCGCTGGCACCGCCGGCTGGCGCGGCTGCTGTCCGGCGGGCTCGACGACGCCCACGAGCGGGCCGGTCGCGGCTGGGCGGCGACCTGGCCGAGGAACCGCGCCCCGCTGCCGCCGCTGATGCTGCTCGACCACGTGCTGGTGTCGCCGTCGATCGGCGTCCTGTCCGTCCGCGAGGGCGAAGGCGCCGGCAGCGACCACCGGCCGGTCCTGGTCGACCTGCTGGTGCCCTGACAGGGAGGAGCGCGCCGTGCGGATGTTCGTGGCGGTATGGCCGCCTCCCGAGGTGGTCGCGGTGCTCTCGGCGCTGGAGCGGCCAGAGCTGCCGGGCATGCGCTGGTCGCTGCCGGCGCAGTGGATGGTGACGGTGCGCCCGCTCGGCCACGTGGACCAGCGGCTAGTGGAGCCGCTGGCCGGCGAGCTGGAGGCCGAGCTCGACGGCGCCCCGGCGGTCGACTGCGTGCTCGGGCCGAAGACGCGCCGGCCCGGCGGGGACTGGCTCGCCGTGGCGGTCAGCGGCCTCGAGGACCTCGGCGCGGTGGTCTTCGAGGCCACCGAGCGGCTGGTGCCGGTCACCCACCCCCAGCCGTTCCGGGCCGACGTGGTACTGGCCAGGGGACGGGTCCCCAAGGAGCTGGCCGGCGTGCCGGTCTCGGCGTCGTGGACGGCGCGCTCGCTGTCGCTGGTCGCCGACCGCTCCTCGCCGCGGAGCCCGCGCTTCGAGGACCTCGCGACCGTCCCGCTCGGCGACTGACCCGCCGGCCAGCGACCTCTCAGTCCTCGGGCGAGCCGAGCGGGGTGGTCACCGCGCCCTGCGAGGCCGACTGGACCAGCGAGGCGTACTTGTCGAAGACGCCGCCGCGCATCCCCGGCTGGCGGGGCTTCCAGTCGCGCAGCCGCTCCTCGACGTCGACGTCCTCGGCCGACAGCGTGCGACTGTCGACGTCCATGGTGACGACGTCGCCGTCGCGCAGGGCGGCCAGCGGGCCGCCGAGGGCGGCCTCGGGCGCGACGTGGCCGACCATCAGCCCGCGGGTGGCGCCGCTGAAGCGGCCGTCGGTGACCAGGGCCACCGAGTCGCCCAGCCCCGCGCCGACGATCGCGGCGGTGACCTGGAGCATCTCGCGCATGCCCGGCCCGCCCTTGGGGCCCTCGTAGCGGATCACCACCGTGTCGCCCGGCCGGATCTGCCCGGCCAGCACCGCGGCCAGCGCGTCCTCCTCGCGGTCGAACACCCGCGCGGGGCCGCGGTGGGTGGTGGGCGTGTGGGCGGTGATCTTGACCACGCTGCCCTCGGGGGCCAGGTTGCCCTTGAGCACCACCAGGCCGCCCTCGGCGCGCAGCGGGGTCTCGACCGGCACGACCACCTTCTGACCCTGGGCCTCGGTGACCGCCTCGCAGGCCTCGCCGAGGGTCTTGCCGGTGACCGTCATCGCCGAGCCGTCGATCAGGCCGGCGTCGATGAGGCGCTTGGTCAGCACCGCGATCCCGCCGGCGGCGTAGAGGTCGTAGGCGGTGTAGGCGCCGCCGGGCTTGAGGTCGCAGAGCAGCGGGGTGCGCCGCGAGATCCGGTCGACGTCGTCGATTGTCAGCGGGATGCCGGCCTCGCGCGCCAGCGCCAGCAGGTGGAGCACGATGTTGGTGGAGCCGCCGGAGGCGGCGCCGGCCGCGATCGCGTTCTCGAACGAGGTCCTGGTCAGGATCCTTGAGGGCGTGAGGCCCGCCTCCAGCACGTCGAGGACCAGCTCGCCGGCCGCGGCGGCGGCCGCGGCCTTGGAGCCGTCGACCGCGGGGATCGAGTTGAACCCGACCGGCGACAGGCCGAGGACCTCCATGGTCATCGACATGGTGTTGGCGGTGTACTGGCCGCCGCAGGCGCCGGCGCCCGGGCAGGCGACGGCCTCCAGCTCGGCCAGCTCGTCCTCGTCCATGGCGCCGGCGGCGACCGCGCCGATCGCCTCGAACACCTCGCCGACGGCGACCTCGCGCCCGCGGAAGCGGCCGGGCATGATCGTGCCGCCGTACAGCAGCACGGCCGGGCGGTCGACCCGCACCATCGCCATCGCCGAGGCGGGCACGGTCTTGTCGCAGGACGCGATCGTGACCAGGGCATCGAACATGTGCCCGCGGGCGACCAGCTCGATCGAGTCGGCGATCACCTCGCGGCTGACCAGGGACGCCTTCATGCCCTCGGTGCCCATGGTGATGCCGTCGGAGATCGCGACGGTGTTGAACTCCATCGGGGTGCCGCCACCCTGGCGCACCCCGCGCTGGACGTGCTCGGCGAGCGCGCGGTGGTTGAAGTTGCACGGCATCGTGGAGGTCCACGCGTGCGCGACGCCCACGATCGGACGCGAGAGGTCCTCGTGGCTGTAGCCGATGTTCAGCAGGAACGAACGGGCCGCCGCCCGCTCGTAGCCCTCGTACAGCGTCCGGCTCGGCAGCCCGGCGACGTTCCGGGTCCTGCTCGCGGTCCCCATCTCTCTCCAGCTCCTTCCTCAGCGCCTGTCGTGGCGGTCCGGCGGCCGCGCCGCCGCCGGTGGGTTATACCGTTCGCGCCGGCGGCTCGATCGCCCGCACGATGGCCTCGCCGACCATACCGCGCCGACGGGATTGGCGATCCCGCGGCCGGCCAGGTCGGGAGCGCTGCGTGGACCGGCTCGGACAGATTGGGACGCCTGCCCGGATGCAGGTTGGCGCTCGGCGAGCACCCGATGCTACCTCCGAGCGCCGAGCCGAGGTCGCGCAGGATGTCGCCGAACAGGTTCGACGCCACCAGCACCCTGAAGCGGCACGGATCCTGACCACGCGGTACCGCCGGTCACGACCGGTGGCCGCGCGGCGGCTGGCCGAGGGCGCGGTCGCGGGCGGCGCGAAGCTCGGCCACGGCCGGCTCGTCGAGACCGAGGCGGTCCAGGCTGTCCGGCGGGTCCTCGCGGCGCGACAGCACCGGGTACAGCCCCTCGGCGACCCGCCTGAACACGGCGGGACCGCCGATCGCCACGGTCGCGAACGGCCCGATCGCCGACCAGCGCCGCCCGAGGCCGTCGCGCATCAGCAGGTCGAGGTCGGTGGCGCTCACCACGCCCTGGTCCACCAGGTCGACCGCCTCGCGCAGCAGCGCCATCTGAAGCCGGTTGAGCACGAACCCGGGCACGTCGCGGATCACCACCGGCCGCTTGCCGAGCGATCGCAGGATGCTCGCCATCCGCTCGACCGCCGCGGAGTCGGTCGCCGGGCCGCTGACCAGCTCGACCACCGGGAACGCCAGCGGCGGGTTCAGGTAGTGGGCGCCGAGCAGCCGGCCCCGGTCGCTGAGGCTGCCGCCGATCGCGGCGAGCGACAGCGACGAGGTGTTGGTCGCCAGGATCGCCTCGGGCGCGACCGCCTGCGCGGCCGCCAGCTCGGCGGCCTTGAGCTCGACGAGCTCGGGCAGCGATTCCACCACCACGTCCGCGCCGACGGCCGCCTCGGCGCTGGACGGCGCCCAGCGGACCTCGGCGGCCGACCCCAGCAGCTCGAGCTGGCCGCGCACCCGCTCGAGCGCCTGGTCGGCGCCGGTCGAGGTCGAGGTGGTGACGGTGACGGCGTGGCCGGCGGCGGCGTACTCGGCGGCGATCCCGGCGCCCATGCGGCCGGCACCGAGCACCGCCACCCGCAGCGACCGGGCCTGGAGGCCAGCCATCAGGACACGACCTCGAGGCGCAGGCTGCCGAGCTGACCGAAGTCGACCTCGTGACTGCCCGGCTCCAGCGGCACCGGGGCGACCAGCGAGCCGCTGGCGACCAGCGGCACCTCGGCCAGCCGCTGGTCGCCGAGCGCGCCGCGGACGACCGCGACCGCGCCGGCGACTGCGCCGGAGCCGGTGGCGACCTCCTGGCCGTCGCGCCGCACCACCGCCTCGACCTCGTCCGCGGCGGTGCCTGGCTGGCCGAACATCATCGCGGCCTGCAGCCCGAAGTCCGCCAGGATGGCGGCAATTTTGACCTTCCAGCCGGGGAAGCGGCAGTCGATGATCTCGATGCACGGCAGCACCGTCGGCGCGCCGCCGGCGCCGGCGTCGAAGCGGAGCCCGATCTCGGCCTCGAGCCTTGGCGCCACCAGGCCGGAGAGCCGGAGCGAGGCGCCGTCGGGCAGGCACGAGCTGTCGTAGACCGGCGCGGTGAAGGGCCGGTCGGTGCCGAAGCGCTCCTGGGCGGCCGCGTCGCCCGCGCCGATCTTCCAGGCGACCTGGTGGCCGCCCTCCGACGCCACCGCCCGGTACAGCTCGGCTGCCACCCGCTCGCAGCGCTCGGCGTCGAGCCCGACCTCGCCGGCCGTCCCGACGGTGGCGGCGTCGCGGCGCGCGCGCCACAGGTCCGCGGCGAGGGAGTCGTCGAAATTGGGGATGCCGGTCTCGCTCACGATGTCGCTCACGATGTCCTCGCAGTGCGCCATGCCGGCCGGAGATCCGGCCCGGCTGCCCTGGCGCCCTCGATGCGGCCATTGTCGCTGGACAGGTTTCCAGATCCCGAGCGGTTCGCTCCAGTCGGCCACCCGGGGCCCGATCGTCCCGCCGAGGCCCGATCGTCCCCGGCGGGGACGCCAGCCCCGCTCGCCGGCGCTACCAGCGCTGGTGGGCGCCGACCGGCACCACCTGGACGCGGGTGCCGGTCCACACCGGGCGCGGCGGCGGGATGCGACTCCGCGAAGGCGGCTGCGGCTGGCCCTGGTGCCGGATGACGACCTGCCATCCCGACGCGTCGTCGCGCCGCGCGCAGCTGTAGTCGGTCGTGAACATGAAGGTCCACTCGTCGCCGTCGATGCAGGCGCGCAGCCCCTCGCGCTGGGCGGCGACCACGAATCCCGCCACCTGCGGCCAGGCGTCGTGGGAGAAGCGCACGATCCTCACCGGGCGGCCCTGCCGCGCCGGGGCGTCCTTGAGCGCGGCGACCATGGCCGGCAGCTCGGGATCGCCGCGGTAGCCGTTGGCGAACGCCGGCCCGGCGACTGCGGCGACCAGGGCGCCCACGCAGCCGGCCGCGAGCACCGCGGTCGCGGCGGGGACGCGGAAGCGGCCGGCCAGGTCCACCAGCCGTCCGGCCGCCAGCCCGGTCGCCAGCAGCATTGCCAGCGGGACGGCGCCGTAGAAGATCCCGATGTAGGTCTGGTGGAGGGCGTCGACCCCGCGAATCGCGTAGACCACGAACAGCACGGACTCGAGCACCACCGCGCCGAGCAGCCGCAGCAGGAAACGGCGCCTGGCGCGGTCGGGGTCGGTGGCGGCCAGCGCCGCGCAGGCGACCCCGGAAAGCGCCAGCGCGACGCCCCAGCCCGCGGCGGGTGACCAGAAGCCGCCGGCGTACCTGAGCGCGTCCGGCAGCTTGTTCGGGACCTTGCTCCTGCCGTTGACGTAGTCGAGGTATTGCTGCCAGTGGCCCGGCCAGTGCAGGACCAGCTCCAGCACGATCGGCAGCAGGAACAGGAACAGCAGGACGCCACCGACGGCCAGCGCGTGAAGGTTGCCGGTCAGCTCGTCGCGAAAGCCCCGGCGCACCGACCACGCCCAGCACCCGAGCGCGACCACCACGGTCACGCCGACGAACATGGCGAAGGCGACGTGCCCGTGGAACAGCAGCCCGGAGGCCAGCACCAGCGCGGGCAGGTCCCTGGTCCGGCCGGCGGCGACCGACGCGGCGGCGACCGCGAGCAGCAGGAACGGCATGTAGTAGAGGTGCGGGAACCAGGCCGAGCCGAGCGGGACGTGGCCGCCGGTCCACGCCAGGACCGTAGCCAGAGCGACCGCCGCGGCCGCCGCCGTTCGCCGGTACTCCCAGACGATCCGCACCACCAGCGCGGCCAGCAGCGCGTTCAGCGCGAACACGGCCAGCAGCTCGCCGTTGTACGCGGTCGGGACCAGCCCGAGCAGGTCGTGGAAGAGGGCGTTGCCGGCGGCCTCGACGTACAGCAGCGCCGGGCCGGGATGATTGAAGTGGATGCGCGAGTAGTTGCCGACCAGCAGCCGGAAGTGCTGCGCCTGGTTCACCAGGATCGAGTTGGCGGCGAAGTCGCTGTCCTCGTAGATCTTCGCGCTGAACACGTAGGCGTTGCGCAGCAGCAGCACGATGAAGGTCGCCATCCCGGTGGAGACGGCGACCACGACGCCGGAGGGGAGGCGCCGGAGGAAGGACGCTGTCGAGGCGAGTGGGGTGGCGGTCGGCCAGTCGATCCGCGCAATGGTCGCTTCCCGGAGCGTCGACAGGCGGGAGAGCCCAGGCATTGAAGCCGAGGATACCTCGATCCCGGCGGTTTGACGGGCACTCGGCATCGGTCTGACCAGTGATGATAGTGTCCGCCGACGATGACCGGCCAGGTTGCGGCGGAGCCCCCCGAGGCTCCCGTGATCGCGGCGGGCGCCGAGCGGACCGCCCGCTGGAGCGTCCCGCTGGTCCTGCGTTGGGCGTTCGTGGAGCTGTTCGCGCTGGGCGGCCTCGCGATCGCCAGGCCGCTGCTGGACCTCACCGGCGGCGCGCCGGACTTCTTCGCCTCCTACCAGGCGGGCCGCCTCCAGATAATGGCGCTGGTCGCGGCGATCCTGGTGCTCCCGGCCGCGATCCTCTGGCTCGGCGAGGTCGCCGTGCGGCTGGTGCTCGGCGAGCGCTGGCGCGTGCTCGCCCACGCGGCCGCGCTGGCCGGGCTCTTCGGCCTGGTCGCGGTCGAGCTCGGCAAGCAGCTCACGCCCCTGCGCGGCAAGCGGCTCGCGCTCGCCGCCCTGGTCGTCGGGATCGCGGCGGCGGCGCTGTACCAGAGGTGGTCGTGGGTGAAGCTGTGGCTGCGCTACCTGGCGCCGGCGCCGCTGGTGTTCGCGCTGCTGTTCGCGACCACCTCGCCGACGTCGGGCCTGATCCTGCCCAAGCGCGGTCCCGCGGCGGCCACCCCGGCGCCGAAGCTCACCCATCCGGGCAGGCAGCTGCCACCGGTGGTGATGATCTTCTTCGACGAGTTCCCGCTCCAGTCGCTGCTGGACAGCACCGGCCGGATCGACGACCGGGTCTACCCGAACTTCGCCGAGCTGGCGTCCGACTCCACCTGGTTCCGGAACTCGACCGGCATCGGCGGCTGGACGCCGTACGCCGTCCCGGCCATGCTGCGCGGCCGCTACCCCGGTCCGGAGCTGAAACCGGTGGCGCCGGACGTCCACGCCTACCCGGACAACCTGTTCACGATGTTCGGGCACGACTACGACCTCAAGGTCTTCGAGTCCGTCACGCAGCTCTGCCCGCCGGCCAGCTGCGGCGGCCCGGCGAAGGACCGCGGGCTCACCCGGATGGGGGCGGAGACGGCCAGGCTCTACAAGGGCATCGTCTGGCCGAACGATGCCCAGCTCGACACCGGGCCGTCGGGCAAGGAGGCGGTGGCGGCCGCGGCGGCCAGGAAGAAGGGCCCGACCGCCTACTTCGGCAACTTGAAGCAGGACCAGGTCGAGCGGGTCGAGCGGTTCGTACAGTCGATCAGCGCCGCGGACCGGCGGCAGACGCTGTACTTCCTGCACCTGCTGCTGCCGCATGCGCCATGGAGGTACCTGCCGGACGGGCACACCTACAACGCCGGCTCGAAGCTGCCGCCGGTGATCACCAAGGGCGTCTGGCCGCCGAGCCTTCAGCAGCTCAACCAGCAGCAGCACCTGCTCCAGCTCGCCTGGACCGACCGGCTGCTCGGCACGGTGACCGACCGGCTCAAGTCAGAGGGGCTGTACGACGAGTCGGTGATGCTGGTGACCGCCGACCACGGTCAGGGGTTCACCCGCGGAGATCGCACCCGGGCGCTCGGCCCCTACAACGCGCCGCAGCTCATGTGGGTGCCGACCCTGATCAAGGCGCCGCACCAGGCTCAGGGCAGGATCGACGACCGCAACTGGGAGCACGTCGACCTGCTCCCGACCCTCGCCGACCTGGTCGGGCTGACCGTGCCATGGAAGGTCGACGGCTTCTCGCAGCTCGGCGCGCCGGCCAGGGCGCGCACCGAGAAGCGCTTCTACAACCACCCCGGCGACCTCCACGTGCGGCCCGGCCCCCCGAACTTCGAGCAGGTGCTGCAAGGGGTGACCGACACGCTGGTCAAGGCCAAGCAGCACGGCGATCGGGGCTTCTACGAGTTCGGCCCGCACGGCGGCTGGGTCTACAAGCCGCCGACCGCGATCGGGCCGGCGGCCAAGACCGGAGGCGTCGCGCGGATCGAGGACTGGGACCTCTTCAAGAACATCGACCCCAAGGCCAAGCTGATCCCCTCGCTGATCTCGGGGAGGGTCACCTCCGGCACGCCGCCGCCGGGGTCGGTGATGGTCTACACCGTCAACGGTCAGGTCGGCGCGACCTCGGGCTTCTACTCGTCGAAGCCGGGGACGCCGGAGGACGCCTTCGCCGGGCTGGTCCCCGACTTCCTGCTCCGGGCGGGCCCCGGGCACCCCCAGATCACGCTCTACCTCGCGACCAAGGTCGCGGGCGGCTGGCGCCTGCACCCGATGGCCCTCTCGGAGGCGCGGGACGACGATTAACTCGTCAGATCGTGCCCTCGGCGATGCTCTTCTCGATCCAGGGGATGACCTCGTCGAGCATCTCGTCGAGGGTGGTGGTCGCCTCGAAGCCGAGGACCTCCCTCGCCTTCCCGGTCGCGGGCACCCGCCGCTGCACGTCGTGCTCGAAGGGCGGGTCGCTCACCAGCCGCAGCGGCACCTCCGGGCCCTTGATCTTGCGCCAGATCACCTCGGCGAGCTCGCGCACGGTGGTCGCCTTGGCGGTGGAGATGTTGAAGTCCTGGTTGCGCGCGTCGGGATGCTCCATCGCGGTGACGATCCCGGCGGCGATGTCGCCGCCGTAGGTGTAGTGGCGCACCTGGGTGCCGTCCCCCAGCACGTGCAGCGGGTCCTGGCCCTTGAGGACCTTCTGGACCAGGTCGGGCACCACGTGGCTCATCGCCAGCTTGACGTTGCCGCTGAGCACCTCGACGTCGCCGGCGGCGCGGGCCTCGCCGATGCCGACGCAGTTGAACGGCCGCACGATCGTGTACGGGAGCTGGTACTGGTCCCAGGCCGCGCGGGCCCAGTACTCGACCGCCAGCTTCTGGAAGCCGTACGACGACCGCGGCGGGGGCACCTCGCGCTCCTGGCCCTCATACGACGGCCAGCGGTCGGCCGACTCGAAGACCATCGACGAGCTGACGAAGGTGACCTTCTGGAGCCGCCCGTCGCGGTGCGCGGCGATGGCCGCGTCGCAGGAGGCCGCGGTGATCCGCTCGTTGGTGGCGAGCAGGTCGTAGGCGTAGGTGTGGAAGTACGAGATCCCGCCGATCATGGCCGCGCCGGCGATGAAGTGGTCGCAGTCGGCCAGCAGGTCGCCCAGCAGGCGCGGGTCGCGGGCGTCGCCCTCCACCAGCCGGTAGGCGGGGTGCCGGTCGTAGCTTCGGGCGACCCGGCCGTACTTGGAGAAGTCGTCGACCCCGACGACCTCGTAGCCGCGCGAGAGCAGCTCCCGCACGAGGTACCCGCCGATGAAGCCCGACGAGCCGCTGACCAGGACCTTTGTCATCTCGTCATCCGTTGCTCTCGTGGTTTCTGGCCCGCTCCCGCAGCTCCTCGGGGGTCAGGCGTGGGCCGAACGCGAAGCGGTACCAGCGCAGGTAGCTGGGGATCCAGCTGGCCAGCTTGAAGTTCGAGGGCCCCTGCTGCCGGTCCAGCCAGATGGTCGGGATCTCGGCGACCGGGAGCCGCAGGCGCTTCGCCTTGGCGGTCAGCTCCAGGCCGATCTCGAACCCGGAGCGGCTGTCGATGCCGACCTCGCGCACGAACTCGGTCGAGTAGCCCTTGAACGAGTTGGTCGCGTCCCGCGTGCCGATCCGGGTGAGGGTCTGGAGCGAGCGCCCGGCCAGCCGCGACAGCATGCTCTTGAACCTCGGTCCGCCGACCTGCTGGCCGCCGGGCATGTAGCGCGACGCGGCCGCGACCACCACGCCGCGGTCGACCAGCCGCGCAAGCTCGTCGATCTGCCGGGGGTCGTCGCTGCCGTCGGCCATGGTCACCACCACGCACGGCGCCGCGGCCGCGTCGATCCCGAAGCGGACCGCGTTGGCCGGGCCCCTGCCATAGGTGTTGACCACCAGCCGCAGCCTCGGCTCCTGCACGGGATAGCTCTCTACCACCGGAACCGTGGTGTCCTCCGGCATGTCGACCACCACCAGGACCTCGCACTCCAGCGAGACCGCGTCGAAGACCCGGTCCAGCACCGGCACGATCCCGCTGCCCTCGTTGTAGGCGGGGATCACCACCGAGACCCACGGGGTCATACGCGCACGCCCTCTCCGAGCAGATTCCAGATGTCGACGATCGGCGTGGTGGTGCGCAGGTCCTGGTATTCCTCGTGGGGCGCGCCGATGACCAGCAGGTCGGAGCGCTCGATCACCTCGTCGAGCGGCAACAGGGCCGGGTCGGTCCGCACCATCGGGTCGGTGCACAGCACCTCGGCGCAGCGGAAGGCGAGGATGCGCCTGAGCTTGTAGCTGAGGCTCGAGCGGGTGTCGTCGGAACCGGCCTTGAAGGCCATGCCGAGGATGCCGACGGTCATCGACGACAGGTCGTGCTGTGCCTCGAGACGGCTCACTAGGTACAGCGGCAGGCCCTCGTTGATCAGCATGGCGGTGTGGCCGAGCATGAAGTTGTTGTTGCTGAAGGCCGCCAGCTGCATGGTGTCCTTGAACAGGCAGGGCCCGGCGGCGAACCCGGCCTTCGGCAGGTCGGCCGCGCGCGGGTACTCGAAGGTCAGCGCCTGCCTGATCCGCTCGAAGTCGAGGCCGCGGTCGTTGGCCATCATGTAGAGCTGGTTGGCGGTGGCGAACTTGATGTACCGCCAGGTGTTGGTGAACAGCTTGGCCAGCTCGGCCTCTTCGGGGCTCAGGTGGACGAGGGCGGGAGTGAGCCGCTCGAACAGCCGGCTCGCGCGCTCGCGGCCGCGCTCGGTGCGGCTGCCGACGATCTGCGGCAGCGAGTACAGCTCCTCCATCGCCCTGCCCTCGGCGATCCGCTCCGGACAGAAGGCGACGTCGATGTCGCGGCCGAGCCGCGCGACCATCTGCTCGACCAGCGCGGTGACGCCCGGGTACACGGTGCTGCGCAGCACCAGCAGCTGGCCGTCGGCCAGGTAGGCGCTGCACAGGCCGAGCGCGGCGGGGATCGCGCGCGGGTCGGGGTTCAGATGCTCGTCGACCGGCGTGCCGATCACCACCACGACGTTCTCGGCGCCTCCGACCACCGCCGGGTCGCTGGTGGCCCGCAGCCGCTGCTCGGCGACCACCCGCTCGAGCACCGGCGCGGCGCCGCGCTCCTCGAACGGCATCACGCCGTCGTTGACGAGCTTCACCGACCGCTCGCTGAGGTCGTACAGGCACACCGACGCGCCGCTGTCGGCGAGCGCGATGCCGAGCGGCAGCCCCACATGGCCGCAGCCGCCGATCAGCACGACGTCGGTGGCAAAACGCTGACTGGGCAAGCTGATCCCGTCCTCCACGAATCGGGCCGTTCCCCGCTAGGAGAGGCCGACCGGCTGGAACGTCACCGTGGCGCCGGTCCTGGTGGCGAGGTAGATCTGGATCTGGCGCTGGCCAGGGCCGGCCGTGAACAGGGAATCGGGGACCATCGCCGCGAACGCTGTGGGCTTCTCCCCCTCGTGCGGCGGATAGAAACCTCCGGCGCCGCCGATCATGCCGTTGATGGCGACCACCATCATCGTGCCGGCCGGAGGCGTCCCCGAGGTCACCTGACCGGCCACGATCGACTGCACCGGGTTGGAGCCGGGCTTGACGGTCCTGAACTGGGCCCAGCTCTTCATCTTCGCGGTCACCGAGCCGTCGCCGTCCTCCACCTGACCGACCTGCTGGAGGGGTTTGTAGACCCAGTCCGCCGCGTCACCGAACTGGTACAGGCCCTTGACGCCGTTCTGGTGGGCTCTGGTCAGCGTGTCGGTGACGCCCTGCAGCACCTTCCTGAAATTCTCGGGACCGGGCACGACGCGCCGGTCGCCGGGTTGCTCGTACCACCACTTCTCGGTGCGGGTGCGTTTGGGCTCGCCCAGCTCCGAGAAGCCGTCGACCTTCCAGGGGATCTTCAGGCCGACGATGTCGGAGACGGTCGGGAGCAGGTCGACCTGCTCCCAGTTGCGGTCGTCGACGCGGCCCTTTGTCTGGTTGGGCGGCTTGATGAACACCGGCACCCACACCAGGGTCGGGGCGTCGCCGCCGCCCAGCGAGCGCGACTTGGCGGTGGCGCTGAAGCCCGAGCCGTGGTCGGCGGTCATCACCACCAGCGCCTTGTCGTACAGCCCCTGCGACTTGAGCCGGTCGAGCAGCTTGCCGACCAGCGTGTCGGTGTAGGCGAGCTGCATCAGATGGCGCTCGTGGTTGAGCTTGGTGACCGCGTCGGGCCACAGGCCGGCGGAGGTCACCGGGCGGCCAACCGGGTCGCCGTAGATGCGCCCGTCCGGCAGCCGCTTCCACGGCGCGTGCGGCATCAGCACGTGCAGGAAATACAGGGTCGGCTGCGGGTCGCCGGCGTTGATCTGGCCGAGGAACTTCTCGAACCGCGCCGCCTGGTCCTGGCCGAGGTTGGAGAACAGCGCGCGCGGGTCCTTGGTACTGGTCGTGGTGGTCCCGCCGGAGGGGTTCTGGTCGATGGTGGCGGGGTCGACCGGCACGTCGACCGGCGAGGCGATGTCCTTGTAGAGCTTGGCGGTCTCCTTGGCGACGTCCTTGAAGCCGGTGGGCGAGCCGGTCTGCCCGCACTGGGCCGGCGGGCAGAGCTGCGTCACCGTCTCGGAGACCTTGAGGTGGTAGTAGTGCCCGAACATCGTGAACAGGTTGTCCGGGTAGACCTGCGACACCGGGGCGGCGCCGACCAGGTTCCTGGTCGGGTACCTGCCGCTCAGCATCGCCGGCACCGCCGTCGGGGTGAACCCCGCGATGCCGGTGGCGTTGCGGTACCAGGTCGCGTCGCCCGCGAATTTGGCGAAGTTCGGGTACACGGCCGGGTCGACCTGTCCCTTGCCGTCGAGCAGCGAGTTCAGCGGGAACTCGTCGAAGAAGATCATCACCACCGGCGGCAGCGGCTTGCCGGGGTCGACCCGCGCCGCGACCGCGGTGCTGTCCTTGTGACTAGGCAGGATCAGCTTGGCGCTCGGGGAGGTGGTCGCGAACAGCAGTGCGAACACCAGCGGCGCCGGCGCCAGGTAGCGGAGCCACAGCTTCAGCCCCGACCACCTGTGGTACAAAGCGGCCACGCCGATCCCGACGATCAGCGCGATGAGCGCGAGCCGCTTGCCCCGCAACGGCGTCAGCTTCTTGCCGGCCTCCAGCGCCAGCAGCGCGAACAGACCGGCGAGGATGGCCAGGTGCAGGTAGCGCCGGCCGCGCTCGCGGGCGATCAGCGAGGCCACCACCTCGGGCAGCCACAGCGCCAGCGCGGGCCCCACCAGGATCAGCGCGATCAGCAGCAGGATCTCGCCACGGTCGGCGCGGTGGAGCAGGAAGAAGTCCGGGGCCTTGCCGGCGACGTCGAGCAGCGGCTGCGCGACCACGAACCCGGTGAGGACGAACAACTCCAGGAGCGCCCACCACAGGGCGGTCGGCATCCTTGCCGCCACCCAGCTCACGGACCCGCCTGGGGAGTCGTCAGCTCCCTGGGCGTCGTCTACCACCTTGCTCGTCATCGCGCGACTCCGGACAGACCACAACTGTGCGGGGCAACGTAGCACAGGCGGTAAGAGATGGAGATCACGGCGCGCACGCGCGTCCGCGGCGTCCGCGATAGCATCCGAGCATGTCACGGCCCCCCCTGCCGGAGTCCCCGGCCCCGCCTGTCACCCCGGCCTCCACCGAGGCTGCGCGCCCGGCGCCAGCAGCATCCGCATCAGCGCCGCCCGCCCCGCCCCAGTGGGCCGGGCTGCTCGAGTCGCTGCCGCTGCTGGTGCCGGCGCTGTTCGCCGGCTTCTCGCTGGTCGCGATGGTGCTGCTCCAGCTCGACGTCTACCGGCCGGTGCTGGTGCTGCCGCTGGGCGTGGTGGCCGCGCTGCTGGCCGCCCGGGGCGTGGGACTGGCGCGCCCCGAGCCGATCGAGGGACCGCGCTGGCTCGACGGCCTGGCGGTGCTCGCCGCGCTGATCTACGCGGCCTTCAACGCCCGCTACGCGGCCCAGAACATCGACGTGTTCCGGGACCCGGCCGTGTACGCGATCACCGGGCAGTGGCTGGTGCACAACGGCTCGCTGCCGGTCCCGGTGCACCCGGAGGTGTTCGGGGCGGTCAAGGGCCTGTCGTTCTTCTCAGCCGGCTTCGACCCCGGCAGCACCCCGGGCTACGTCCACCCGCAGTTCGGCAACCTGCTGCCCGGGTTGCTGGCGGTGGGCGGCTGGATCGGCGGCGAGGGCCTGCTGTTGCGGGTCAACCCGCTGATCGCCGGCGCCGCACTGCTGGCCTTCTATGGATTGGCGAGGCAGTACGCCGGGCGCTTCTGGGCGCTGGTCGCGGTCACCACGCTCGGCGTCTCGCTGCCGATGCTGCACTTCAGCCGCAACTCCTACAGCGAGCCGGTCACGCTGCTGTTCCTGGTCGGAGGCCTGGCGCTGCTGCGGGAGGCGCAGCGCCGCGGCCGGCTCGCCGGCTACGCGCTGGCCGGGCTGGTGCTCGGCGCCGCGGTGCTCGCCCGCATCGACGGCTTCTTCTTCCTGCTGGCGGTCCCGATGGTGGCCGCGGTCCTGCTCGCCACCGCCCCGCCCGGGTCCCGCCGGCGCACCGCCGCCCAGATCGGCGTGTTCCTGGCCGGGGTCGCGGTGCCGGCGGTCGTGGGCATGGCCAACCTGGTCAAGCTGAGCCCCGACTACCTCCACAACCTGAGCCCGGAGCTGGGCATGATCGCCAAGGCGGCGATCGGGGTCAGCGTGCTCGGCGCCATCGGCGTGCTGCTGACCTGGCGGACCGCGCTGCCGCGGCGGATCGCCGCGGCGACCGCGAGGTGGCTGCCCGCCGCCGGCGCCGTGGCGATCGTCGCGCTCGCCGCGCTCGCCGCCAGCCGGCCGCTCTGGTACGTCGGCCGCACCCCGGGCGCGCCCGAGAGCCAGACCCACTACATCACCTTCCTCCAACAGGCCAACAAGCTGCCGCTGGACGGCACCCGCAGCTACGCCGAGCAGACCATGCAGTGGTTCTGGTGGTACTTCGGGCCGGTCACGGTGATCGGCGGGGTGCTCGGCGTGGCCGCCGGCGTGCGCTGGCTGCTGCGGCGCGGCGACCTGCTGGTGGTGGCGCCGCTGGCGATGTTCCTGCCGGCCGCGCTGCTCTACATCACCATCCCCAGCATCGTCCCCGACCAGGTCTGGGCGATGCGGCGCTACCTGCCGGTGGTGATCCCCGGCCTGCTGCTGGCGACCGCGTTCCTGCTGGCGGTGCTTGCCCGCCGCTCGCGCGCCGGCCTGGCGGTGGCGCTCGCGCTCGCCTGCGTGATGGTGCTGTTCCCCACTTACGTGAGCGCCAGGGTCGCGACCGTCCGCGACGGCGTCCCGCAGCTGGTCGAGGTCGACAACCTCTGCGACGACCTCGGCCAGAACGCGGACCAGAACGCGGCGCTGCTGCTGACCGGGGCGCTCGCCAACTCCTACCAGCAGACCGCGCGCTCCTACTGCGACCCGGTGCCGGTCGCGGGCATCGCCAAGCCGACCCTGGCGCAGCTCGACCAGGTGCGGGCGGCGGCCAGCGCGCACGGCCGGCGGCTGTACGTCGCGGTCAGCGACCGCGCCACCCTCCCCGCCGAGGCCGTGCCCGCGAGCACCCAGTGGCCGCCGATCAGCTGCGTCAAGGTCGAGCACCTGAACGCGACCCTGAACCGGGCGGCCTACGCCGACGGCGCCGACAAGCGCACCATCCTGCTCGGGCTCGTCGGCCAGGGCGGCACCGTGACCCCGGCACCGCCGGCCGACCCGCCGCTACTGGCCTGCTGAGCCGCCGCCCTTGGCCTTCGCGACAGGAGCCTTTGGGGCTTTGCGTCCCTTGCGGCTCCTGGCGTTCTCGGCCTCGGGTTCCTCGGCCTCCTCGGAGTTCTCGGCCTCGGGTTCCTCGGACTTCTCGGCCTCGGGCTCGGCGAGGGCCGGGGCCGCGTGCGCGATCACCGCGTACTCCTGCGGCCCGAACAGCACCTCGTTCAGCTTGCCGAAGGCCTCGTTGACCTGCTTGACCCACGGCGGCGCCTGCGGGTCGGTGATCTTCGGCAGGTGGTAGCCGGTCGCGGGCGCGTAGAAGCGCAGCCGCACGTCGCGGAAGCCGGCGCCCTCGCACAGGAACGCCAGCAGCGACGGGTGCAGCGGCCGCACGTGGGTCGGGTCGAGGATGTAGGAGTTGCCGAGCACGATCAGCGAGGCCGGGTTGGGCGTCTCGGCGATCAGCACGCCGCCGGGACGCAGCCTGGTCGCGGCCAGCTCCAGCAGCTCGACCAGGGCGTCCAGGTCGATGTGCTCGACCAGGTGGGTGGCGATGATCGAACCGATCGAGCCCGGCTCCAGGCCGCGCAGGAAGCCGCCGCCGTCGACCAGCCGGACGTCGAGGCCACGCTCGCGCGCCTCGGCGACCATCGAGGGGTCGGTGTCGACCCCGATCGCCTCGATCCCGCGCGCGGCCAGCAGCTCGACCAGCTCGCCGCGGCCGCAGCCGATGTCGATCACCGGCGCGTTCTCGGCCAGCAGGTCGAGATACCGCTCGGACATCTGCGCGGTGATCGCCTCGGGGTCGCCTCGGAAGCGCCGCTCGAAGGCCACGTAGTCGAACAGGGCCGACTCCGGGGGCGCCGCGGGAGCCTCGGTCCGCCCGGTCGCCCGAGATTCGCCGGCGCCGGCTTCGGCAGACGGCGGCGACGGCTGCGACAGCGTGGCCGAGATCGCCGCGCGCAGGCGCCGGTCGAGGCCGTTGACGCGCTCGCGCAGCTCGCTGAGGCGCACGCCGGCGCCGGCCAGCCCGGTGGCCGGCGCGATCGCCATGCCGAGGTCCTCGAGGGTGCGCTCGACCGAGTTGACCTCGCCCTTGAGCAGCTCGAGGTTCACCGTGGCGGCATGAACCTCGACCCCGACGAGCTCGACGTCCAGCGAGCGCCGCTGGAGCGAGGCGACCTGCTGCTCCAGCTCCTCGATCCGCCGCAGCGAGGCCTCGCCGCGGCGCAGCGCCTCGGCGGCGGTCTCGCGCGGCTGGAGCAGCTGCTGGCGGACCTTGGCGCTGATCCGCGGTCCGAGGACGGTGTGGGCGACGCGCTTGGAGAGCCGGTAGACCGGCCCCCGCCTGGGCGCGGCGGGTCCAGGCGGCGGGGCCGGCTGGGTCTGGGCGGGCGGGGCGGCGGCTCCCGGCCCGGCGGTGGCGGCGACGGGCGGGCCGGCGGTGGCGGCCGGCGGGCCGGACGCTTCGGCCTCCGGCACGCGCAGTCGCTCGGTCTTCTCGGGGCTCAGTTCGGCGGGCAGGGCCAACGGTCTCACCTCACCTTGGTCACGGCCACGCGCGCGGTGGCCTCCGCGAACCTGGTCGCGATCTTCGCGTCGGTCGGCGTGCCCAGCTCGCTCATGCGCAGCGTGGCACGTGCCGACGCGCCCTCCGGCAGGGACGGGCGCAGGCCGAGCAGCTCGGCGAGGCGGATGGCGGCCCAGGCGCTGTCGTGGCGTCGCTCGACCAGCCGGCGGCCGGCCCACGACAGCCGCGACGCCAGCTCCGGATCGGACGAGAGGCGCCTGGCCAGCTCGAGCCGTTTGCGCGGGGTGCCCCCGAGCAGCAGATGGGTCTCACCGACCGCGCCGACCCGCTTGGCTACGGCGCGGTCGCTGACCACCGGCGCGGCCCAGGCCAGCGCCTCCAGCAGCCGCGGCTGCTCGGTGCAGGTCACCGCCGACGCACAGGCCATCGCGGTGGCGACCAGCTCGTCGTCGAGCGGCTCGGGCCGCTCGCACCAGCGCCAGCCGTCGTCGGTCTGCTCCAGGATCGCGACCTCCGGCAGCCCCCTGGCGCGGCGCAGACGCTGACGCACGAACGGCGACATGGGGCGACGCCCGCGGGCGTGGTTGCCCGTGGCGGCCAGCACGCCCCGCTCGCCGGCGCGCTCGACCACGCCGAGGTCGTCCGAGACGATCGCGGCGGCGCGCTCGCCGGCCTTGGAGGTCAGCTCCTCGGCCGATCGGGTCCACAGCGCCATCGGCAGCCCCTTTGGCACGCGCCCGACCGACTCGGCCGTGGCCAGGATCGCCGCCGGCTCGCCGGCCGCCGGGTCCAGCGTGGCCGGCACCGACCAGCGGTACATCGCCACCAGCAGCGGGACCACCGACTCCGGGGGTCGCCGGTCGAGCGCCAGGCCGAACAGCGGGAGCGTCATGTGCCGAGCAGCTCCCTGACCACCGGCTCCCAGCTCAGGTCCTTCACCCGCGCCAGACCGGCCGCGCCCATCCGCTCGGCCAGCGCGCGGTCGCCGGCGAGCCGGTCGATAGCCGCGCCGATGCCCTCGGGCGAGCCGTCGGTGACCAGCCCGGTGACCCCGTCGGTGACCCACTCGAGCACCCCGCCGGAGTCCTTGGCGGTGATCACCGGCTTGCCGGCCCGGAACGCCTGAAGGGTCACGTAGCCGTAGTCCTCGTCCGAGGGGGCGTACACCACCGCCAGCGCGCCGGCGTAGAGATCGACCAGCTCCTGGTCGCTGACGAAGCCGCGCAGCTCGACGCGGCCGCCGAGGTCGTGGCGCCGCACCCCGGCCTCCAGCTCGCCGAGCAGCTCGCCGCGGCCGGCGATCACCGAGCGCACCTCCGGGCGGGCGTGGAGCAGGCCGTCCACCATGAGCTGCGGCCGCTTGTTGGCCTCCAGCCGGGTGGCACAGAAGACATAGTCCCCGAACGGCCCAGGGTGGAGCTGGTCGTGCAGCGGCGGCGGGTGGTAGAGCGGCGTGCCCTCCAGCCCGTTGAAGCGGCGCAGCCTGGCCGCCACCACGCCGGAGGTGGTGTAGAGCCGCTCGGCCTCCTCCAGGGCGCGGTTGTCCCACTCGCCGAGCAGGCGCTGGGTCTCGATCGCGTCGTCGTCCAGGCCGAAGTCGGACCAGCTCGCGTCGGCCGCGTCGTAGGCGCCGCGGTGCTGGTGGAACAGCCACACCACCTTGCGGGGGTGGCGCACGAAATAGGAGGGGAAATTGGTCGCGATCACGAGGTCCGCGTCGACCGGGACCATCCGCCACGCCAGCGGGGCGTCGAAGAGCCGGTCCTTCTCCCAGGCGACCGGCAGGCGGACCAGCTCGGCGCGGTGCCCCGCCGCGGCGATCTCGGCGACGAGGTTCTCCTGGTGCAGCTCGGCTCCCCCGCGTACGAACGGCTTCTGGGCGCCGCACACCACTACGTCCACTCCGCGCTCCTCCTGCCGTTCTACGCCCTGACGGCGACCGTTCACCTCGGGCGCACGGTACTATACGGCTCTACGACAGCGGGTAGCATCCACACGACCCGATCCCAGGCCAGCGGGCACGTCGGCCCGTGGCCCCCAACCCCCTGAAGGCTGTATGAGCGTTGACACCCGACCGTCCGGCGGCGCCCAGCCGCTGGATCCGATCGCCGAGCGGATCGCCGCGATCGAGCGGCTCCCGATGGAGCGGGTGAACCCCAAGGAGCCATTCTGGCGAGGATTCTCCCGGTCGGCTCGCGAGGTGTACGAGTATCGCGAGCTGCTCGGCAACCTCATCCGCAAGGAGCTGAAGGTCAAGTACAAGGACTCGGTGCTCGGGTTCCTGTGGTCGCTCCTGCGGCCGATGTTCCTCCTGGCCGTCTACTACATCGCCATCGGCAAGTTCCTCGGGACCACCTTCGCGCTGTTCCCCATCTACCTGTTCTCGGGGCTGGTGGCTTGGTCGCTGTTCACCGACATCGTCGGCGGCTGCACCGGCACGGTGGTCGGCAACGCGGGGCTCATCAAAAAGGTCTACTTCCCGCGCGAGCTGCTGCCGCTCTCGGTCCTGGGGGCGGCGCTGGTCAACTTCGGGATGCAGATGGTCGTGCTGGTCGCGGCGGTGCTGGTGTTCGGCGGGCCGCTGCACGGCGAGCAGCCCTGGCTGCTGCCGCTGGCGTTCGTCGCGCTGGTGCTGTTCGCGACCGCCTGTGGCCTCGCCCTGGCCGCGGCCAACGTCTATCTCAGGGACCTCGAGCACCTCATCGAGATCATCCTGATGCTGTGGTTCTGGCTCACGCCGATCGTCTACGGCGTCGGCGCGGTGCTGCACAAGATGGGCGCGCGCGGGCTCGACTGGCTCGCGACCCTCTATATGGCCAACCCCATGGCGAACGTGGTGATCGGCTTCCAGCAGGCCGCCTACGGCAGCTACAACGACGGCACCACCCAGCAGACCTACACCGGCGACATCGCCATGCGGCTGCTGGTGGTGATCGCGGCGTCCTCGTTCCTCCTCTGGCTCGCGCAGCGGTACTTCGCGCGTGCCCAGGGCAACTTCGCGCAGGAGCTCTAGCCGTGGGCGGCCCGATCATCCGCGTGAACGACGTTGCCAAGAAGTTCACCATCAACAAGGACAAGTCGCTCAAGGAGCGGCTCGTCACCATGGGCAGGTCCAAGAAGTACGTGCAGGACTTCTGGGCGCTCAAGGGGGTCTCGTTCGAGCTCGAGGCCTCCAAGACGCTCGGCCTGATCGGCGCGAACGGCTCGGGCAAGAGCACCATGCTCAAGATCATCGGCGGGATCCTGACGCCCGACGCCGGCTGGGTCGAGCGCCGCGGCCGCCTCGCGGCCCTGCTGGAGCTCGGCGCCGGCTTCCACGGCGACCTCACCGGCCGCGAGAACGTCTACCTGAACGCCTCGATCCTCGGGCTCACCCGCAAGCAGACCGACGCCTACTTCGACGCGATCGTCGACTTCTCGGGGATCGAGCAGTTCATCGACACCCAGGTGAAGTTCTACTCCAGCGGCATGTACGTGCGGCTGGCGTTCGCGGTAGCGGTCCACGTCGACCCCGACATCCTGCTGGTCGACGAGGTCCTTGCGGTCGGGGACGAGCCCTTCCAGCGCAAGTGCATGGAGCGCATCAAGCAGTTCCAGCGCGAGGGCCGCACGATCGTGTTCGTGACCCACGGGCTCGACCAGATCCGGCAGCTCTGCGACCGGGTGATCATGCTGGAGCGCGGCGAGACGGTGATCGACGGCACCCCGGTGGACGCGCTGCGCGCCTTCCGCGAGCGCTACAACGTCCAGGCCGGGCAGGAGCCGGAGCACGGCGACCGCAGGGTCGAGATCCTCAAGACGATGGTGATCGACGGGGACGGCAAGCCCAAGGACCGCTTCGTGCCGGGCGACGCGCTGGGCATCGAGATGGAGGTCCTCGCGCACGAGCCGACCGAGGACTGGGAGGTGGGCGTGGCGATCACCAACCACCTCGACCTGCTAGTCTACGGCACCAACACGAAGCTCCAGGCGATCGAGCTGGCGCCGATCTCGGACCGGAGGCGCGTGCGGTACCTGTTCGACAGCATCCCGATGGTGGAAGGTCAGTACTACGTGACCGTTGCGGTGCATCCCAAAATCGGCCCCGAGTACCACCGGCTCGACCGGGCCGTCTCGTTCAAGGTCTTCAGCGAAGCCACCGACGACGGCGTGCTGCACCTGTCGCCGCGGTTCGAGGTGTCGGAATGAGCTCGGCAATGAGCCCGGCAGCCCACCGCCAGGGCCGTCTCGCGTTCGTCCCCGCCCGCTTCGGCATGGGCATGGTCGGCGGGGCCGAGATCGTCCTCGACCAGATGGCGCGGCGCCTGCACGAGCGCGGCTGGGAGGTCGAGATCCTCACCACCTGCGCGCTCGACCACTACACCTGGGAGAACGTGCTGCCGGCCGGCAAGGCCATGGAGGACGGCCTGCTGGTGCGGCGCTTCCCGGCGGTCAACCCGACCAACGCCGAGCGTGGCCTGCTCGAGCAGGCGATCCACAGCGGCGCGACCCTGCGGCTCCAGGAGCAGCAGCGCTGGGTCAACGCCGGGATGCGCTGCCCGGAGCTGTTCCACTACCTGCTCGACCACGCCGCCGAGTACCGCGCGATCGTGTTCGCCCCCTACCTCAACTGGATCACCTTCGCCTGCTCGCAGGTCGCGCCGGAGCGCAGCGTGCTGTGGACCTGTCTGCACGACGAGCCTTACGCCTACCTGGAGCTGTTCGAGCCGCTGTTCTCCGGCGTCGGCGGGCTGCTGTTCCAGACCCCGCCCGAGCACGAGCTGGCCCACCGGATCGTGCGGAAGCCCGCGCCGCACGAGCTGGTCGGCTGCGGCGTCGAGGTGCCGGAGCGCTACGACCCCGACGGGTTCCGCGAGCGCCACGGGATCGAAGGGCGCTTCCTGCTCTACGCCGGCCGGCGCGAGGGCGGCAAAGGCTGGGAGCAGCTGCTGGAGCAGCTCGCCGCCGCCACGGTTCGCCGCGGCCTGCCCTTCAAGCTGGTGACCATGGGCACCGGCGAGGTGCGGCCGCCGGCGGCCATCGCCGACCGCGTCATCGACCTCGGCTTCCTGCCGGACTCGGAGCGTGACGCCGCCTTCGCGGCGGCCGACGCCTACCTCCAGCCGAGCCGCTACGAAGCCTTCTCCCGCACGATCATGGAGGCCTGGCTCGCCGGCACCATGGTGATCGCCAACGGCGGCTCCGACGTCGTGCGGTACCACTGCGAGCGCTCCGGCGCCGGCCTGGTGTACGAGGACGAGTTCGAGTTCGAGGAGTGCCTGGCGTTCCTGGCGTCGGAGCCGGACGCGGCCGCCGCGCTGGCGGCCAAGGGGCGCTCCTACGTGCTCGACAACTACCAGTGGGACACGGTGCTCGACAAGGTCGAGGCGGCGCTGTCCTCCTGGACCTCATGAAGCCGTGAGCTGAAAGCTGAAAGGCGAGAGCTGTTGCGGATCCTGATGGTCTCCCCCTATCCCCCATTGCGCGACGGGATCGCCGCCTACGCCGTTCAGGCGGTCGCCGCCCTGCGCGCCCAGGGCCACGAGGTCGAGGTGCTGTCGCCGGGCCCGTCAGCGGCCCATCACGACCTCGACCTGCTGGGGCCGCGCGGGCCGCTGGCGCTGGCCCGCCGGGTCCGCGGCTACGACAAGGTGATCGTGCAGTTCCACCCCGACATGTTCTATCCGGTGCCGTCGACGCCCTCGCGGCACGCCGGCGTCAGCCTGGCGCTGCTGGCCGCCGTGCGGGCGATGCGCTCCAGCGAGGTGATCGTCCACGAGATCGACTACCGCGTCGGACGAAAGCGCGGGCTGGACGGGATCGCGGCGCGGCGGCTGTGGCGCCGGGTCGACTCGATCGTGCTGCACACCGAGGTCGAGCGGCACGACTTCGTGAAGGCGTTCGGGGGCCGTCCGGACCGGGTCTCGGTGACCGAGCACGGCGCCAACTTCATCCGCCGCACCTCGATGACCCGCGAGCGGGCGCGGCGGTCGCTGGGCATCCCCGAGGACGAGCTGGTCTTCCTGGCGATCGGCTTCATCCAGCCGCACAAGGGCTTCGACCGGGCGGTCCGCGCCTTCAGCGGCCTGGCCGGCCACGGCGCCTCGCTGCACGTGGTCGGCTCGGTCAGGGTCGACGAGCCGGACCACCTCGCCTATGTGGCCGAGCTCCAGGCGCTGGTCGACGCGACCCCCGGCGCGCACCTGCACAACCAGTACGTGAGCGACGAGCTGTTCGACCGCTGGCTGGTCGCCAGCGACGTGGTGGTGCTGCCCTACCGGAACATCTGGAGCTCGGGCGTGCTGGAGCGCGCGCTGCTGTACGACCGCAGGGTGATCGCCACCGACGTCGGCGGGCTCAGCCACCAGGCCAACGCGCGCAAGGGGATCACGCTGGTCAACGAGGCCGGGCTGGTGGCGGCGATGTGGCGCGCGCGGGACCACCGCGGGGAGGAGGCGGCGCCCCCGCCCGACGAGCCCTGGCCGGACGGCGGCGAGCGGCTCCGCGAGCGGGTCCAGGACCAGGTCGTGCGCAGGGCCAACGGGGCCCGCGGGCTGCCGGTGCGGCACGGCCACGCGGCGAGCGCCGGCGCGGCACAGGCGACCGTGCCGCTGCGGCGGCTGCCGCCGATCGGGCTGGCGCAGCCGGTCTCGGCGCGTCCGGGCGCCTCATTGCTGAAGCGGATCGTCCGGCGCGCGACCGCGTGGCAGGTCGACCCGCTGGTCGCGCAGGTCAACGCCCTGCGCGAGGCCACCATCCAGGCGCTGGACCGGGCCGCGCAGAGCGAGCGCGACCTCGCCGAGGCGCGCGCGGGAACGGCTCCGGCGGCTCCGGCGGCTCCGGCGGCCACGGCGGCCACCGCGGCCACCGCGGCGGAGCCGAGGCAGCCGCTCAACCTGGAGTCGGTCCCCAAGCCTGAGCCTCAGCGCAAGAAGCCGGCGGCCCGGCGGAGCACCGCCAAGCCCAAGACGGCGGCCGACCGGCAGGGCGGCGCCGACCACAAGCAGCGGGCGGGCTGAACCGGCCATGACCGCCGCGGCCGCGCGGCACGGATCATCGATCGACCGCCGCGATCTGGTGCTCGCCGGCCTGGTAGCACTCGGCCTGCTGGCGCTGTGCGTGGCGGTGCAGCGCGGCAGGGTGCCCTCCTATGACGGCAAGATCGCCTACGCGACCGCCAGGGCGATCGCCGACGGACGGCTGCACATCCTGCCGGCCGACGACGACTTCAAGGCCAACCTGCCCTACTCGCACTACGGCATCGGCATGCCGCTGGTCATCCTGCCGCTCTACCTGATCCAGCGGGCGCTCGGCATGGCGCCGGACCTGGTGGTGACGCTGGCGAGCCCCCTGCTGCTGGCCGCCGCCGGGGCGGTCACCTACCTGATCGGCCGCGAGCTGGCCTGGAGCCGGCGCGGGTCGCTCTGCGCAGCGTTGGCATCGGTCGCGCTCACGCAGGGCCTCCAGGTCAGCCAGGAGCTGTTCAGCGAGCCCGGGATCGCGCTCTGCACCGCGCTGCTGATCCTCGGCGTCCTGCGCTGGCGCTCCGGAGCCGCCGGCGGCCCATGGCTCACAGGCGCCGGCCTCGGCGGCGCGCTGCTGTTCCGCAGCGACTCGGCCGCCCTGGTCGGCGTCGGCCTGCTGCTCCTGCCGGCGTTCGTGCCGTGGCGCCGACTGCTGGCCGAGCGGCGGAAGTGGGTCGGTCTGATCCTGCCGGTGCTGCTCGCGGTCGCCTGGACCGCCTGGTACGCGGAGCTGCGCGACGGCTCGCCGATCCCGAAGGTCTACGGCGGCACCTTCACCACGCCGTTGCTGACCGGGCTCTTCGGCCTGCTGCTCTCGCACGGCAAGAGCCTGTTCGTCTACAACCCGTTCCTGATCCTGGCAATCCCGGGCGCGGTGCTGCTGTGGCGGCGTGACCGGGCCGCCACCGCGCTGGTGGTGGTGCTCGCGGCGGTGCGGCCGCTGTTCTACGCCCGCTGGAGCGCCTGGTTCGGCGGCGTCACCTGGGGACCGCGGTTCCTGATGCCGACCGCCGTGCCGCTCAGCCTGCTGGCGGTGTACGCCGTCTCCCCCTTCTGGCGGTTGCCGTGGGTGCGCCTGCCGCTTCGCGCCGTCGCCGCCGCCGTGGTCGCCGGTCTGGTGGCGGCCAGCGTGGCGGTGAGCCTGCTCTCGGTCTGGGTTCCCTACGGGGCCGCGTGGACCTCCGCCGTGACCCCGCCGGCCGCCTCGAAGCTCGCCGGCGCCGCGCGCCAACAGGTCCTCGACCGCCAGATGCACGCCTACCTCTACAGCTTCCACGGCAGCTCGATCGGCTACAACCTCCGCCGCGTCACCCGTCACGACAACCGGTTCTTCCCGCTCACGCACTTCGTTGGCGCCGCCGAGCCGATCGGGGTGCTGGCGCTCGTGGTCGCCGTGCTCGCACCCCTGGTGGCCTGGGGACTCGCCGCCCGCGACGACCGCGCCCCGCCCGACGAGCTCGCCGGCCTCGGCGACCCGCTCCCCCGCGAGCGGGTCGGCACGGGCTAGGCCCTGGCGCGACCCCGGGGGGTCAGGAAGGAATCGTGACCCGGGCGGCGCGGCGCTCGCCGTCGAGCGCCCGGAGCGCCTGGGTCAGGGTGCCGACGTGGATCTCGCGCTCGCCCCGCTCCCACATCAGCTCGATCGCCTCCAGCAGCGCCTTGGCCTCGTCGGCGAGGTACTGCGCCGCGATCAGGCAGGTGTGGGTGCGGCCGGAGCTGCGCGCCGGGTTGATCCGCGCGAGCAGGTCGACCATGGCCAGGTAGTGGTCGATGAACGAGCACTCCGCGTCGGTCAGCGCCGGCACCCGTGGAGCCACCGGGCGCATCGCGCTCACCCGCCGAGGCCCCGGTCGCCCGCCCCGGCGCCAACCGCGCTGAGCGTCGGGACGACCCGGTGGGAGGTGAGGATCTCGTCGGCCACGCCGTAGGCCACCGCCTGCTCGGCGTCGAGGATGAAGTCCCGGTCGGTGTCGCGGGCGATCCGCTCGACCGGCTGGCCGGTGTGGGCCGCCAGGATCTGGTCGACCGTCGAGCGCATCCGCAGGATCTCTCGCGCCTGGATGTCGATGTCGACCGACTGGCCCTGTGCGCCGCCGTGCGGCTGGTGCAGCAGCACCGTGGAGTGCGGCAGCACGTAGCGCTTGCCGGGCGCCCCGCCGGCCAGGATCACCGCGGCCGCCGAGGCGGCGAAGCCGAGGCAGGTCGTGGATACGTCCGAGGTGATGTACTGCATGGTGTCGTAGATCCCCAGCAGCGCCGTCACCGACCCGCCCGGCGAGTTGATGTAGAGGTGGATGTCCTTGTCCGGGTCCTCGCTCTCGAGGTGCAGGAGCTGGGCCATGATCAAATTGGCGCTGGTGTCGTCCACCGGCGTGCCGAGGAAGATGATCCGCCCGCTGAGCAGCCGGGAGTAGAGGTCGAACGACCGCTCTCCCCTGCTGGTCTGCTCGATGACGACTGGGACCAGGTTGGACATGCTCGCCTCCCGCGCTGCCGGCTCGGACCGCTCCACGTGACGATGCCACCGCCCGCGGCCGTTGTGGCCGGTTTCCGCTGCTGGCGGAGGTGATCCGCCACGGGCGAACGGCGGCTCCTGGACCTCGAGGGGCGACCCAATCAAGCCGGCGCGGTACGCTTGTCTGGGCGGAAGCAAGTCGAAAGGCGACGATGCAGGGCAGTCAGCGGCTTGGAGCGGTTTCGCTGCTGCTCGCGCCGGTCCGGTGGCGTCTCTATCAGTACATTCGCGACTCCGGCGACGCGGTCGGCAGGGACGAGGCGGCCCGGGCGGCGGAGATCTCGCGCAGCCTGGCGGCGTTCCATCTAGACCGGATGGCCGAGGCCGGCCTCCTGACGGTCGAGTACCGGCGGCTCACCCAGCGCAGGGGGCGCGGCGCCGGACGGCCGGCCAAGCTCTACCGGGCGGCGAGCCAGCGGGTGGCGGTCTCGCTCTCGACCACGCGCTACCCGTTGGCCGGGCGCATCCTGGCGAGCGCGGTGGTCGAGAAGTCCGGCGAGGAGGACGCCGTCG
>JBEDUQ010000344.1:0-19111 GCA_040414855.1 Actinomycetota bacterium
GCGCCGCCTGGATGGCGTCGTCCTCGTCGGCGCAGAGCAGATCGCCGCAGCCCGAGACGCGGCAGTGCATGGCGGCCCCGCCCATCTCCTCGAGGGTGGTCCGCTCGCCGATCACCATCTCGGCCATTCGCGGCGAGCCGAGGTACATCGAGGCGTTGCCGTCGACCATGAACACCACGTCGCAGAACGCCGGGATGTAGGCGCCGCCGGCGGCCGACGGACCGAACAGGCAACAGACCTGCGGCACGCGGCCGGAGAGGCGCACCTGGTTGTAGAAGATCTTTCCGGCGCCCCGGCGGCCGGGGAACATCTCGACCTGGTCGGTGATACGCGCGCCGGCGGAGTCGACCAGCCAGATCATCGGCAGCTCGTGGCGCAGGGCGTATTCCTCGATGCGGATGATCTTCTCCACGGTGCGGGCTCCCCACGAGCCCGCCTTGACGGTGGAGTCGTTGCCCATCACCGCCACGTCGCGGCCGCCGATCCTGCCGATCCCGGTGACCACGCCGTCCGCCGGAAGGTCGCCGGCCAGGGCGTTGGCGAGCAGGCCGTCCTCGACCATCGCGTCGGCGTCGTCGAGCAGCCGGCGGAGGCGCTCGCGCACGAACAGCTTGCCCTGCTCGCGCGCCTTGGCGTGGTAGCGCTCGGCGCCGCCGGCCCTGGCGTGCTTGGTGAGCGCCGCGAGGTCCGGCACCGCCCGTCCGTCCGGGCGCGACGGCCGCCCGGCGCCGCGCCCCTCGCCGGCGGTCACCGTGCCACCTCGGGACGGCGGGCCGGGCCGGCGACCAGAAGCTGGCTCCGGAGCGGATGGTCGAGCAGCTCGCCGGCCATGCGAGCGGCGCCGAGCAGCCGGTCGAGGTCGATGCCGGTCGACACGCCCATGTCCTCGACCATGTGGACCACGTCCTCGCTGGCGACGTTGCCGCCGGCGCCCGGGGCGTTGGGACTGCCGCCGAGGCCGCCGATGGCCGTGTCGAAGTCGGTGCAGCCGGCCTGCATGGCGGCGAGCAGGTTGGCAAGGCCGGTGCCGCGGGTCTCGTGGAAGTGGCAGTTGACCGCGGTGGTCACCGGGCGGAGCGCGTCGAGCAGCGCCTCGACCCTGGTCGGGGTCGCCATGCCGGTGGTGTCGCCGAGCGAGATCGAGTGGCAGCCGTGGCCGAGAAGCGTCCTGGCCAGCTCGACCACCCGCTCGATCGGCACGTCGCCGTCGTAGGGGCAGCCCCAGGCCGTCGAGATGGTGGCGTCGACCGGGGTGGCGCCGGCGAGGCGCAGCACCGCGGCGATCTGCTCGAGGGTCTCGGCGACCGTGCGGTTCACGTTGCTGCGGTTGTAGCCCTCCGAGGCGGCGACCACGACCTGAAGCCGGTCGGCGCCGGCGGCCAGCGCGTCGGCCGCGCCGCGCTGGTTGGGGACCAGCGCCGAGTAGGTGACCCCGGGAGCGCGGCGCATGGCCGCGAACACCTGGTCGCTGCCGGCCATTGCCGGGATCGCCCTGGGCGAGACGAAGGAGCCCGCCTCGATGCGGCGCACGCCGGTCTCCGAGAGCGCGTCCAGCAGCCGGACGCGCGCCTCGACCGGCAGCGGCGCCTCGCTCTGGAGCCCGTCGCGCGGGCCGACCTCACGGACGCCGATCGACGGTGGCAGCTCCACGTGGCACCTCGGACGACGATCGGAAATTGCTCACACGATCCTACCGGTGGCGCCCGCCGGCCGGCTCGGTCCGTCCACAGCCCCACCCGTCCCCGCGAGCGGACCCGAACGCAGCTCCCGCCAGAACCCGGCGCGCAGCTCCGCCTTGACCCCCGGCCGGTCCCGCAGGCTCCCGAGCGCCCGCTCGCCGGCCCGGAGCAACCGCGCGTCCAGACGGCTGGGAATGACCGGGTGCCCCGCGAGCAGCTCCTGGATCCGCTCGGGTGGCAGATCGCGCAGCAGCTTCATGGCGACGCCCGCGGCGACCCGCGACGCCCGCGTCAACGCGGCCGCTTCGCCGTCGGTCTTCCCAGCGTCGCCGACGCGCCCGATGAACCGCGCCCAGAACGCCGCTTCGAGCAGGATCAGCTCGTCGGCCTCCCGGACGAGCGTGCGCGCCTGGTTGGGCACCCCGGAGTCGATCCCGACCAGCACGACCCGCACGCCGAGCGCCTGCGCCGCCGCGATGCCCTCACGGACGTCCTCGTCGCCGGTCAGCACGTACGCGGTCACGATCGCCCGTTCGTGTGCCAGGGTGATCAGGTCGCTGACGAGCAGCGAGTCGACGCCCTTCTGCGTCAGCCTGACAATCCGGCCGAGGCGCAGCTTCAGGTCGGGAAGGATGGCGAGCCGCCGCTGCGCCACGGTCGGCACCGCGTCCCTGGCGCCGTCGTACCAGTAGATCCGCAACGGCGGCAGGCCGCTGTGCCGACCGGCGAGGGCGCGCAGCTCCTCGACGAGTCCGGCGTCGTCGCAGCGAAGCTCCGAGCGGCGTTTGGTCCCCGCGCAGAGCCCGCCGGCTTCGGCGAAGAGATATCCGGCGTCGACGAACAATCCATAGCGATCCAATGCGCCACCTCCAGATGCGCCAAAGGAAAAGGGCCTCCAAGCTTCCGGAGGCCCAAGTGGGGTCCCCAGACCGTGGGAACCCATTGGCGCGTCTGTCGACGGCGCAGTAAGAACGTAGCGGGCTGAGATGGGGAGGGTCAACTGGAAAATGGAATCTGTGGATAACGCGGGTTGGCGCGCAGGTGGGGATTTCAGAGGCGGTCGAGGAGCTCGCGCTTCTTGCGCTCGAACTCCTCGTCGGTGACCGCACCGCGGTCGCGGAGGTTGGCGAGGCGCTCCAATTCGTCGAGGACGCTGGGGGCGCGGGGCGGCCCTCCGCCGCTCATGCGCAGGCCATTGGCCTCCATCTGGCGGTAGATCTCGACCTGGACCGCCTCTGGGTTGGGCATGTCCTGGAACACGGACTGGCCGCGCTCGCCCGCGGACTCGATGAACAGGTCGCCGGCGCGGATGATCCGCTCCCACAGCGACTGCGAGAAGGTCACGTCGTTGACCCGCTCCAGCGGGATCTCCTTGGAGAGCTTGGAGAGCACGCCGGACCGGAAGATCAGCCGGTCGGTGGTCAGCACGAAATGCGTGGTCGCCCAGCGGAGGTAGCGTGGCAGCACCAGCACGAGCAGGCAGAGGACCCCGACCCCGCTGATCGCCAGGCGGCCCGTCTGCTGGAGGCCGCCGCTGGGCAGGAACGCCCAGCCCGCCGTGGCCGCGGCGACCACGATCACGGTGACCACGATCGGCGCGACCAGTGTCCACCAGTGGGGACGGAGGTCGTAGACGACCTCCTCGTTGTCCCCGAGCAGCCGCCGGGGGAACGGCACGCGATGACCTCCTCGCGATCGGCGGGGCCGAGTGCCGCGGATGGCCCCCGGCGCCGCGCCACACAAGCCGTTCGGCGCATCCGAGCCGCTCCGGCACCAGCGCCGCGAGGTTAGCAAGCGCGAGAAGCCAGCTCAAGAGGACCGGGCCGGCCTGTGGATATAGCGTCCGTTACGCCGCACGGGCCGATCAGGTTCGGGTCGGGTCCGGACTGGGGCCGGACCGTTGCATGTTCGCAATCTTCAGATACGAGGTTGACGCAATAGTGGGTTGCCGTGACCGCTGAATTGCTGTGAGGACCGTGACGCGACGCCGACTGATCACGATCGCGAGCGGAGTTGCCGCGCTGGGCGCGGGGCTCGGACTGCTCGCAACCGCCTGCTCGGCGCGCGACCAGACCAGCGCCGAGCCGCCCGCCCGCCAGGTCTCCACGCTCGCGATGCGGCCCCCCGACGCTGGGCCCACCGAGCGGATGGCCGAGGAGCGCGCGGTCGAGCGGGCGGTGGACCAGCCCGCCACGCGGATCGCGCGGCGGACGCCGCTGGACCTGACGGTCTATTTCCTGAGCGAGGAAGGCGGGGCGCGCTACCTGTCGCCCGAGCGGCACGCGCTGCTGGCGGCGCCGACCCCGCGTGAGGCGGCCACGGCGGCCGTCGGCGAACTGCTGACCGGCACGCCCGGCTCGATCGGCACCAGCCTTCCGTTCCCGGCGGGCACGCGCCTGCTGGACCTGAGGGTCGCGGGCTCGACCGCGACCGTGAACCTGTCGGCGAAGGCGCTCGGCGCCTCGGCCGGCGACGGCTACCCGGTTCAGGCGCTGGTCTGGACGGCGACCCAGGTGCCCGGGATCAGCCGGGTGGTGGTCCAGGTCGAGGGCCGCTCGGACGGGACCGTCGCGGGCAGGCCGGTCACGCGGCTGCTCGGGGTCGGCGCCGGCGGCCGGGAGCTGGTACGGGACCAGCGGGTCCGGATCGCACCCGTGCAGCTCGACCAGCCGGCGTCGGAGACGGCGATCGAGGGCGTCCGGGTGGTGATCAAGGGCCAGGCCCGCGTCGCCGGCGGCATGGTGGGGCTGCGCATGCGCGACCCCTCCGGCAAGGTCGTCTCGCAGGGCTACGCGGTGCTCGGCGCCGCGCCGCCCGCCTGGGGCGCCTTCTCCGGGGCGCTGACCTTCGTGCCGCCACCCAAGCCGCAGCTGTGGACCGTCGAGGCGTTCGAGGTCGACCCGGCCTCCGCCTCAATCACCTACCGCGTGGCCGTTTCCGTTTGGGTGGGCCGGTAGCGGGACCAGATGCTGCACGTCCGCCGTGGCGATTTCGACCCTGGCGCCCGACGAGGTGAGGATCACCAGACGGCCGCCCGCGGTCAGCTCGACCGCGGTGCCGACCACGGGCTCGCCCGCGAGGCGGTCGGCCCTGACCTGCTGGCCGAGCGTCTCGAGCCGGTCCCGGTAGGCGGCCAGCAGCGCCGGCGCCTGGCCCGCCAGCAGGCACCCATAGCCCTCCTCGAACCGTCGCCCCCAGGCGCCGAGCAGCTCGGCCCGGTCGACCGGCGCGCCGGTGGCGAGCGCCACGCTGGTGGCGCGGTCGGCCACCTCGCCGGGGAAGTCGTCGCGCGTCTGGCTGACGTTGACGCCCATGCCCAGCGCGACCCAGGCCGGCCGGCCGCCGACGGCGCCGGCCTCGGCCAGCAGCCCGGCCGCCTTCCTCCCGTCCAGCAGCAGGTCGTTCGGCCACTTGAGCCCGACCCGCGGGTGGACCGGCCGCTCGCCCGCCAGCTCGCGGATGGCGTCGACCAGCGCGACCCCGGCGAGCGAGGTGACCCGCCACAGCTCCGACGTCAGCAGCGGCGGCCGCAGCAGCACCGAGACCAGCAGGCCGGTCCCCGGGGGCGCGACCCAGCTGCGACCGAGCCGGCCGCGCCCCTCGGTCTGCTCCTCGGCGACCACGGTGGTGCCGGCGGGCGCGCCGGCCGCGGCCAGCTCGGCGGCGCGGGCCATAGTGGTGGGCACCCGCTCGACGATCTCGAGCGGGTTGAAAAATGGCGGCAGGGCGGCCCGCAATTTCGCAGCGTATGCGTCCATCCTGTCCGGCTCCTCCCGTTGCCGGCCCGCCCGGCTCGCCAGCGAGCCTACACGTCTCCATACAATGCCCATGTCCAGGGACAGCGGCCCGGGACGTACGATCGTGACGGCGATTGCCCGGGCAGGAGGTTCAGGTGCCAACTCAGCCGAAGAGCATGAAGGAGCGGATCGACGAGCTCCGCAAGCGCAAGGAGCAGGCACTCCACGCCGGCTCGCAGCAGGCGGTCGACACGCAGCACGCCAAGGGCAAGCTGACCGCGCGCGAACGCATCGACGCGCTGCTCGACCCTGGCTCGTTCGCCGAGACCGACATGCTGGCCGTCCACCGCAGCAATGCCTTCGGGATGGAGGCCAGGCGGATCCCGACCGACGGCGTGGTTACCGGGTGGGGCACCATCGACGGCCGCAAGGTGTGCGTGTTCAGCCAGGACTTCACCGTCTTCGGCGGCTCGCTCGGCGAGGTCATGGCCGAGAAGATCTGCAAGCTCCAGGAGCTGTCGCTGAAGATGGGCGTGCCCTGCATCGGCATCAACGACTCGGGCGGCGCGCGCATCCAGGAGGGCGTGGTCGCGCTCTCCGGCTACGCCGAGATCTTCTGGCGCAACGTGCAGGCGTCCGGGGTGGTGCCGCAGATCTCGCTGATCATGGGGCCGTCGGCGGGCGGCGCGGTCTACTCCCCCGCCATCACCGACTTCATCTTCATGGTCAAGGAAACCTCGTACATGTTCATCACCGGGCCCGACGTGGTGAAGGCGGTGACCGGCGAGGACGTCACCTTCGAGGAGCTGGGCGGCGCGATGACCCACGCCGTCAAGTCGGGCACCGCCCACTTCGCCGCCGAGGACGAGGACGAGTGCTTCGACCTCGTCCGGCAGGTGCTCGGCTTCCTGCCGCCCAACAACATGGAGGACCCGCCGCGGCGGCAGCCGACCGACGACCCCAGGCGCGAGGACCCCGGCCTGCTCGACCTGGTGCCCGACAACCCCAACCAGCCGTACGACATGCGTGAGGTGGTCAAGCGCGTGGTCGACGACGGCGAGTTCACCGAGGTGCTCCAGGCCCACGCCGAGTCGATCGTGGTCGGCTTCGCGCGGCTCAACGGGCGCCCGGTCGGCATCGTCGGCAACCAGCCGCTCCACCTGGCCGGCGTGCTCGACATCAACGCCTCGGTCAAGGGGGCCAGGTTCGTTCGCTTCTGCGACGCCTTCAATGTGCCGATCGTCAGCTTCGTTGACGTGCCGGGGTTCATGCCCGGTACCAACCAGGAGTGGGGCGGCATCATTCGGCACGGCGCCAAGCTGCTGTACGCCTACGCCGAGGCGACCGTGCCCAAGCTGACGGTGGTGACCCGCAAGGCCTACGGCGGGGCCTACGACGTGATGGCGTCCAAGCCGCTGCGCGCCGACGTCAACCTCGCCTGGCCGACCGCGGAGATCGCGGTGATGGGCCCGCAGGCGGCGGTCAACATCATCTTCCGGAGGGAGATCGAGGCGGCCGATGACGCCAACGCGAAGCGCGACGACCTGGTCGCCGAGTACACCGAGCGCTTCGCCAACCCCTACATCGCCGCCGAGCGTGGCTACCTCGACGACGTGATCGAACCGCAGACGACCCGCCCGCGGCTGATCCATGCACTGGAGATCTGCGTCACCAAGCGAGAGCAGCGGCCGCCACGCAAGCACGGGAACATCCCGCTGTGAACCGCGACGAAGTCCTGCGCTCCCCCGACGGGCACCGCTTCCGGATCCTCCGCGGCACCCCGGAGGGCGACGAGGTCGAGGCGCTCGGCGCGGCGATCGACCGGCTGATCGCCTGGGACCACGCCCAGCAGCCGAGCACCTGGGCCACCGCGGTCCGTCCCGGCATCGGGCTGCGCGCCTGGGCGCCTGGCAGCCGCTGGGCCAACAGCCTGCGCGAGAGCTGGGACAAGGAACGCTGAGCGGCGTGCGTCTCGGCCACCGAGACGACGTTGCTTGGATCCCCGCCCGCTGGGCTACGCTTTGACGACAGCCGGCCCCAGCGGCCCGATCGAGGAGGCACGACGTGGAGAAGGTCCTGGTCGCCAACCGGGGAGAGATCGCGGTGCGCGTGCTGCGAGCTTGCAGGGAGCTCGGCCTGGGCGCCGTCGCGGTCTATTCCGACGCGGACCGGGACGCGCTGCACGTCGATCTGGCCGACGAGGCCTGGCACCTGGGCGAGGCCGCGCCGGCCAAGAGCTATCTCAACATCGACAAGATCGTCGAGATCGCCAAGCGGGCGCACGCCGACGCGATCCACCCGGGCTACGGCTTCCTGGCCGAGAACGCCGCCTTCGCGCAGGCGGTGATGGACGCCGGCATCCGCTGGGTCGGCCCCAAGCCGGCGGCGATCGCGGCGATGGGCGATAAGGTCGCCGCCAGGCGCGTCGCCGAGCAGGCAAAGGCACCGCTGGTGCCGGGCACCCTGGAGCCGATCGACGGGCCGGAGGCGGCGGTCGCCTTCGGCGCGGACCACGGCTACCCGCTGGCGCTCAAGGCGGCGTTTGGCGGCGGCGGCCGTGGCATGAAGGTGGTCCGGGACGCCGAGGGGGTCGCCGAGGCGCTCGAGTCGGCGCGGCGCGAGTCCAAGGCCGCCTTCGGGCGCGCCGAGATCTACGTCGAGCGCTACCTGGACGCTCCGCGCCACGTGGAGGCGCAGATCATCGCCGACGGCAAGGGCGAGGTGGTGTTCGTGGGCGAGCGCGACTGCTCGCTCCAGCGGCGCCATCAGAAGCTGGTCGAGGAGGCGCCGGCTCCCGGCCTGCCCGACGAGGTCCGGTCAGCGCTCGGCAAGGCCGCCTGCGACATCGCCAGGGTGGCCGACTACGAGAATGCCGGCACCATCGAATTCCTCTACGAGCCGACCACGGGGAATTTCTATTTCCTGGAGATGAACACCCGGCTCCAGGTCGAGCACCCGGTCACCGAGCTGACCGCCGGCGTCGACCTGGTGCACGCGCAGCTCCGGGTCGCGGCCGGCGAGGGCATCCCGCCGCACTTCGACGGCATCGAGCCGCGAGGCCACGCCATCGAGGTGCGGATCAACGCCGAGGACCCGGGCAGCCGCTTCATGCCGGCGCCCGGCCCGATCAACGGCTGGCGCGAGCCGTCGGGGCCCGGCATCCGGGTCGACGCCGGCGTCAAGGCCGGCTGGTCGGTGCCGCAGGCCTACGACTCGCTGCTCGCCAAGCTCATCGTGTGGGGCGAGGACCGCGACCAGGCCCGCCTGCGGATGGTGCGCGCGCTGGACGAGTTCGTGATCGAGGGCGTGCCCACCACCATCCCGTTCCACCGCCTCGCCATGCTCGACCAGGCGTTCGCCGCCGGCGACGTGTCGACCACGCTGGTCGAGGAGAGCATGGACCTCTCGTCGCTCCAGCCGGCGCCGCCGCCCGAGAGCGCGGAGACGATGAAGCCGCCGCCGCGCCGCCTGGTCATCGAGCTCCAGGACAAGCGCTTCGACGTCGAGATCATCCCGCAGGAGCCGGTCAAGGTCGCCGAGCGGCAGCGCACGCCCCGCTCGCCCAAGGCGCTGGAGCGGGCGCGGGCCGAGTCGGGCGGGCCGGGCAAGGAGATCGTCAAGACGCCGATGCAGGGCACGATCGTGAAGGTGCTGGTCGCCGACGGCGACACGGTCGCTCCTGGCCAGACCCTGGTGGTGCTGGAGGCGATGAAGATGGAGAACCACGTCACGGCCCACCAGGCCGGGAAGGTCACCGGGGTCACGGTCAGCGAGGGCCAGACCGTGTCGACCGGCGCGGTCATCGCCACCATCGAGGCCACCTGAGGAGTCACCGCATGCCAGCGACATCGCTCGCGGACTGGGCAAGCGCCGAGCCCTCCACCCGTGACGCGGTGCTCGCCCTCGCAGACCAGGCGGTCGCGCTGCAGCCGGCCGCCGAGGCGGTGATCCAGTGCGCCCGCCTGGAGGCCGAGGCCACCCTCGACCAGGCCGAGGAGGCCCGCAGGGTCGAGCGCGGCTATCAGGCGCTGGTCGACCAGCTCCACGAGATCGGGCCGGACCCGGTCGTCGGCGAGCCGCTGGAGGCGCTGCTCGGCCGGCATCTCGACCTGCTCCACGGCGCCATGCGCGACCCCTCGCCGCCCGAGGGCCTCGGCCGCGTGGCCGGCGAGCTGGTCGGCCTCCGCGACCGCGTCCGCCGGACCGCCGGCCTTCGCGGGCGGATCGTCGCCGATGTGCCGGGCCTGTAGCCCGACGACCGGGGAGTTCGTCAGATCCGTCGTTTCCATCCGGATACTCCGGTCCTGGTGACGCACGTCACAACCGGGCGGTGATCCGCGGCACTTCCAGCTTGCTCTGAATCCGCTTCGCTGTATGCACGCCCAGAGCAGCTGGAGGATCAATGGCTCGGTTCATCGCGGTGGTGGAGCTCTCCCGGACGGCGACCGAGGACCTTGCCGGGTCACGGCAACGGTACGACCTGGCGCGCCGCTACCTCGCCAGACGCGGCATCCGGCTCGACCTCACCTTCCGGCTCGACGGCACGCACCACATGTTCGTGCTCGAGTCGGCCTCGTCGCCGACCCGGTTTCTCAACCGGGCGCTGGCGCATGCGTGGCCCGAGCCCGCCCAGCGGCCTGGCCTGGCCCGCCTCGTGAGCGCCGACCCTTGGACCGGCGCGGTGCGCTTCCGCTGCCAGCCCCGCGACGACGCCTCGGCCGCGGACCACACCGCCCGGGTGGCCAGCTAGCGGCGGCGGTCCCGCGCGGATCCGGGTGGGTCCGACAGGGTCCGAGAGGGTGCCGGTGGGTCCGGTTCGGTCCGAGAGGGTCTGTGTGGTTCCGGGGGGTCCGGAGGGTCCGGAGGGTCCGGGTCCTTGCCCGCCCTAGACCCAGATGAAGGCGACCGATGCCGCCAGCAGCACCGCGAGCGCCAGGTTGATCCTCCGCTGGGCCGGACCGTCGCTGACCAGCCGGCTGAGGGCGGCGCCGCCGGCGGCCCAGAGGGACGCGGAGACCAGGATCACCGCCACGCAGGTCGCGGCGACCACGAGCGCTCCGGTCACCGGCCCGAGGCCGGGAGGCAGGAAGGTGCCGGCGGCCGCGAGGCCGAACAGCCACGCCTTGGGGTTGGCGAACTGGAAGCCGGCGGCGGCCAGGACGCCCAGCGGCCGCGAGACGACCGCGCCGCCGGCCCCATGCCCGCGGGCGATCCCGAAGGCGAGGTAGAGCAGGTAGGCGGAGCCGGCCAGCTTGACCGCGAGGTCGGCGCCTGGCACCGCGAGCAGCACCGCGCCGACCCCGGCGGCCATCGCGAACAGCAGGACGCCCATGCCCACCGCGGTCCCCAGCACGTGGCGGACCGTGCCGCCGAACCCGAACCGGATGCCTGAGGCCAGCAGCAGCGAGTTGTTCGGCCCCGGGGTGATCGAGGCGACCAGCGCGAAGCCGGAGAGCCCGAGGAGCTGGTTCACGGTGCCGGTGGGGTGATGGTCGTGATCATGGGTGCAAGTCGACAACATCCTGGTGAGCACGGTCTTGTACGATCCTTGCCATGTCTCGATCCGGTCGCGGGCGGCTCGGGCCGCACGAGGCGAACCGGCCGCACGACGCGCGCGGGCCGGAGTGGGTCCGGGCCTGGAAGCCGGTGGTAGCCGGCGTCCACGAGGTCTTCCACGCCCATTTCGTGGACTACGCCTACCCGCCGCACGTACACGACGCATGGACCGTGTTCATCGTCGACGACGGCTGGATCCGCTACGACCTCGAGACCCGCCACCGCGGCGCGGGCGGCGACCCGGTGACCATCCTGCCGCCGCACGTCGTCCACGACGGCCGCCCCGCCAGCGGGCATGGCTTCCACAAGCGCGTGCTCTATCTCGGCACTGACCTGCTCGACGAGCGACTGATCGGTCCGGCGGTCGACCGCCCGGACGTCCGCGAGCCAGGCCTCCTCCGTGCGGTCGGTGCGCTGCACCGCGCGCTGAGCGAGCCCGACGACGCCATGGAGGCGGAGGCGAGACTGGCGATCGTCGGCGACCGGCTGCGGGCGCACCTGGGTGAGCCGCCGTCCAGCGCCGGCGGCCCGCCCGCGGCCCGGCTCGCCCGGGACCTCCGCGACCTGCTCGACGGCCGGCTCTTCGAAGGCACCACGCTCGCGCAGGCTTCAGGCGTGCTCGGCGCCTCACCGGCGCATCTGGTCAAGTGCTTCACGCGGACCTTCGCGATCGCGCCGCACCAGTACCTGACCGCCAGGCGCATCGACGAGGCCAGGCGGCGGCTGCTCGCCGGCGAGCCGATCGCCACGGTCGCCGCCGGCGTCGGCTTCTACGACCAGGCCCATTTCACCCGGCAGTTCAAACGCCACGTCGGCACGCCACCCGGCCACTACGTCCGCTCGGCCGGCGCGCCGCCGGTCCCGGACCGCGAGCCTGCCCCGGCGGTCCCGGGCCTCAAGCCTGCCGGGACGGTCCCGGGCCTCAAGCCTGCCGGGACGGTCCCGGACCGCGAGCCCGGGCGCTAGAGCGCCGGTCACGCATCCGCGGTGTGCGCCGTCACCGCCTCCTGTCGCCGCAGGTCATCGAGGCGCAGCACCGATACATGACCGGCGCTCTAAGCCTCGTCAGGCCTGGTGCGGTCGCGCGAGTCGGCGGTGGCGTCGGCGGTCCGGCCGTCGTCGCCGCCGTGGTCGGGACCGCCGTCGAGGCGGGCACGCACCTCGTTGATCTCCCGCCCGATCCGCTCGAGCTCCTCGCTGAGGTAGTCCCTGGTCGGCATCTCACCGAGCGCGAGCCGGATGGCGGCCAGCTCGCGCGCCAGGTACTCGGTGTCGGCCAGCGCCCGGGCGTTGGTGCGGCGGTCCTCCAGCATCTCACGCCGGTCGCGCTCCTCCTGCCGGTTCTGGGCGAGCAGGATCAGCGGCGCCGCGTACGACGCCTGGAGCGACAGCGCCAGGGTGAGCAGGATGAACGGATACGTGTCGAAGGCGAGGTTGGCGTGCCTGGTCGCCACGTTCCAGACGATCCAGACCGTCACCACGATGGTCTGGAACACCAGGAACCTGGCGGTGCCCAGGTAGCGGGCGATCGTCTCGGAGAAGCGCCCGAACGCCTCCGGGTCGTAGTAGAGCGCCAGGCGCGGCGGTCGGCGGCGCGGAGCCGTCACCCGGGTCCTGCGGCGCAACCTGCGCGGGAGCCAGCTCACCCGACCCGCTCCACGGACTCGGGGCCGCCGTCCGCGCCGTTGCCGCGGCGCTGGCCGTTGCCGATCTCACCATTGCCGTTGCCGCGCGATCTGATCGGGCCGCGCCGCCATGCCGGCGGCAGCAGGTGGTCGAGCACGTCGTCGATCGACACCGCGCCGAGCAGCCGTGTCTGCTCGTCGCAGACCGGCGCGGACAGCAGGTCGTAGGTGGCCAGGTACTCGGCGACCCGCCTGGTCGGGAGGTTCGGCGAGAGCGCGTCCAGGTCGGTGTCGATCACCGAGCCGAGCGGGTCGGCCGGCGGCTCGCGCAAGAGCCGCTGGAAGTGGGCGACGCCGAGGTAGCGGCCGGTCGGCGTCTGGGTCGGCGGCCGGACCACGAACACCTGCGCGGCCAGGGCCGGCGGCAGGTCCGGGTCCCGGAGCCGGGCGAGCGCCTCGGCCACGCTGTCGGCGGCGCGCATGATCACCGGCTCGGTGGTCATCAGGCCGCCCGCCGTCTCCTCGTCGTAGACCAGCAGCCGGCGGATCGGCTCCGCCTCCTCTGGGACCATCAGCGCCAGCAGCCGGGCGCGGTCCGCCTCCGACATCTCGCCGAGCAGGTCGGCGGCGTCGTCGGGGTCCATCGCCTCGAGGACGTCGGCGGCGCGCTCGTCGTCGAGCCGGGCGAGCAGGCCGGCCTGGACCTCCTCCGGGAGCTGCTCCAGGGTGGCGGCCAGCCGGTCGTCGTCCAGGCCGGACGCCATGTCCTCCCTGGCCTTGGCCGGCAGGGCGAGCAGCGCGGCGGCGACGTCCGCCGGTCGCAGGTCCGCCAGCGCGGCCAGCCGCGACTCGGCCGACTCCCCCGCCTCGAGCCCGGCGACCATGTCCCAGCTCAGCCGCAGGTGCCGCGGCCGCCGCCAGGCGCGCAGGCCGGTCGCCGGCTCGATCACGTCGACCGCGCAGACCACCCAGCCTTCGCGCACCTTGCCGACGGCCACGTCGTTGATGCGGTACTCGCGGCCGGTCTCGCGGTGGACGACCGTCGAGTCGACCAGCTCGCCGAGGACCAGCGTCTCGCCTTCGCGCACCTCGAACGGGCGCAGGTTGACGGTGCCGGTGCTGAGGGTCGCGCCGCTCGAGTCCAGCTCGCGGACGCGCCCCATGCCGATGAAGATCGGCCGCCGCTGCACCCAGACGGTGAGGCCGAGGACCACCGGCGGCGCGCCGGGAGCAGCTCGCGCCACCACCACGTCGGCGATCCTGCCGATTACCTCTCCGCGCGGCGCCCGCACGGGCAGGCGGGCCAACCGCGACACGAACAACTGGTCGCTCGGTGAAGCCACCCCGGTCACCTCCTCATGAGGCAGGCCCGGGGGGCTCTCGGGGCTGGCTAGTCCCCCGGGGAAACTGTGTGATCGGCCCGCGACGGGCCACTATGGCCGGTACTCATCGCTCCCGCATCGCTCCGATCGTTCCGTCTCTCCGTATGCCCAGGTGCCGGCATGGCCAGTCCGGCAGGCAAGTCATCTTGCGTTGAAATACAGCGCCTCTGGATGGTGGACGATGATCGCCGAGGTCGACTGCTCCGGATGGAGCTGGTACTCCTCGGACAGCTCGACCCCGATCCGACCCGGGTCCAGCAGCTGGAAGATCTTGGACTGCTGCTCCAGCTCTGGGCAAGCAGGGTACCCGAACGAGTACCTCGCCCCACGGTAGCCGAGGTCGAACAGCGCTTCGAGCTGGTCGGCGTCCTCGTCGGCGATCCGCAGCTCCTGCCGCACCCGCTGGTGCCAGTACTCGGCCAGCGCCTCGGCCATCTCGACCGTCACCCCGTGCAGCTCCAGGTACTCGCGGTAGCGGTTGGCCTCGAACAGCCTGGCGGTCGCCTCGGAGGCGGTCTGGCCCATGGTCACGACCTGGAACGCCACCACGTCCGGCTCGCCGGAGGCGGCCGGCCGGAAGTAGTCGGCGATGCAGAGCCTGCGGTCGCGCCGCTGCCTCGGGAAGCCGAATCGCAGCCACTCCGAGCCGTCGTCGCGCCAGATGACCAGGTCGTTGCCGTCCGAGTTGCACGGGAAATAGCCGTAGACCAAGGCGGGCTGGAGCACCTGGTCGGCGATCGCCTCGTCGAGCAGCGCCCGCAGCCGCGGGCGCGCCTCGGTCTCGAGCAGCCGCTCCCAGCCCTCCTTGCCGCCGGACGGGCGCAGCTGCCACTGGCCGCGGAACAGCGCCGACTCGTTCAGGAAGCCGGCGATCTCGCGGACCGGAATGCCCTTGACCACCCGCGCCTCGCCGAGGAACGGCGCGGTCGGCACCGGCACGTCGGTGCGGACGTCGGAGCGGGCGACCTCGCTGGTTTCGGGCGCCGCCGGCGCGGGACCGCGCGGAACGGTCCTGGCCACGCGCGGGGCGCGGGGCGCCTCGCGCTCGGGTGTGACGCCGCTCTCTCGCTCGGTGCGGAGCTGGTCCATGATCCGCAGCCCCGCGAACGCGTCACGGCAGTAGAACACCCTGCCCTTGTAGAGCTCGCGGAGGTCGCCCTCGACGTAGGTCCGGTTCAGCGCCGCCCCACCGAGCAGCACCGGGTAGGTGGCGAGCCCGCGGGCGTTCAGCTCCTCGAGGTTCTCGCGCATCACCACGGTGGACTTGACCAGCAGGCCGGACATGCCGATCGCGTCGGCCCTGACCTCCTCGGCCTTTTCGATGATCGCCGAGATCGGCTGCTTGATGCCGAGGTTGTGGACTGTGTAGCCGTTGTTGGTGAGGATGATGTCGACCAGGTTCTTGCCGATGTCGTGGACGTCGCCCTTGACGGTGGCGATCACCACCCGGCCCTTGCCGCCCTGCTCCTCGCGCTCCATGTGCGGTTCCAGCACCGCCACCGACGACTTCATGACCTCCGCCGACTGGAGCACGAACGGGAGCTGCATCTCGCCGGCGCCGAACAGCTCGCCGACCGTCCGCATGCCGTCCAGCAGGATGTCGTTGATGATCTCCAGCGGCGGGTGGGAGCGCATCGCCTCGTTCAGGTCGCCTTCGAGGCCGTCCCGGACGCCGTCGATGATCCGGCGCTTGAGCCGCTCGTCGACCGGGAGCTGCGCGAGGTCCTCGGCCGCCGCGGTGCGGGTCGCCTCCTTGCCCTCGAACAGGGCCATGAAGCGCTGGAGCGGATCATAGCCCGGCTCGCGCCGGTCGTAGACGAGGTCGAGCGCGACCTGGCGCTGCTCCTCGTCGATGCGGTGCAGCGGCAGGATCTTGGCCGGCGAGACGATCGCCGCGTCGAGCCCGGCCTGCCTCGCCTCGTGCAGGAACACCGAGTTGAGCACCTGCCTGGCGGCGGGCGAGAGCCCGAACGAGACGTTGGAGACCCCGAGCACCGTCCGGACCCCCGGCAGCTCGGCCTTGATCCGCCGGATCGACTCGAGCGTCGCGATCGCGTCGCGGCGCAGGTCCTCCTGGCCCGAGCCGAGCGGGAACGTCAGTGCGTCGAACAGCAGGTCATCCGGGGCGAGCCCGTACTTGCCGACGGCCAGGTCGTAGATGCGGTGCGCGACCCGCAGCTTCCACTCGACGTCGCGCGCCTGGCCCTCCTCGTCGATCAGCAGGGCCACCACCGCCGCGCCGAACTGCCTGGCGAGCGGGCAGACGACCGCCATGCGCGATTCGCCGTCCTCGAGGTTGATCGAGTTGACGATGGCGCGGCCGCCAAGCCGCTTGAGCCCGGCCTCGAGCACGTCCGCCTGGGTCGAGTCGAGCATGATCGGCACGGTCGACTGCTGCGCCAGGCGCTCGACCACGACGTCCATGTCGGGCACGCCGTCGCGGCCGACGTAGTCGACGCAGACGTCGAGCACGTGCGCGCCCTCGCGGATCTGCTCCTTGGCGATGCCGACCAGCCCGTCGAGGTCGCCGGCCAGCATCAGGTCGCGGAACTTGCGCGAGCCGTTGGCGTTGCAGCGCTCGCCGATGGTCAGGTAGGTGGTGTCCTGGTCCAGCGTGACCGACTGGTAGAGGCTGGCCACGGCGGGGTCGTGGACCGGCTCGCGATGGGCCGGCTGGCGCCCGCCGACCGCCTCGACCACCTGGCGGATGTGCTCGGGCGTGGTGCCGCAGCAGCCGCCGACGATGTTGACGCCGAACTCGGCGACGAAGCGGTCGTGCGCCTCGGCCAGCTCGGATGGCGACAGCGGGAAGTAGGCGCGGCCGTCGCGCAGCTCGGGCAGGCCGGCGTTGGGCAGGCACGACAGGGGCGTGCGGGCGTGCTGTGACAGGTAGCGCAGGTGCTCGCCCATCTCGGCAGGGCCGGTTGCGCAGTTCATGCCGATCACGTCGGCGTCGAGCGGCTCGATCGCGGTGAGCGCGGCGGCGATGTCGGAGCCGAGCAGCATCTGGCCGGTGGTCTCGACCGTGACCTGGACCATCAGCGGCACCCGCCGGCCGGCCCTGCGCATGCCTGCGAAGGCGCCGCCGACCGCGGCTTTGACCTGGAGCAGGTCCTGGCAGGTCTCGATGATCAGCAGGTCGGCGCCGCCGTCGACAAGGCCGAACGCCTGGTCGCCATAGGTGGCCCGCAGCGGGTCGTAGGTGGTGTGCCCGAGGGTCGGGAGCTTGGTCCCAGGTCCCATCGAGCCGGCCACCCAGCGGGGGCGGCCGTCCGCCTGGAACCCGTCGACCACCTCTCTCGCCAGACGAGCCGCGGCCTGGTTCAGCTCGATCACGCGGTCGGCGAGGTCGTACTCGGCCAGCACCACGGCGGTGCCGCCGAACGAGTTCGTCTCGACCACGTCGGCGCCGGCCTCGAGATAGGCGGCGTGGATGCCACGCACCACGTCGGGCCGGCTGACGCAGAGGATCTCGCTGCAACCCTCGTTGCCCTGGTAGTCGTCCAGGGTCAGGTCGGCCGCGTGGAGCATCGTGCCCATCGCCCCGTCGAAGACGAGCACCCGCTCACGCAATGCTGAGAGAAAATCGCGCTCCATTCTCAAAGCGTAGCCGATCGGACCGATCCGCCGCCCCCGTTGTCCACGGGCGTCCTCCCTACGCCGTTGTACCGGCAACCGAAGTACGCTTGAGCGATGGCCGACGTTTCCGCCCGTGCCGGGCAGCCCGAGCGCGCCACTCCGCCGCCCGAGCCGTCCCGGCTGCCACCACGGCCGGTGCTGCGGCGCGAGGTCCTGCTGGTCCTGTTCCTGTCACTGGCCGCGTCGGCCCTCTACGCCCTGGTCGACCTGCTGTCGGCGCCGCTGCGCGGGGTCTCGGCGCCGCTGTTCTCCAACGTCGCCCTGATCTACCAGCTCCTGGACATCGCCACCTCGCTGGTGCCGGTGCTGCTGGTGTTCCACTTCCTCGGGCGCTCCGGAGAGTCGCCGGCCAGCATCGGCATGGACGCGCGCGAGCCGGTCTCCGACCTGGCCTGGGGCGCCGCACTGGCCGCGATCGTCGGCGCCGTCGGGCTCGGCGTCTACGTCGCCGCCGTCGAGCTCGGCGTCAACCGCTCGGTGGTGCCGGTGCCGCCGCTGGGACACTGGTGGACGATCCCGGTGCTGCTGCTCGGGGCCGCCCGCAGCGGGCTGCTGGAAGAGGTGATCGTCTGCGGCTACCTGCTGCGCCGGCTCGACCAGATGGGCTGGTCGAAGGGCAGGGCGCTGTGGGCGAGCGCGCTGCTGCGCGGCGCCTACCACCTCTACCAGGGGTATGGAGGGTTTGTCGGCAACGTTGCGCTCGGGCTCTTGTTCGGGCGCGTCTACCAGCGGCGCGGACGCACGATGCCGCTGGTGATCGCCCATTTCCTGATCGACGCCGTGGCAGGGCTCGGCTACCTGGCGCTGCGCGGCAAGGTCTCCTGGCTGCCGCACTGAGCCCACCTCGGCGGCGCGACCAGGCGACCAGGCGACCAGGCGACCAGGCGACCGGGCGACCAGGCGACGGTTCAGGCGAAGGCGACCGCGCGGACCGTGGGAAGGCCGGTGGCGCGCTCGACCCAGGTCGCGCCGGCGTCCTCGGACATGAACAGGGAGCCGCCGGCGGTGCCGAAGGCCACCGTCTCGCCCAGGGCCGCGAGGCAGCCGGTGTCGATGTTGGCGTCGAACCACTCGGGCAGCCCGGCGCGGCAGCGCTCGAACGCGCCGCCGAGCTCCAGCGGGGCGCGGTAGACGGCCGCGCGCCTGCCCGACGGGCCCTCGGACGCGCTGACCAGCACGGTCTCGCCCGCGACCGCGACCGCCCGGCTGTACGGGGCGTGCAGGCCGTCGGCCTGCTCCATCCACAGGTCGCCGCCGTCGTCGCTGCGTGCCAGCCCCCTGGCGGTCGCCGCCAGCACCATGTCCGGCAGTCGCGGATGGGCGAGCACCTGGTGGACGTCGGCGTCGATGTCGATGGTCGGCTCCCAGGTGACGCCGCCGTCGGTGGAGCGCGGGATGCCGCCGACGTGCACGTTGACGTGCAGCCTGCCCGCCCGGTCCCTGGCCATCGAGCGCACGGCCGGCGGCCCGCCCCACGGCGTGTACCAGCGCTC
>JBEDUQ010000345.1:0-3742 GCA_040414855.1 Actinomycetota bacterium
CGCCGGTGCTGCTCGACGTTCGCTGGCAGCTCGGTGGGCCGGACGGGCGCACCAGCTACCGCGCCGGGCACCTGCCCGGGGCGGTGTTCGTCGACCTCGACCGCGATCTCGCCGCGCCGCCAGGCGACCGAGGGCGCCACCCGCTGCCGGACCCCGCCGTGTTCGAGGCGGCCATGCGCCGTCTCGGCGTCCGGGACGACAGCGAGGTGGTCGTCTACGACCAGCGCGACACGACCAGCGCCGCCCGGGCGTGGTGGCTGCTCGGCTACCACGGCCACCTGAACGTGCGGGTGCTCGACGGCGGCTACGAGGGCTGGGTGGCGCGCGGGTACGAGGTGACGACCGGCGAGGTCCCCACGCCCGAGCCCGGCGACTTCCACGCGCACCCGGGCAACCTGCCGACGCTGGACGCCGCCGGCGCCGCCGAGGTCGCCCGCGATGGCGTGCTGCTGGACGCCCGCGCGGTGGAGCGCCACCGCGGCGAGGTGGAGCCGGTCGACCCGGTCGCCGGGCACATCCCCGGAGCCCGCAGCGCCCCGGCGCTCGCCAACCTGCTCAGCGACGGGCACCTGCTGCCGCCGCGCGAGCTGCGGGCCCGCTTCGCCGCGCTCGGCGTCCGCGACGACGTCGCGGTCGGGGCCTACTGCGGATCGGGGGTGGTCGCGGCCCACGAGGTCCTCGCCCTGGAGCTGGCCGGCTTCGGCGCGGCCCTGTATCCGGGCTCCTGGAGCGAGTGGATCACCGACCCCTCCCGCCCGGTGGCCACCGGCCAGGAATAGGGGGCACAGCCGCCCGGACGTCGCCCCGAGGCGACCGCGACCGTCGCCCGACGCGACCGCGACCTCGGGCGCGGCCGCCCCGACGTTGCCCGGAAGCGGCCGCACCCTCGGTTGTCGCTCAGTCGTCGCCCAGGCTCTTGATGCGCGGGTCGACCGGAATCGGCGCGGCCCGCGGGCTCAGGTCGGCGGCGACGGCGGCCGTCGGACCGGTGAAGTCGAGATGCTCGGGCCCTTGCCAGCTTCCGTCATACCAGCTGTGGAGCAGCCCATGACTCCGGGCGTCGGTGCTGAACAGGTCCAGGCGCTTCACGCCCGAGGAGGCGGCGGAAAGCCCGGAGAGCTGGAGCCGGTCCGGACCGGTGCCGGCGGCGATCTTCTCCGGACCGAGCCAGGCGGTTCCGCTGAACCACTTGTGGGCGAGCGCGTGACCGTCGCCGGTCGCCGCGAACACGTCCAGGCGCCGTGAGCCCCACGATGCCACGGCGGCCGGAGCGTGATAGGGAGCGCCGCCCGGGCCCGCGCCGAGCGACTGCCAGCCGTTCCAGCGGCCGGTGAAGTACGCGTGGCTGAGCAGGTGCCTGCTGTCGATGGTGAACACGTCGAGCCGGCCCGGTCCCCAGGAGGCCATGGCGGGAACGTACGCGCCACCGGCCGTCCCCAAGGCGCGCACCGGGCCGTGCCAGGCGCCGTCGAACGACCAGTGGAGCAGGTCGCCGTTGACCGTGTCCCGTGCCACCACGTCGAGCCGACCAGGGGCCCATGACGCCGCCGCCGGCGAGGCCACGCGGTGCCCGCCCGGACCCGCGCCCCGGTCCTCCCAACCGCTCCAGACGCCACCCTGGTTGTTCCGCTGCAGCAGGTGCCCGGTGCGCTGGTCGACCGCGAACACGTCGAGCCGGCCGGGCGCGGAGGATGCGGTGGTGGGAGTGGAGAGCTGGTCGCCGGACGGTCCGGCGCCGGTGTCCTCCCAGCCGCTCCAGGTGCCGGCGCGGGACTTGTGGAGCAGGTTGCCCGTGCCCGTCGCGCCGTTGGTGGCGAGCACCTCGAGCTGCCCGGCGCCGAGCGCGGTCACCGCCGGACTGGACACGTCACGGGCCAGCGCCTCCACGTCGATCGCGGTCTGGTAGGCGGAGTACCCGGGATAGCCGCCCCGCATCCAGACGATGTCCATGTCGGCGCCCGGCTCGCCCCTGGGGTTGATCGGCCGGTAGTTGCCGCGGCCGGAGGCGGAGGTCACGACCCGCCTGATCCAGGTGTGCCCGCCGTCGGTGGTGCGGTGGACCTGGATCTCGAAATGCCCGTTGATCTGCCTGGACACGTACACGCGCGTGGGATTGGCGTGGTCGAGCGTCACGCCACCGGAGTAGTTGGGCTCCACCGGGTCCTCGCTCATGCTCCCGCCCGCGGTGGCGAACTCGTGGTCGGCCCATGCGGTGCCGGTCCAGCGTGCGTAGTGGTAGCGATGGTCCTTCGCGGTCGGGAAGGTGGCGAACACCACGATCGGGCGGCCGGCCTGGTCGAACGCCACGTCGTGGACCCACGCCTTGACCCCGCCGTGCTTGGCGGAGTCGTAGACCTTGTCCGCCTGAGCCGGCGTGAACGGCAGGCCGCTCACCGGCTTGATCACCGCGCCGTTGGCGCGGCGGAAGGAGCCCGCGCGATAGCTGGCGTAGTAGATGCTGGTTTTGAGGTTGCGGGGATGCGCCTCCGTGAAGGCGAAGTGGATGGTGTCCGTCCCGTTGCTGGCGACCTTCACGTAGGGGCGCTGGCCGGGAACGCTGATCAGCGTCTGGGCCGGTGTCCAGGTGGTGGCGCCGTCGTCCGAGGTCGAGAAGCTCGGGTTGAAGTTGCCCCCGCGCCAGAACAGCCAGATGCGGTTCGCCTCCGCCGAGAGCTGCACCGGGTTCGGGTAGGTATAGCCCCACGGGCCCGGCGTGTTGGTCGGCATCTGCTGCTCAGGATCCCATGACGAGATGTCCTCCGGCCGGCTGCTGCGCCGGTAGAACATCCCGCGGCCGCTGTGCGCCGACCAGAACACCAGGATATGGCCGTCGGGGAGCGCCATCAGGGAGGGGCTCGCGTGGTCGTCGACCTGGAAGCGCTCCTTGACATTGGCCACCACGCGGGCGCCGGTGTCGTGGTCGTAGCTGGCGACCTGGATGTCGCCGGCGTTGTTGACCCAGCCGACGTAGGTGCGGCGGTGCGCGCCCTGGTAGTAGAGGGCACGTGGGTCGCCGAACCAACACCATGCCCCGCTCTCGTTCAGCTCCCGCTCCCGCTGCGGCAGAGCCTTGGCGGGACCGTTGTCGATGGTGACGCTCTGGAGCAGCAGCACCGCGGTCACGATGGTGCCGAGGCCGGCTGCCCGCAGCCGCAAGCTCCTCGAAACCCTTCCGGGCTGGTACACGCGCATGAATCCCCTTTCGCGCCGGCCGCTTTGCCGGCGCGCTTCGCATTGCCAGGATGCGACGGGGGATACTGCACTATTGGGGCGATAGATTCAAACTAACCCTAGCTGACTGATCAGTCCATAACAGGATCTCGCGCTCATCCGAGCCGCAGCGGGATGCTGTCGTCGGTCAGCCAGAGCGGCAGCAGGTTCAGGTAGAACGGGCTGGTCGGCAGCGCGCTGGTGCCTCCGGGCAGGCTGGTGCGGGCGTCGACGCCCTTGCGGGTCGCCGAGCTGACGTAGCGGTTCGCCGGACCGCTGCCGAACCTGAACCCCTCGGCGGTCGCCGCGCGGGCGTTGTGACTGGCCGCGTCGACCGTGCTCATCCCGCCGTCGGTGGGGATGCCGGTGCGGTCGGCCAGCGGCTGCGGGAAGCGGCCGAACCCAGGCGGCACGCTGAACGGCCCGCCCAGCGGGTGGTCGAGCGTGAGCAGGTGCAGCCGTCCCCAGCGGTAGTCGTCCTGCCGTGTCGAGCCGTGGAAGGCGGCGTCGAACGCCGGGCCGGCGAGCTTGT
>JBEDUQ010000346.1:0-23638 GCA_040414855.1 Actinomycetota bacterium
TTCTACGACCCCAGGAAGCTGTCGAGGAACGCGCGCGAGTACGCGGTGTCGGCGCGCTGGTAGCCCCCGGTCGCGTTGCAGCTGAGCGAGTTGCCGTACGAGTCGTCGCCGAGGACGAAGCCGTCGAGGAACACGGGGCCACCGGAGTCACCGAAGCAGGACCCGCCACCGGCCTTGGAGTCGTTCTCGTTGGTCTGGAAGACCACGACCTCGTCCTGAACGTTCTTGAGGTACGAGGTGGTCGAGCGCCGCTCCTGGACGATGATCTGGGACTTCTTGGCGCCGATGTCGATCCCGTAGCCGACGAGTGTGAAGGTCTCGTTCTTGAGCTGGCCCTGGTTACGGTCGAGGAAACCCACCGGAGCCAGCGGCGCGGGGGTGATGCCCGGCCACTTCGAGGCGGCGGGAGCGCTCAGGACCACGACGCCCTGGTCGTGCTGCTTGGAGACGCTGAGCTTTCCGGTCCAGCCCGGGTCGGGGTGGGCGGTGCCGGTGATGTAGTGCGCTTCGCGGGCCGCCCGCTCGGCCGGGCTGATCCCGGGCGCGAGCGGGTCGGGCTGAAGTGCGTCGTCGAACGAGACGAAGACGTTGGTTGCCGGCCCCTCGGTGCAGTGGCCGGCGGTGAGCACGACGGACGGAGCGATCAGCGTGCCGGAGCAGCGGAAGCGACCCTCGGCGGTGGTGAAGCGGACGACGCCGACAGCCTTGTGGACGGTGTCCGGGCTGCCCCCGGTGATCGCCAGGGCCGGGGACCCGGCGATCAGCGCCACCGCGACCAGGGCCACGGCGAGCGCGACCAGCGTGGACTTGCGAATCATGGATCCTCCGAGCGTCTCGTTCGACTCGGTCCAGCGGTGGGATGGTGCGGTCCGAGCGAAGCCGGCATCGCCGGCAGTAGGGCGCATGGCCGACATTCTACGGAGGACCGAGCGGCGCCGGCGAGTCGTTGCCTTAGCGACCGATACGACATCGCATGGCCTGACATGGCTTCTGTAGTCCGTGCGGACACAGATCGCTCACGATGGCGTGGCGCCCTTGACTCGACCATGTCCCGGGCAGAGACTCGGGTTCTGGCCGATGCCTCCACCACAGCAGCAACGTGTCGCGGGAGGAACCAGCAAGTGGCCATCTACGAGTACCGCTGCAGCGACTGCGGCACCTTCGACCGGTCGATGCCGATGGGCACGGCCCCCGAATCCGCCAGGTGCCCGACCTGCGGTCGCGAGAGTCGCCGGGTGTTCTCCGTGCCGATGACCTATCGGACCCCGGACCGACTCGCCGCGATGTTCGCGCGCGAGGAGGCGTCCCGGGACCAGCCGGAGGTCGTCAACCGCGTTCCGCCGAAGGCTCGTCCCGCCCGTCCGGGAAGTGCCGCCAGCTCTCCGGAAGTCCGAGCGCGCCTGCCCAAACTCTAGAGTCCGTAGCGCATCCGCCGCATCTGCCGCATCTGCCCGGCCGCCGGGCTGAGCAGGGCTGTCCAGAAAAGCGGTAGCCGGCAACTCGTCCACGAGCATCCAAGGGGGGCTTGGAATGCCTGAAGTTGTCTTTCACGTCGATCAGTCGAAGTCGATGCGCGATCAGGACCCGCCAGGACACAACCGGTGGCATCCTGACGTTCCGTCAGTCGCGTTCGTCCGCCCGGGAAACGAGTTCCGGGTGGAGTGCCGCGAGTGGACGGATGCGCAGCTCGGCAACAACGACTCGGCAAACGACGTCCGCGACGTCGACCTGACGGTCGCACACATGCTCAGCGGTCCCATCGAGGTGCAGGGCGCCGAGCCGGGGGACCTGCTGGTCGTCGACATCCTCGACCTCGGCCCGGTGCCGCAGGAGGTCGGGCCGGCGCCTGGGCAGGGCTGGGGCTACACCGGCATCTTCGCCAAGACCAACGCCGGCGGGTTCCTGACCGACTACTTCCCGGACGCCTACAAGGCGATCTGGGACTTCCACGGCAACGAAGCCACCTCCAGGCACCTCCCCGGGGTCCGCTACACCGGCATCACCCACCCGGGGCTGTTCGGCACCGCTCCGTCCGCCGAGCTGCTCGCGCGCTGGAACGACCGCGAGCGCGCGCTGATCGCGACCAATCCGGACCGGGTCCCGCCGCTGGCGCTGCCTCCGCTGGAGCAGAGCTCGCTGGCGGGAAGGCTCACCGGATCGGACCTGGCCAAGGTCGGGCGCGAGGGCGCCCGCACGGTGCCGGCCCGCGAGAACGGCGGAAATCACGACATCAAGAACTTCACCCGCGGCGCGCGGGTGCTGTACCCGGTGTACGTGCCCGGCGCCAAGCTGTCAGGCGGTGACCTGCACTTCAGCCAGGGCGACGGCGAGATCACCTTCTGCGGCGCGATCGAGATGGGCGGCTTCATCGACTTCGGTGTCGACCTCATCAAGGACGGCATGTCGAAGTACGGGGTCAGCACCAACCCGATCTTCATGCCGGGCCGCATGGAGCCCAGGTACAGCGAGTTCATCTCGTTCGTCGGCGTGTCCGTCGACCACGACACCGACACCAACCTCTACATGGACGCGACCCTCGCCTACCGGCGCGCCTGCCTGAACGCGATCGAATACCTGAAGACCTGGGGCTACTCGGGCGAGCAGGCCTACCTGCTGCTCGGCTCGGCACCGCTCGAGGGGCGCATCAGCGGGATCGTCGACATCCCGAACGCTTGCTGCACGCTCTACCTGCCAACGGCGATCTTCGACTTCGACATCCGGCCCACCGCCGAGGGCCCAAGGAAGGCCAACCGGGGAAAGGCGGCTGTGACCTCGTGAGGCGATAAATCTAGGCGATGAAATGACCTCGAGCCGGGCATCTGCGTGTGCATTGCGGGGATGCCCGGCGGAAGGAGCGCAGGGCCATGACGGCAGCGGCACCACGACGCGTGGCGGAAGCATGGTCCAACCTGGCTGCCGAAAACCCAGTCGTGACCATCGTCGACACGTTGCTGCGAGGCACCGGCCAGGTGATGTTCCAGAACAACCCGCTCACCGGGCTGATCTTCCTCGCGGGCATCTTCGTCAACTCGAGCAAGCTGGGTGGGTTCGGCCTCCTCGGCCTGGCCACCAGCACCTTCGCGGCCTACCTGCTCGGGGTGGACCGCGCCCTGATCCGCAACGGCCTGTTCGGCTTCAACGGCATCCTGGTCGGGATCGGGCTGGCATTCTTCCTCAACTACAACGGACTGCTGATCGGCTACGTGATCCTCGGCGGGATTCTGTCGACGATCGCGATGATGGCGCTCGCGACCCTCTTCGCCGTCTGGGACATGCCCGCGCTGACCGCACCGTTCGTGCTGTCAGCGTGGCTGCTGCTGTTCTCGGTGTTGTTGTTCGCCAACCTGCGGCCGATCAGCACGCTGATCGCACCGGCGGTGCCGGAACTGAAGATGCTGCCGCACACGGCACTCCGTGAGGCGGCCACCGGCACTGGAGCGGTCGGCCTCACGCCGGTCAACATGACCAACGCCCTGTTCCGGGGCATCGGCGAGGTCATGTTCCAGGACAAGCTGGCGACCGGCGTGATCTTCCTGTTCGCGATCTTCGTCAACTCGCGGTTCTCGGCGCTGTTCGCGTTGCTCGCCTCCGCGCTGGGCGCGCTGACCGCTTGGACCATGGGCGCGAGCGGCGTCTCGGTGTTCCACGGCCTCTACGGCTTCAACTCCGTGCTGGCCGGGATCGCGCTCGGCGGGGTGTTCTTCGTGCTGACCTGGAGGTCGGCGATCTACGCGCTGTTCGGGGCGCTGGTCGCCGCGCTGGTCTTCGCCAGCCTGAGCACCTTCCTCGGGCCCATCGGCATGCCGGCGCTGACCGCGCCGTTCGTGCTGGTGACCTGGATCTTCCTGTTCGCCAAGGCCGGGTTCAAGGCGCTGGTGCCCGTCGGGCTCGCCAACGTCAGCACGGCCGAGGGCGCGCTGGAGGGCTACCGGACCGGACGGATCGGTCCCAGAGCGCGGGTCGAGGAACCGGCTCGCTAACGAACCAATCGACCTACGACGGCCGGCCGGGGGCGAGATGCACCCGGTCGGCCGCCAGCCGTGTCTCCAGAAGGGCGAGGCGCTGGGCGATCATTCCGACGATCTGCGCGCCCTCGATCGTCTCCAATTCCAGCTCGTTCGTGAGCAGCTGGAGCGGGTACCTGGCGAATACCACGCCGGGCAGGTCCGCGAAATCGTGGATCCCGTGTTCCAGCCGCGCCAGCGTGACCTTGAGGAATTCCTGATCGCTGAGCCGCGTCACCCGCAGCGGCTCGGCGGGATCGTCCACGGACGGCTCCAGCGAGAAGCGGCGCGCGCTCGCGGGGTAATGGGCGGCCATCAGCTCGCGCAGACGGACCGGCCGGTCCTGCGTCCGTGACCAGCTCACCGGCTGGTCGAGCGCGTCGGCAGTGATCTCGACCGGCTCGACGCCGGCGGCCAGGTCCTGGTACCGGATGGCAGCCTGGTCGTTCAGGCGGTCCGACAGGTCGAAGCTGGGCGGCCCTGTCGACCACGGGTCAGCATAGCGGCGCATGGCCATTCTCCTCGTGGCGTCGTGGAGGCCGCGCCGGGAAATATTGGACCACCGCGTACCCGCGCTCGTCGTGGAAATGATCGAACACCAGGAGGTGGCTGATCTTGTACGCGGCCCCTTGTCGCAGTTCCATATTCTGCTTGACCGCGGCGGAGAACCGGTGATCGGCGCGGTGCGCCTCCTCACCGGTGAATGTCGCGCCATGCAATTTGATGGCGTGCTCGCTCACCAGGCGGGGTGAGTGGTAGAAAACGTCCTGGGTGCACTTCTTGGGGTCCATCGAATCACTCGTCCGGATGCATGCGCCGGGGGAGACCGGAGCTCGGCAGGGGGACACTTCCACCCGTCGGGCCCATCATCGGGCCGGCGAGCCGGTGGCCGGCGGCGGTCCGGACGGAGAGTCCGGCGACCGGCGCTATCGCGCCAGCCAGCAATATACCCTCGCCACGCTGGGCTAACACTCCGAAGTCTTGCGTACCGATAGGCTGCCCAATCTCCCCAACCTCCGCGAACCGTCTTGCCCTTTTCGGTTGCGGTCGGGGCTGCTGGTCCCTCGGCGTGATCTAGGTGTCCCTGGGTTATGTGAGAATCTCGTGAGAGATGCTCCGGGAGATGCCCGGAGGGCCGACGAAACGCCCCGCGGGCGTTGTCGATCGTGCTGGCACCGCCGCCGAGGGAAGGAGCGTCACTTGAGGAACAGGCTGCAGGTCATCGGGTTGAGCGCCACGCTGGTGCTGGTCATCGGATTGGCCGGATTGGCCGTCCTCCAGGCGTCGGCGCAGGGAGCGCCGCCGGCTGACAAGGGCGGGATGGGGTCGTGCACGACCGACGCCAGCGGTTACTGCACGGTCACGCACGGGCTGGGCACGGTCCCCGGTGAGATCCAGGTGACCGGGAGGTCGCCGATCGGCGGCACCTGGACCATCGGCCAGACGCTGGCGGACAGCCCGACCGCCAGCACGTTCCGTCTCCGCGCCATTGCCGCCTCGGGTGCTCCCATCGCCAACCAGCCGATCACCTTCTGGTGGCACGTCTGGAGCGCCCAGACCAGCCCGCCCACGACAGGGCCGGAGCCGACCATAACCAGTCCGCCGTCGACAGGGCCGGAGCCGACCATAACCAGCCCGCCCTCGACCTCACCGCCGACCACGGGGGCACCGACCACGATCCCGCTCTCGACGGTCTCGACGACGACCTGAGCGCTAGCCGCTGGGAGGGGCCGGCGACTCGGGCAAGGTGAGCGGGCTACCCGACCAGCCCGAGTCGCTTGGGCAGCTCGGCGATGGAGCAGGTGAGGCCGACCCAGAACGGCCCGAAGCGTCCGTAGCTGGCGGTGACCTCGTCGAAGCGCATCTCGTAGACGATCTCCTTGATGACGGCGAGGTCGTCCGCCAGCAGGGTCACGCCCCACTCGTAGTCGTCGAGACCGGTCGCGCCGGTGATGAGCTGAAGGACGCGGCCGGTGTAGCGCCGGCCGACCTTGCCGTGGCCACCCATCAGCTCGCGGCGCTCCTCGAACGGCAGCCTGTACCAGTTCGCGTCGGGGTCGCGCGCCTTGCTCATCGGGTAGAAGGCCAGCAGGGACGGCCGCGGCAGGCGGGGGTGCAAGCGGTCCTCGCGCATCTTGGCGATGCGCTCCCCGGCCTTGGCGAGCCGCTCCTCGACCTCGTCGTGGACGCCCTGCGCCTCCAGCCGCGCGCGCACGTCCTCGAGGGTCTCCATGTACTCCGAGGCCTCGGTCAGGGAGAAGAACGAGTAGACCGGCTCGAGCGCCGGCATGGCGCCGAGCGCGCGGGCCAGCGCGTCGTGCCTCGACAGCTCGGGACCGAGCGCCATCACGCCGAGGTCGGCCTTGAGCCCGAGCACGGAGCTGCACAGCACCTGGTGGTCGGGTGCGGCCTCGAACTGCTCGAGGGCGCTGACCAGCTCCTTGCCGCTCTGGCCGAGATCGTGCGACCGGCCCGCGTGCACCCGGAAGTACAGGTGGGTGACCGCCCACCCAACCGACGGCGTGACAGGGTCCATCGAGGTGCTGCCTCCTTCGCGCTGCGCCCGTGACTCTTCTCCATCCTGCCTGCACACGACGCGATTTGCCGAGTTACGCGTCCATGTCCGAGACGATTGTGAATCCTACTGCACATTGAGGGTATTGACATGAGTGACCCGGTGTTAGCATCCCCGGAAGCAGCGGCGCAGGCTCCGTCGCAGTACGGTTCGAGCTGTCCCTGCCGCCGGGCGTCGCGCCCGGTTATCGATAGGTCTTGCACGTGAAGGGGGGGACAGAGTTTCGTGACCATTGGGGTCGTCAAATGGTTCAACCCAGATAAGGGATACGGGTTCATCGCCCGACCGGACGGCGACGAGGACGTGTTCGTGCACTACTCCGCCATCCAAGCGGATGGGTACCGGTCGCTCGACGAGGGGCAGATGGTGGAGTTCGACGTCACCCAGGGCCCCAAGGGCCTCCAGGCGACCAACGTACGCACCTTGCCCCAGCAGACTTAGACGACCTGCGTTGAGGTGAGGTTGGACGGCCCGCCGCCGCCGCGGCGGGCCGCTATCGACCCCACGCCCTCAGCTCCGGTTGCCCCCAGGGTGGTCGCGCAGGAACTGCTCCACCTCGGCCACGAACTGCTCGGGCGGCAGGTCCGCCAGCGAGGGCTCCTCGTCGGGGTCCTGGTCGTCGGCCTGTGATTCGAGCCGCTGCACGTAGCCGGCCAGCTCGGGGTCGTCGGAGACGATGTCCGCCATGGTCGCGTCGAACTGGGCTGTCTCCTCGGCGAGCGCGCTGATGTCCAGCGGCAGCGACAGCAGGCTGCTGAGCCGCTCGACCAGGGCGAGCGCCGCGCGCGGGTTCGGCGCCTGCACGTAGTGGGGCAGGGCCGCCCAGAGGCTGACCGCGGGGATCGCCGACCCCAGCGCCGCCTCGCTCAGCACGCCGAGGATGCCGGTGGGTCCCTCGTAATGCGACGCGGGCAGGGACAGCTCCTTGGCGAGGTCGGGATCGCCGGTCGAGCCCATCACGTGGACCGGCCGTGTGTGGGGCACGTCGGCGAGCAGCGCTCCGACGGTGATGAGCATCTCGACTCCGAGCGTCTCGGTCAGCTCGAGGATCTCGCGTGTGAAGGTGCGCCAGCGCATGTTCGGCTCGTGCCCGCGGAGCAGGATGAGGTCATGCGGGCTGCCTGGCATACGCACCGCCTGGAACTCCACGGACGGCCACTGGATTCGGCGGCTGTCGTCGTCGTCGAGCTGGACCATGGGACGCGACACCTGGAAGTCGTAGAACTCCTCAGGGTCGATGCTGGCAAAGGTCTCGGCCCCGAGGGAGTCGGCAACGAAGCCGAGCGCGGTACTGGCCGCCACGCCAGCATCGTTCCAGCCCTCGAAGGCCGCGACCAGGAACGGCCGGTTGAGGGCGGGGCGATGGATGAGCGTCGTGTGCTCCATGCCTCCACGATGCCACGGATCCGAGCGCGACGGGCAGTGGGTTCTCAGACTGTGGATAACTTGCGCGGGACCCTGGGATGCGTGTCCCCGAACCGGCCGGGAGCCCGTCGTCGGGACCCAAACGTGCGAATCTTTCCATAGTAGGTACTACGTTCAGCTACGCATCTCTGAGGGATTGGCCCGTTGCTCAACAAAAGCGGTGGAAAAGGCAGTATCATCACCAACGAGGCCCCGCGCGCTGTCTTGGCCCCCCCGGATAGCGCGGGGGCCCTCTTGTGTTCCTCTCCCGTTCCGGACCTGCCGCCCAAGTGAACGCCCTGGTGAACGGCCTGGTGAACGCCCTGGTGAACGGCCTGGTGGACTACCGACCCTAGTCCGTTGGCATGAGGGCGCCGGCTAGCCCGCGGCCGCGACCAGGCTATCGAGCTGGTAGGCCCGTTCGAGGTACGGCTTGGCGTCCTCGTCGTAGGCGCGGGTGCGGCGTATTCCGCGCGCGACCACGTTCGGCACCAGCGCATCGAGCGGATCGCCCCGCCGGGCGGCCTCGCGCGCCTGGGTCGACGACCGCGAGGCCATCCACTCCGGCGTGCGGAGCGGCGCCGATCGCAGCCGCGCGGCCCACGTCGCGGACCCGGCGTATCCGGCGCGCTCGGCGACCAGCACCGACGCCGCGCGGTCGAGGCGCGCCATGGCGGCATCGAGGTCCTGGTAGTACCTCGGGTCGACCAGCTGCTCGGCCTTGTCGGCGCCGACCAGCAGCGCCACCTCGGCGGCGGTCAGGCGCCGGAGCGACTCGACCATGTCGACCAGCAGCGGATGGCTGGAGACGGCCACCACCGCCCACGGGAGACGCCGCGCCCACGACAGCGTCCAGTCCAGCCGGTCGACCGGGTGGGCCCGCTCGACGCCCTCCTTGTCGAGGCTGACCGGCGCCATCGCCAGGACCACCCGGTCGAGACCCGACCGGTGCGCCGCGGCCGCCAGCGCCGTGTGCGCGCGGGTGATCGGGTTGAAGCTGCCGGCGAGCAGGCCGGCGGTCTCGCCGCGGTCGATGGCGCCGCTGACGACCTCGAGGCGGGGTGGTCCTGGGACGGCCATCCTCGCCAGCGATCGCGCCAGCGGCGCCAGGCGACGCGTCTCGGCTGGGGTGAGCGACGCCGCCGCTCAGCTCCTCAGCTCGCTGGGGACCACCGTCAGATTGACCATCTCGCCGTTGCGGAAGATCCGCACCGGGACCGGGCGGCCGATCGCCTCGGTGACCATCAGCCGCTGGAGGTCACCCGAGTCGGTGATCGGCTGGGTGTCGACCTCGACCACGAGGTCCTCCCTCCGGATCCCGCCCCGCTCCGCGGGGCTGCCGGGGATGACCTCGACGACCTCGAGACCGGCCGTGCGCTGGACCGCCTTGGCGACCCGGGGCGGCAGCGGGCGCCGGCCGCCGGCGATGCCGAAGAAGGCGCGGCGGAAGCGGCCCTCGCGCATCAGCGCGGCGATGATCCGGCGTGTCGTCTCGTTGATCGGGATGGCCAGCCCGAGGCCGACGCCCGCCACGGCGGTGTTGATGCCGACGATCCGGCCGCGTCCGTCGACCAGCGCGCCGCCGGAGTTGCCGGGGTTCAGGGCGGCGTCGGTCTGGATCACGTTCTCAACCATCCGGGCGTCGCGCCCGTTGGAGGTGGCGAACGACCGTCCCAGCGCACTGACCACGCCGGCGGTCACCGAGCCTGCCAGGCCCATCGGGTTGCCGACGGCGACCACCAGCTGGCCGACCCTCAGCTTGTCCGCGTCGCCGAGGACGACCGGCTGAAGGTCGGCGCCGCTGGTCCGGATGACGGCGATATCCGATAGTGGATCGCGTCCGACGACCTCGAACGGCAGCTCACGGCCGTCGGCCATCGAGGCCGTGCCGCGGTCCGCCCCCTCGACGACGTGGGCGGAAGTGGTCAGATACCCGTCCGGCGTGATCGCCACCGCCGACCCGGACCCCTGGGCCTCGTAGCCGCCGCGCACCCGCCTGCGGACGCGGAGGCTCGCCACCGAAGGGGTGACGCGCTCGGCCACGGTGGTGACCACCGTCGAGTAGGCGTCGAGGGCCTCCTGATCGCTCGGCCCGAGGTCCGACGGCTGCTCCGCGCCCGCGAACGGCGCGCTGACGAGCCGAATTGAAGTCACGTTCTCCTCCCCTCGGCTGTGCGAGGGACCCCGTGAAGGGGCACTGCGCTGCTACTGAATCCTGCACCGGGTCCACGACTCGTTGCTCTGTAGATGCAATGATGCCAGCGGGCCGGGCATTCCCCTCGGGGACCGGGCCTTCCCCTCGGGGGACCGGCCGCGGGATGCCGGCTCGGGCGCGCTGGCCACGGGCGTGGGAGCGACCCCCGAACGGGCGATGAAGTGGGTGTCGGCTTGCGTTCCCGGCTTTGCCATACTGTCCGGCATGGTCGTGGATCCGGAGCTTCTCGAAGGGCTCGAAGCGGCGGTAGCTGCCTCTCCGGACAACGTGCCGCTTCGGCTGCACCTGGGCCTGCTGCTGCTCAAGGCGGGCCGGCATGCCGACGCCCTCGAGCAGTGCGCCGCGGTGCTCCAGCGCGTCCCTGGCCACGGCGGTGCGCTCGACCTCGCGGCCAGCGCCACCATGGCGGTCGACCCGCCCAGGTGGACCACCGACCGGCGGGCCCGGCCGAAGCCGCCCTCATCGCCCACACCGCCCCGGCCGGCCGCGGCCCCCGATGGCCGGCCGAACCTCGAAGCCGTCCAGGAGAACCCCCGTCCGGCGCCGGTGCCGCCGCCCGCGCCGCCGCCGCGCGAGCCGGCCCGGGCCGAGCCGGTGCGCAGCATGGCGCGAGCGGCCGCGGCCACGACCTCCATGAGCAGGCAGCTCGCCCTGGGCCAGCGGGTGCTGCTGGAGACCGAGCCGGCCGAGTCGGCCGAGGCGGCCGTCGAGGGCGGCGGCAGCCAGGTCGCCGGGATGCTCGAGGACCTCGGGCTCCAGATCGAGCAGGCCGGCGTGACCTTCGCCGAGGTCGGCGGGATGGCCTCCGTCAAGGGTTGGCTGGCCAGCGGCGTTCCCGTCTCCCAGTCCGAGCGCGGCCCGAGCAGGCGGCTCCACCGGGCGCTCCGCGGCGGGCTGCTGGTCTACGGCCCGCCCGGCTGCGGCAAGAGCTTCCTCGCCAGGGCGATCGCCGGGGAGTTGGGCGTCGGCTTCCTCGCCGTCGACCTCGCTGAGCTGCTGGAACGGCGTCCGAGCGAGGCACATCGCCTGGTGAACGACCTCTTCCAGACGATCCGGCTGGCGGCTCCGTGCCTGCTGTTCCTGGACCAGCTCGACACCATCGGCGACAGCCCGACCGCGCGCAACCGCTCGTTCGACCGAGGAGTGGTCGACCAGTTCGTCTCCGATCTCCAGGGTCTGTCGAAGGACCGGCAGGACGTCACCGTCGTGGCGGCGTCCGAGAACCCATGGGACGTGGATCCGCTGCTGCGCGAGCGTTTCGGCCGCAAGCTCCTGGTGCTCCCGCCCGATCGCGAGGCCCGCGAGGCGATCATCTGGGACGCGATCGGCGACTACCCGGTCGACGAGCTGAACGTGCCCGCGCTGGCGGGCCGCACCGAGGGGTTCTCGGCCGCGGACGTCATCCTGTTCACCGACTCGGCGATCGAGATCGCCAGCGAACGGGCGAACACCAGCGGCAGCGGGCGTCCGGTCGGCATGAACGACTTCAACCGTGCGCTGCTCGGCATGCGGCCGAGCCCGCCGGTGTGGCTCGCGCTGGCGCGCGATTTCGTGCTCTACGCGGGCCACGGCGGCGTCTACGAGGACCTGCTCGCCTACCTACGCGTCCGCACCTGAATCGCCCGGGCCCTTGACCGACCGGCCCGCGCAGGCGGTTGACCAGGGGTTTTGACGGCGGCTGACGGTCCGCGCCCCGGCGGGCGGCGAGCGGTTGTCCACAGATTTCGGAAGCGCGGTCTGCTACCCGACCTGCGCCCATACAATGGCTCGGCGTTCGACTCCGGTGCCGGGCGGTCCGCGTTCGGTGCCCACGCCGCCGCGGCCGGACGCGATGCCACAGCCAACGCCTCAAGGAGCGCCGTCGTGCTCGAAGATGCCATCGTCCGCAAGGTCCTGAGCACCGCGCTGGCGACCGGCGGGGAATGGGCCGAGGTCTATGCCGAGGACCGACTTTCGCATTCCATCCGGCTCGAGGACCGCCGTGTCGAAGAGCTGGTCACAGGCCACGACCGCGGTGTCGGGGTGCGAGTCGTCCACGGCACCTCGTCCGCCTACGCCTACACCAACCGGCTCGACGAGCAGAGCCTGATCGAGTCCGCCAGGGTCGCCGCCGCCGCGCTCCGCGAGGAGCCGAGCGCCGAGGTCCGCGACCTGCGACGGCGCACCTCCGAGCTGCGCCACCCGGTCGCCATCGACCCGGCCGGCGCCGAGCGGAGCACGCTCGCCGAGCTGGTCCGGCGGGCCGACGCCGCCGCCAGGTCCTTCGATCCCGCGGTGGCACAGGTGATCGCCGGCTACGGCGACGTCAACCAGCACGTGCTGATCGCCAACTCCGACGGCTTCCTGACCAAGGAGGACCGCGTCCGCACCCGCTTCGTGGTCCAGGTGGTCGCGGTCCGCGACGGGGTGGTGCAGACAGGCTTCGACGGGCCCGGCCGCTCCAGCGGCATGGAGCTGCTCGACCAGTTCCCGCCCGAGGAGGTTGCGGTCCGCGCGGCGACACGCGCGGTCGCGATGCTGGGCAGCAAGCCCGCGCCGGCGGGCGAGATGCCGGTGGTGATCGCCGCCGGCAACGGCGGCGTGCTGTTCCACGAGTCCAGCGGCCACGGAATGGAGGCGGACCTGATCGCCAAGCAGGCGTCGGTCTACACCGGCAAGCAGGGCCAGCGCATCGGCGTGCCCGAGTTCAGCGGCGTCGACGACGCCACCGTCCAGGGCGCGTGGGGCTCGTTCCTGTTCGACGACGAGGGCACGCCCGCGCAGCGGACGGTGCTGTTCGAGAACGGGGTCTGCACCGACTACCTGACGGACCTGATCCGCTCCCGCCAGCTCGGCCAGCCCGCGTCGGGCAACGGACGGCGAGAGTCGTACGCGGACGTGCCGATCCCGCGGATGACCAACACCTACATCCTCGCCGGCACCGACGACCCCGAGGAGATCATCCGCCAGACACCGAAAGGCCTCTACGCCAAGTCGCTCGGCGGCGGCCAGGTGAACCCGGTGACCGGCGAGTTCGTGTTCGGCGTCGTCGAGGGCTACCTGATCGAGGGCGGCCAGGTGACCACGCCGGTGCGGGGCGCGAACCTGGTCGGCGACGGCCCCAGCGTGATCGCCGCGGTCGACGCCCTCGGCAGCGACTTCGACGTCAAGGAAGGCATCTGCGGCAAGGAGGGCCAGGGCGTCCCGGTCGGCAACGGCGCCCCGACCATGCGGATCGCCCGCATGACCGTGGGCGGCACTGGAGGCGCTGCATGACCATCGAGCTCAACGACATCGTCCACCGTCTGGCCGGCGAGGCCACCGGCGGCGAGGGCGTCGAAGCGTACGCCGAGCAGACCACCCGCACCCAGATCAACGCGTTCGAGGGCGAGGTCGAGCGGCTCACCTCCGCGTCCTCGACGGGGGTCGGCATCCGGGTGGTGCGCGACGGCCGCCTCGGCTACGCCTACACCGCCGACCTCAGCGACTCCGGGCTGCGGCAATGCCTCGACGAGGCTCGCGCCAACCTCGACGTCTCGACCGAGGACCCCGGCAACGTGCTCGCGGACGCCGCCGCGATCGAGCCGCTCGAGGGCATCTTCGACCCACGCCAGGTCGACGTGCCGCCGCAGACCAAGGTCCAGCTCGCCCTCGACCTCGAGCGGCGCACCAAGGCGGCCGACCCCAAGGTGACCAAGGTCGAGAGCGCCAGCTACGGCGACGCGGTGGTCCAGGTCGCGATCGCCTCCTCCGCCGGCGTGAACGGCGGCTTCTCGGTGACCAGGGCGTGGTGCTATTCGACGGCGCTGGCGACCGAGGACGGACAGTCGCAGATCGGCGTCGGCATCGACAGCGGCCGCTCGCTCGAGGAGCTGGACATCGACCCGGTCGCCAGCGAGGCTGCCGAGCGGGCCGTGCGCCTCCTGGGCGCCACCAAGCCGCGCACCCGCACGGTCCCGGTGGTCTTCGACCGCATGGCCGCGCCGAGCGTGATCGGCGTGCTGCTGGCCGGGCTCTCGGCCGAGGCGGTCCAGAAGGGCAGGAGCCTGTTCGCCGACAAGCTCGGTCAGCGCGTCGGCGCGCCCGGCCTGGAGCTGATCGACGACGGTCGCCTGCTCGACGGTCCCGGCGCGGCGCCCTTCGACGACGAGGGCGTGCCAACGCGCCGCAACGTGCTGTTCTCGGACGGCGTGCTCCAGCGTTTCCTCCACAACACCGCCTCGGCCGCCCGCGAGGGGACGACATCGACCGGCAATGCCGCCCGCGCGTCGTTCAAATCGACCCCAGGCATCTCGGCGCACAACGTCTACTTCGTGCCGGGCGACAAGGACCAGGCTGGACTGCTGGCGCAGGCCGGCGAGGGCCTGCTGGTCCAGGACATGACCGGCGTCCACTCGGGGGCCAACCCGATCACCGGCGACTTCTCGGTCGGGGTCAGTGGCCTCTGGTTCCGGAACGGCGAGCTGGCCGAGCCCATCCGCGAGGCCACCGTCGCCGCCGGACTGCTCGACATCCTCAAGGGCATCGTCGCGGTCGGCTCGGACCTGCGCTGGTCGACCGGCTCGATCGGCGGGTCCAGCCTGCTGATCGGAGAGATGACCGTGGCCGGGGAATGACCGTGTCGCACCGGCTCGCCACCCGTTCCTGGACCGCCGCGGCCCCCGAGGTCGCGGACGTCCCGGGCGAGGTCCCTGACGGCCGGTCCGCGGTCGCGGACGTCCCGGGCAAGGTCCCTGACGTCCCGGGCGCGATCTCCGACGGCGGGGGCGGGGTCGTTGACGGTCTGTCGGGGGTCCGTGGTGGGACCACGGCGGTCGGGAGCGGGCCCGGGACCGGTTCGGTCGGGACGGAAGCGGGCGGGTCGGCGCCGGTCGCGCTGTTGATCCACGGCGTGACCTCGTCCTCGCGGACGTGGTGGCGCGTCGGTCCCGCGCTCGCCGCCCGCGGCTACCGCGTGCTCGCGGTCGACCTCCGCGGCCACGGCGCCAGCCCGGGAGTCGACGGCGCGCTCGCCCTCGCCGAGCTCGCCGCGGACGTCCTTCACACCCTCCGCGACGAAGGCGCCGTCTCCCTGGACGGCCCGCGGCCCTCGGAGCACCGGGCGCGCCTCGTCGCGCCGCCGATCGACCTGGTGGTGGGGCACTCGCTCGGGGCGCTGGTGGCGCTCGAGCTGCTGGGACGCGTGCCCGGGCTGGCACGGCGGCTGGTGCTGGAGGACCCGCCGGGACCGACGGGGGTCGACTGGGCCGCGATGGCGGACGGGATCGAGGCGGACACGCGGAGGGCGAGGACCGACCCGGAGGGGATGCGCGGCGACATGGCGGCCGACAACCCCGGCTGGGCCGCGGAGGAGGTCGAGCGGCGGCTGAACGACCTGGTCGCCTGCGACGCCGATGGAGTCGCCGCGGCGCTGCGCGGGACGGTCGCGTTCGACGCTGCCGGGCTCGCGGCGGCGGTGGAGCTGCCGACGCTGCTGGTGATCGGGCTCGAGGATCTCGGTTCCGCGCTGGCCGGCCCGGACCGCAAGGCGATGATCTCGGCGCTGGGCGACCGCGGCACGGTTGAGGTGCTCGACAGCGGGCACAACCTGCACCGGGAGTCGTTCGAGCGGTACATGGAGGTGCTCGACCGCTGGCTCGCCCGCAGCGGCCAGCGGACTCGCAGCTGAGCGGCGAACTACGACTGATGTCCAATAGCGAGCTGGACGAGTCGGGTGCGACAACTGGACGACCTTTACTGCGGAATGTGAGGTGCTCCGGTTGCGTCGTCAGCCGTACCGCCCAGTCATCAACCAGACGACGGCGCGCGGATGACCGCGCCGGCCCTTGGCCGAGGATCCGGCGGGATGGCGGCGGAAGCCCTTCGGCGCTTCCGCTGGGCGCACCGGGGTTCCGGGCGGCAGACGTGGACCCGGCCCAACGTCGGCGCGGCAGGGACCCGGCGCGCGCTGCTCCGGTTCATCGCGGCGAGCATGCTCGTCGACGCGATGCTCGGCGTCGGCGGTGTCGCCGTCAGCCGCAAGGCGGCGCATGACGAGGCGATCAACGGCGCGCGCCAGGTCACCCGGGTGCTCGCCCGCGCGGTGGTCAAGCCCAACCTGACCAGTGGCCTGCTCGCCGGCGACGTCAGCTCGATCCGGCGGCTCGACCAGGCGATCGTCCAGCGCGTCACCGGCGGCACGGTGGTGCGTGTGAAGCTCTGGGCTCCCGCGAAGCCCGGGCGCTTCCGGGTCGTGTACTCCGACGACCACCGGCTGATCGGCGCCGTCTACAAGCTCCATGCCGGCGAGGAACAGGCGCTGCGCGGCAATCGCGTCGACGCCGACCTGAGCGACGCGTCCAGGCCGGAGAACCAGTTCGAGCACGGCCAGGGGCAGCTCCTGGAGGTCTACCTTCCGGCCGCCGCTCCCGACGGCTCCAGGCTGCTGTTCGAGACCTACGCCAAGTACGGCGCGGTGACCGCGCGGGCGGCCAGGATCTGGAGGGAGTTCATCCCGATCACGCTCGGCGCGCTGGTCGGCCTCCAGTTGATCCAGCTCCCACTGGCGTGGTCGATGGCGCGGCGGCTCGACAGCAGCCTCCGCGAACGCGAGCGGCTGGTGCAGCGCGTCGCCGAGGTGTCGGACGAGGAGCGGCGACGGATCAGCAGCGACCTGCACGATGGTGTGGTCCAGGACCTGGTGGCGACCTCGTACGCGCTCGTCGGGGCCGCGGAGCAGGCGGCGCAGAGCGGCGACTCGCCCCAGGCGAACACGCTGCGAGACGCCGGCGCCGCGATCCGCGGGAGCATCCGCTCGCTCAGGAGCCTGCTGGTCGAGATCTACCCGCCCAGCCTCCAGCAGGCCGGGTTGCCCGCGGCGCTCCGCGACCTGCTCGAGCCGCTGGGGGCGCGCGGCATCGCCGTCACGCTCTCGATCCCCGACGAGATCCCGGTCGGGCGCCAGACCGCGGAGGTCGTCTTCCGCGTCGCCCAGGAGGCGCTCCGCAACGTCGTCGCCCACAGCAGGACAGAAAGCGTCGAGGTGTCGGCCTGGCTCGACGACGGCTGGCTCGTGCTCACCGTCATCGACGATGGTGTCGGCTTCGAACCGGACGGGCCCACGGCCGCGCCGGCGGATGGTCATGTCGGCCTGAGCCTGCTGCGCGACCTCGCTCGCGCCGCCGGAGGAGGGCTGGACGTGAGGTCATCGCCCGGCAAGGGCACTCGGGTGCAACTGGAGGTGCCCAGCCGATGATCAAGGTGCTGCTGGTCGATGACCACAAGCTGGTCCGCGCCGGGTTGCAGTCGCTCTTGGCCACCACCGACGACATCGCGGTCGTCGGCACCGCCGCGGACGGCTCCGAGGCGATCGGCGTGGCCACCGCCACCGATCCGGACGTGGTGCTGATGGACCTGTCGATGCCCGGCATGGGCGGGGTCGACGCCACCCGCGAGCTGCGGCGGCTGATGCCCGCCGCGCGGGTGGTCGTGCTCACCTCGTTCGCCGATGAGGACTTGGTCCACAGATCGATCGACGCGGGCGCCATCGGCTACCTGCTGAAGGACGAGGAGCCGGACGACCTCGTCCGCGGCGTCCGCGCCGCCGCCAACGGTGAGTCGCCCCTGAGTGGGAAGGTCGCGCGGACTCTGCTCAGCCCTCCGTCCCAGTCCGCGATCCAAGTGCTCACCGAACGCGAGCGGGAGGTCCTCGCGCTGCTCGCCAACGGCTTGGCGAACCGCGAGCTCGCGGCCCACATGGGGATCACCGAACGCACCGTCAAAGCCCATCTCTCGAACATCTACCAGCGCATCGGCGTCGCCGACCGCACCCAGGCCGCCCTCTGGGCCCGCCGCCACGGCCTCACCGACGAGTCGAAGTCACCGTCCAGCCCGGTGCACGGCTAAGCGGAAGGGACCCGGGTCGGTCGGGTTGGGAGGTGGCGCCGGCGTGCGATAGGTGCCAGGAGCGGTGGCGCGGGAGGTGCCGAGGGCGCTGGCCTGAGGGCGCTTCGGGCAGCGCGCGGGAACTTCGCGCCGCCCGCGCCGAGGCCAGTGGCGACCACGGGCGGCCCGACCTGGATCAGGCGATGGCGCCGGAGGTGCGGAGGGCGGCGATCTCCTCGGGGGTGAAGCCGCTGGAGGCGAGGACCTCATCGGTGTGCTCGCCGGGCCGGGGTGCGGGGTCGGGAGTCGTCGGGGATGTGCGGCTGAAGCGGGGTGCGGGGGCTGGCTGCGCGACCTCGCCGACGGGGACGAAGGTGCGACGTTCCCGGTTGTGGGGATGCACGACCGCCTCGCTGGGCCTGAGGACCGGGGCGACGCAGGCGTCGGTGCCTTCGAAGACCTCGGCCCACTCGTCACGGGTGCGGGTCCGGAACGCGGCGGCGAGGCGTTCGCGCAGCTCGGGCCAGCGGTCGCGGTCCGCCTGGGCGGGCAGGTCCTCCCCGTCGAGCCCGTCGAGCCCGTCGAGCCCGAGCCCGGCGAGCAGCTCGGCGTAGAACCGCGGCTCCAGGGCCCCGATAGCCATGTGCTCGCCGTCGGCGGTCTCGTACACGCCGTAGAAGGGCGCGCCGCCGTCGAGCAGGTTGGCGCCGCGCCGTTCCTCCCACAGCCCGACCCCGAGCAGCTCGTGGACCATGGTGCTGAGCAGGGCAGCGCCGTCGACGATGGCGGCGTCGACGACCTGGCCCCGGCCGGAGCGCCTCGCCTCGATCAGACCGCAGGCGATCCCGAACGCGAGCAGCAGCCCGCCGCCACCGAAGTCGCCGAGCAGGTTCAGCGGCGGCACCGGCGGCCCGCCGGCAGCACCGATGGGATACAGCGCACCGGCGAGCGCGATGTAGTCGATGTCGTGACCGGCGGCGGAGCTGAGCGGCCCGTCCTGGCCCCAGCCGGTCATGCGCCCGTAGACCAGCCGCGGGTTGCGCGCCAGGCAGGCTTCCGGTCCGATGCCGAGCCGCTCGGCTACGCCGGGCCGGAACCCCTCCAGCAGCGCGTCGGCGAACTCCGCCAGCCGCAGGACGACCTCCGGCCCCTGCTCGTGCTTCAAATCGACCACCACCGAGCGGCGGCCACGCACCATCAGCCGCGGCCAGTTGGCCGGAACGCCGTCAGGAGGCCGCTCGATCCGGACCACCTGCGCGCCCATGTCGGCGAGGAGCATCGCGCAGAACGGTCCGGGACCGATGCCGGCGATCTCGATCACCTTGACGCCGTCCAGCGGACCCGCCACGGCGATGCCTCAACCGCGAACGGTGGCCAACAACAACACGAACAGGGTTCCGGCGATGAGCCGGTACCAGATGAACGGCCACAGCGTCCGCGTGCGCAGCAGCCGGATCAGGAACGACACCGCGAAGAACCCGGAGACGGCCGCCGCCAGGAACCCGACCGCGAGCTGCGCGGGCGTCTCGGTCGCACGCGACAGCTCGTCGAGCTTGAGCGCGCCCGCGCCGAGGATCGCCGGGATCGACAGCAGGAACGAGAACCGCGCCGCGGCCTCGCGCGAGACGCCCTCGAACAGGCCGGCCGAGATGGTCACGCCGGACCGGCTGGTCCCAGGGATCAGGGCGACCGCCTGGGCCACGCCGATGCCGACCGCCTTGCTGAGCGGGAGCCGCTCGAGCTCCTCTTCGGCGCTGCCGGGTGCCGGCGGCTCCGCCTCGCGCTGCTGGCGGATCTCGGCCCTGGTCATCGGCCGGGAGGCCGTGGCGGCGAGCTGGACCTGGTTGGGGGGAGGGCCCGGCGGGTCCGCGTGCGCGTCCGGGTCATCGCGCATCGGGCCCGGTCCGCTGGCGCCGGAGATCCCGGCCGCCGCTGCCGTCCCCGGGACACCGGGAGCGCGCCTGCCGCCGTCGTGGGTGGCGCGTGGGGCCACGGCCGGCTGGGGCACCGGGCGGTTCCGCGCCCACAGCTCGGCGGCGATCATCACCGCGGTCGTGAACACCAGCCATACCGCCGACCGGAGCGGTCGGCTGGTCTGCGCGTCCGCCCAGTTCTGGAGGAGATAGCCGAAGAACGCCGCGGGGATCGACGCGATCGCCAGCAGCACGAGCTGGCGCCGGCGGGCGCTTGCCTGCCGGCGGCCGAGCACGCCAGGGGCGACCAGGCTGAGCAGGAAGCTCCACAGGTCCCGAGCGAAGTACACGACGACCGCCGCCAGCGTCCCGAAGTGCAGCAGCACGTCGAACGCCAGCTCGGGCGTTCGCATGCCGAGCAGCTTCGGCACGATCGAAAGGTGGGCGGACGACGAGATCGGAAGGAATTCGGTCAGGCCTTGGACGATGCCGAGCACGAGGGTGCGAAGCACTTCGAATCGATCGCCTTTCCTCGTCGAGATGGGACCGGGGAAGTATCGCAGCTCACGATGGCTTCGACAGCATTCCCGAGCTCAGGCCTCGAACCTGGCGCCCTCCAGGGCTCTCGAGCAGGGGCACGACCGGTCGGTCGGGATCGCGGGGATCACCGCGTGCAGCAGGTCACGGAGCTTCGCGTTGTTCTGCTCGAAGACCCGCACGACCTCGGCATGGGAGACCGGCTCGACGCCGGGCATGCCCTCGAGGCCGACGTCGTAGTCGGTGATCAGCGACACGTTGACATAGCAGATCTCGAGTTCGCGGGCGAGCAGCGCCTCGGGGTAGCCGGTCATGTTGATGACCTTCCAGCCGGCGTTCTGGTACCAGCGGGACTCGGCGCGCGTCGAGAACCGGGGGCCCTGGACCACCACCATGGTCCCGCCGTCGTGGGCGGGGATCCCCAGATCGCCGGCCTGCTTGAGGGCGATCGAGCGCAGCTCGGGGCAGTACGGGTCCGCGAACGCGACGTGGGTCGTGACCGGGCCGTCGTAGAAGGTGTCGGCCCGGCCGTTGGTGCGGTCGACCAGCTGGTCGCAGACCACGAAATGCCCAGGGGCCGCGTCCGGCTGGAGCGAGCCGGCCGCGCACGGGCCGATGATCCGGGTGACGCCGAGCTCCTTCATCGCCCACAGGTTGGCGCGGTAGTTGATGCGGTGCGGGGGATAGGTGTGATGCCGGCCATGGCGCGGCAGAAAGGCGACCGAGCGGCCGTCGATCTCGCCGACCGCGAGGCGGTCCGACGGTGGTCCGTACGGTGTCTGGATGGCGTGCTCGCGGACGCCCTCGACGAACGAATAGAAGCCGGAGCCACCGAAGACCCCGATATCGGCCTGGGGCAGGCCCATCGATCAAGCCACCTTTCGCGAGCGGGACGCGACGCCCCGCGCACTCGCGCCCGATCCAGCGTTGGATACGGGGAGCGGACGGCCACCGACCATCGGTGACCTGGGCATCGTATCGGAGCGGGCGGAAGCGTTCGCGCGGTTGTCCCCAACCCCACTCGTCTGGATCGAGGGTTCTAGGCGCTCTTCTCGGCGGGCTTCGATGCGGGTTTGGATGTGCTGGCGGAGTCCGACTTCGAGGACCCACTGGAGTCGGACGATCCAGACGAGGAGGAATCCGACGAGCCCTTGGTCGTCGAGGTCTCCTTGCTGGCCGCCGAGCCGTCCTTCGAGGTGGCGGGCTTTCCTCGCGAATCGGTCCGGTAGAAGCCCGACCCCTTGAAGACGATCCCGATCGGGGCGAAGACCTTGCGCAGCCTCCCGCCGCAGGCTGCGCAGACGGTCAACGGTGGAGCTGACATCGACTGCACCACTTCGATGTGCTCGCCGCAATCGACACAGGCGTACTCATAGGTCGGCATCACGAACTCCCAGAGAGAACGAGGACCAGCGTGCTTGGTGGAGCCGGTCGCTCTGGGCCGATGATACCAACCCGCTAGGCGGGGCCTTTGGAGATTCCGTCGACCACCGAGGCGGCCAGCTCGAGGTAGGCGTGGCGCGTGGCCGGCGCGAGCTCGCGGAACACGATCTCGGCGCCGGTCTCGAGGTGGCGGTCGAACGGCACCTGGATGACCGAGCGGCAGCGGCGCACGAAGTGCTGTTGGAGCTGGTCGATGTCGACCAGGGTGCGCGGCCGCACCGCGTTGATCACCACCACCGAGTTGCGCGCGAGCTCGTTGTAGTCGTGCTGCTCGAGCCAGTCGAGGGTGAGGCTCGCCGCGCGCGACCCGTCGAGGCTCGCGGCGCTGATAACCACGAGCTGGTCGGCGGTTGGCAACACCGAGCGCATCGCCGAGTGGAGCAGGCCGGGCCCGCAGTCGGTGAGGACGATCCCGTAGAAGCGCTCGAGGATCGCGGTCACGTCCTGGTAGTCCTGCTCGCCAAAGGCCTCGTCGACGGCCGGGTCGACGTCGGAGGCGATGACCTCGAGCCGGCGGAAGATGGTCTGCGAGGCGTGCGCCCGCATGTCGGCGTAGCCCTGGAGCTTGTCGGCGTTGGCGATGAGGTCCTTGGCGGTGCGGGTGGTCTCCAGGCGGATGCGGTAGCCGAGGGTGCCCGCGTCGGGGTTGGCGTCGACCGCGACGATCCGGTCCTGCCGGTGCTCGGCGAGGACGGCGCCGAGGCAGGCGGTGGTCGTGGTCTTGCCCACACCGCCCTTGAGCGCCACCATCGCGATCCGGCGGCAGCCCGACACGGGCGCGGCGATGTGCTGCTCCAGCTCGCGCCGCCGTTCCTCGCTGAGTCCCGTGCGGACGAGCCCGCCGGTGAGCCGCGCGAGCAGGGCCTGCCAGCCCGAGGCCCCCGCCGGCCGCTCGCCGACCGGTCCCAGGGGCAGCTCGCGCGCGCCGGCCTCGCCGCCGGTCCGCGCGGGCGCACCGGGCGCACCGGGCGCACCGGGCGCACCGCTTGCACCGGGCGCGGAGCCGTTCCCGCCCTTGGATGTGGGCTTGGCCGGGGCGTTCGGGGTGGGTGGCTCGCCCCGCGGCGGCGCCTTCGGAGGTCGGGCGTGGCCGGTCGCGTCGAGCGGCGGTTGCGTCGGAACCCTCGGCACCGGCCGCTTCGGCCCGGTCGGGGAAGGCTTGGTACCGGTCCCGGAGGTCCCGGGCTTGGCGGGTGGTGCGGAGGCGCCAGCGCCGCCGGTTGCCCCCGCGGCCTTGGCGGCCGCGGCTCCCGCAGCTCCGGCCGCTCCAGCGGCAGAGGCCCCTGCCGCTCCGGCCGCTCCAGCGGCCGAGGCCCCTGCCGCTCCAGCCGCTCCTGCGGCCTTGGCGGCTGCGGCTCCAGCGGCTCCGGCCGCTCCGGCGGCTGCGGGTCCAGCCGCGCCCGTGCCCTTGGCGGCCGCGCCGGCCGCGCCGGAGGTCGCCGCGGGCTTGGCGGCGCCGGACCCTTGGGTTGGGGCCGAGGTCCCCGCCGGCTTGCCAGCGCCTTTGGCGGGGCTTGACCCGGGCGCTTGGCCCGAGGTGCCCGCGGGCTTACCAGCGCCGGATGCAGCGCCGGACGCAGGGCCGGCGCCCTGGGGGCCTGCGGGCTTGCCAGCGCCGGACCCCGCGCCCGCGCCCGCGGAGCCCGCCGGCTTGGCGGTCCCGGACCCGGGCGCGGCAGCCGAGGGGCCTTTCGGCCCGCCGGCT
>JBEDUQ010000347.1:0-4231 GCA_040414855.1 Actinomycetota bacterium
TCGTCCGCGCGAGGATGTGGCCGCTGCACGGACGCCTCGAGCCGGTGGACCAGCGCGTCTGCCTGCTCCACGTCGGCGCCGAGACACCTCGGATGCTCGTCTACCTGCTGACGGTGCTGGACGTGGATTTCACCGTCGAGTCACCGGCCGGGTTCGCCGGGCACCTGACCGCAGTCGCCAAGCGCTACGCGCGAGCGGCCGCCACCTCGGCCGCCTCGGCCGGCGCGACGCCCACACCGTAAGGGTCTGCTTCCGGGTTGTTCGCTCGGCAGTCCTAAATAGCGCGTCTGGGCCGCTCACTTCCTCGCGGTCACGGTCACGCCGTCGAGGAGACCGAGGTAGCTGGCACGCTCGAAAGTCCCGCCCCAGGACGTCGCCGCGTTGGCGGCGCCGGCGGCGACACCGTGGCGCAGCGCGGCGACGGGATCGGCACCGTCGACCTGCGCCGCGACATACGCCGCCAGGAATGCGTCACCGGACCCGGTGGCGCTCACCGTCTCGACCTCGGGTGCCTCCGCGTGGACCAGTCCGCCGGCGTGGGCGAGCACGGCGCCGGCGTGGCCGAGCGTCACGACGACCTGCCCGATCCCGTCGCGGCGCAGGGTCGTGGCGGCGGCGAGGGCGTCCTCTGGCGTCGCGATCCACCGGCCGACCAGTCCGGCGGCTTCCTCCGCGTTGATCTTCAGTGCGGCCGGTCGCTCCGCGGCGGCCGCGGCGAGGGCGTCGCCATGGGTGTCGACGAACACGCACCCCGCACGGGCTCGGAGCTTGGCGACGAGGGAGCCGTACCGCTCGGGCGGGATCCCGGGCGGAAGCGATCCGCAGAGGCAGACGGCTGCAGCCCGGGCAGACTCGCCGAGGACGGCGTGCTCGAGCGCGGACCACTCGCCGGCGCTGACCGCGGGACCGGACTCGTAGATTCCGGTCGCCGTGCCGGTGTCGCGTGAGACGACCACGACGCAGGTTCTGGTCTCCCCGCGGATCCTGGTCCAGCGCGCGTCGATCCCCTCGTCGAGGGCGAGCGCCGCGACCTGGCGACCGGTGTGACCGCCGATCATCCCGACCGCTCGGGCCCGGTGTCCGAGCGCACGCAGGCTTCTGGCGACGTTCAGCCCCTTGCCGCCGGCGGCCGCGAGGGTGCGCTCGGCTCGCAGGACCTCGCCCGGCACGAGCCGCGCGACGACCAGCGTTCTGTCCATGCAGACGTTGGGCGTGACGCAAACGATCCTGCCCACTCCGCGACGGTCTGCGACCGGCTCAGCGGCTGACACGACAACCCCTCCGTGGCTCGTGGTACCCGTGTTGACTCTCGCTCGTTTGGACCCGAAACTGATCAACTATGAGCCATATCCGTGACGAGATCGGCAGCCAACCCGCGGTATGGCGCAAGGCCGCGGCCCGCGGCCGGGGCTTGGACCAGGACCTCTTCATGCCGGGCCGGCGGCTCGCGATGGTCGGCTGTGGGACCTCCTTCTACATGGCTCAGGCGTTCGCCGCCCTGCGCGAGGCGAGCGGGCGCGGGGAGGCGGACGCCTTCACGGCTTCGGAGTGGATCGCGAGCCGCCGCTACGACGTGGTCGTGGCGCTGTCGCGCTCGGGCACCACCACCGAGGTGGTCCGCGTGCTGGAGAGCCTCGGCTCGGGGGTGGCGTCGGTGGCGATCTCCGCGGTGCCCGGCACGCCGGTCGTCGAGGCCGCGGACCACGCTGTGCTGCTCGAGTTCGCCGACGAGGAGTCGATCGTCCAGACCCGCTTCGCCACCAGCGCCCTTGCGATGTGGCGCGCGCACCTCGGGGACGTCCTGGAGCCCACCGTCGAGGCGGCGGAGCGGGCGCTGCTCGCCCCGCTGCCCTGGCCGGAAGGGTTGGACCACGTCGTCTTCCTCGGCCACGGCTGGACCGTCGGCCTCGCCGGCGAGGCGGCGCTCAAGCTCCGCGAGACCGCGGGAGCGCGGAGCGAGGCCTACCCGGCCATGGAGTACCTGCACGGGCCGATCGCCACCGCCGGCCCTGGCACGCTCGTCTGGGCGTTCGGCGAGATGCCGACCTACGTCGTGGGCGAGGTCCGCCGCGCCGGGGCGCTGCTCGTCCAGCCCATCACCGACCCGATGGCGAGCCTCGTCCTCGCGCAGCGGCTCGCCCTCGAGCTGGCGGAGGCCGGGAGCCTCGACCCCGACCGGCCGCGCCATCTGGCCCGCTCCGTGGTGCTCCCAGCCGCCCGATCGATGTGAGTCGTCGTACGACGAAGGGATGTGCGCGATGCGACCAACGCGAATCGCCGCCGCGGCAGTCCTGCTCAGTGTGGTCGCCGCGGCCGGCTGCTCATCCGGAGCGAAGCGAGACGAGACCGCCGCGACCAACGGCCAGCCGGCGAGGATCGTGCTGTGGCACGGCTACACCGACGCTGAGGCCAAGGCGATCGCCAGCCTGGCGAAGCAGTTCAACGCCAGCCACAGCAACGTGCGGGTGACCGTCCAGTTCCAGGGCAACAACGACTACGCACTCCAGAAGGTGCTGACCGCGCTGGCCGGCGGCAAGTACCCCGACATCGCCTACCTGTACGGCTCGAACGCCGCGCAGATCGCCCGCAGCCCCAAGGTGGTCCGGCTCACCGACTGGGTCAACGGCGGCGGCCTGCCCTGGAACGACTTCTGGCCCGGCGAGCGGGCCGCGGCCACCGTCAACGGGCAGATCGTCGGCGTGCCGGCGCTGGTGGACAACCTCGCCCTCGTCTACAACAAGAAGCTGTTCGACAGGGCGCACCTGCCGTACCCGACCCCGAACTGGACCTGGGACGACTTCCGCAACGCCGCCCGGACGCTGACCGACGCCAGCCGCAAGCAGTTCGGCTGGGCCTACGTCGCCGACGGCGGCGAGGACACCGTGTGGCGCTACGAGGCGATGCTCTGGCAGGCGGGCGGCGATATCCTGACGCCCGACAACCGTGAGCCCGCCTTCAACTCCCCGGCGGGCCTGAAGGCGCTCACGCTGCTCCACGACATGGCCACCGTCGACCACTCGGTCTACCTGGACAACGGCAACGGGAACTACCTCGGGCTGTTCGACGCGGGCAAGATCGGCATGCTCTGGACCGGACCCTGGGACCTGGCCGACATCCGCGACCACAAGGTCGACTACGGGGTCGAGATCCTGCCGGGCGACCAGAACCACCAGACGATCTCCGGCCCGGACAACTGGGTCGTGTTCGACAACGGCAAGGCGCGCGTGGAGGGCGCCAGGCAGTTCCTCGCCTGGCTAACCGACCCCAAGCAGCTCCTGACCTGGGGCATGGCGACCGGCGACCTTCCGGTGCGGGCGTCGGTCAGCAAGCTGCCCGAGTACGCACAGTTCGTGGCGCGGTACCCGGGCGTCGGCACCTTCACCGACAACCTCGCCAATGCCGAGAAGGCGCGCCCGACGATCGCCAACTACGCGAAGATCTCGGAGGCGATCGGCCAGTCAGTGGTGTCGGTCCTGCTCGGTAAGGCCCAGCCGGACGCGGCCCTGAAGACCGCCGCCGACCAGGTCTCCAGCGTGGCCGGAGTGCCATGACCGTGCGCGGCAGGCGGGAGCACCTGGCCGGCTGGAGCTTCGTGACTCCGGCGGTCGTGCTGATCGCCGTCTTCGGGCTGGTGCCGGTCGGTTGGTCGCTGGTGCTCTCGCTCCAGCACAACGACCTGCTCACGCCGCCGTCGTGGGTTGGCCTCGGCAACTACCGGGCGCTCACCCACGACCCGGTGTTCCGCTCCGCCGTCTGGCACACGGTGGCCTACACCGCGCTGTTCGTGCCGGTCTCGATCGTGGCGGCGCTGGCCGTCGCCATCGCGCTGAACCGCAGGATCAGCCTGATCCGCTTCTACCGGACCGCGGTGTTCGTGCCGGTGGTGTTCTCGACGGTCGCCACCGCGATCACCTTCAACTGGCTGCTCGAACCCGACTACGGCCTGGTCAATTTCGGACTGGAGCGCCTGGGCCTGCCCGCGCAGGGCTTCTTCAGAGACCCCAACCAGGCGCTGCTGGCGATCGTCGCGATGACCATCTGGGGCTGGCTCGGCTTCGACGTGATCATCTACCTCGCGGCGCTCCAGGGCATCCCGCAGGATCTGCTCGAGGCGGCCCAGCTGGACGACGCCGGGCGCTGGGGGACGTTCCGGCACGTCGTCCTGCCGCTGCTCTCGCCGGCGACGCTCTTCCTGATCGTGTGGTCGACGATCAACGCGCTCCAGGTCTTC
>JBEDUQ010000348.1:0-15649 GCA_040414855.1 Actinomycetota bacterium
TGCTGGCGTTCCTGCGCCGCTCGGTCGACGAGTTCGGCCAGACGATCGTCATGGTCACCCACGACCCTGGCGCGGCCAGCTACGCCGACCACGTGGTCTTCCTCCAGGACGGCAGGGTCGTCGACGAGATGCCCAACCCGACCGCCGACAAGGTGCTCGACCTGATGAAGAAGCTCGGGGGCTGAGCCGGCGATGTGGAAGGCGACCCTCAGGGGCCTGGTAGCGCACAAGCTGCGGCTGGTGCTGACCGCATTGGCGATCGTGCTCGGCGTCGGCTTCGTCGCCGGCACCTACGTGCTCACCGACACCATCAACAAGACCTTCAATGACCTGTTCACCCAGGTCGCCAAGGGCGTCGATGTCTCTGTCCGCGCCAAGGAGACCTTTTCCTCGCAAGGCAACCAGCAACGGGTGCTGATGCCCGCCTCCGTACTCGACCAGGTGATGGCCGTCCAGGGCGTCAAAGCGGCCGAGGGCAACGTGCAGGGCTACGCTCAGTTCGTCGGCAAGAGCGGCAAGCCGGTCACTACCGGCGGCGCGCCCACCCTCGGCGTCTCGCTGAGCAACACGCCCGAGCTGCAGGCCGCGGCGACGGTGCGCGACGGGCGCCAGCCGACTGGCCCGGACGAGGTCGCGGTCGACGCACACACCGCAAGCGAGCAGGGCTTCCACGTCGGCGACCGGGTCAAGCTGCTGTTCCAAGGACCGCCTCGCGAGTTCACTGTGGTCGGGATTCTCGGCTTCGGGCAGGCCGACAACCTCGCTGGAGCGACGCTGGCCGGCTTCGACCTGCCTACCGCGCAGCGGGTGCTGCACCGTGAGGGCGTCTACGACGAGATCGACGCGGTCGCCGCCCCTGGTGTCGCCGACACCGAGCTGCGCGACAGGGTCAAGGCCGCCCTCGACCCCAGGTATGAGGTGCTCACCGGCAAGCAGCTCGCCGAGGACAATGCCAAGGCGGTCGGGCAATTCACCAAGATCATCAATTACGCGCTGCTGGCGTTCGCCTTCGTCGCCTTGTTCGTCGGCTCCTTCATCATCTTCAACACCTTCTCGATCATCCTCGCGCAGCGCACCCGGGAGCTGGCGCTGCTGCGCTGCTTGGGCGCCTCACGACGCCAGGTGCTGGGCTCGGTGCTAACCGAGGCGTTCATCGTCGGCGTGCTTGCCTCGGTCGTCGGTCTCGGCTTCGGCTTGCTGGTCGCCACCGGGTTGAAGCGGGTGTTCAAGGCGGTCGGCGCCGACCTGCCCTCGACGACACTAGAGATCCTGCCGCGGACGATCGTCGCCGCGCTGCTCGTCGGCGTGGGCGTGACGTTGATCGCTTCGCTGGTACCGGCGCTCAAGGCCACGCGGGTGCGGCCGGTGGCGGCGCTGCAGGAGCAGGCGGTCGCCGTCCCGGCGGGCACGAGCCGGCGGCGCACCATCATCGGCACGCTGGTCACCGCGGCCGGTGTGGCGCTGCTGATGGCCGGGCTGTTCGCCAACCAGGGCAACCGTCTGCTCAACGTGGCCAGCGGCGCGGTGATCATCTTCCTCGGCGTCGCCATCCTGAGCCCGCTGATCGCCCGGCCGTTGGCGCGGTTGCTTGGCTGGCCGTTCGCGCGCTGGACCGGCGAGCCGGGCAAGCTGGCACGCGAGAACGCCATGCGCAGCCCGCGCCGCACCGCCTCGACCGCCGCCGCCCTGATGATCGGGCTTGCCCTGGTCAGCTTGGTGACCATCTTCGCGGCCTCGATCAAGGCGTCGGCCACCAAGATCCTCGACCAGGCGGTCGCGGCGGACTACATCCTCACCGGCTCAAGCAACAACCAGCAGGGCTTCAGCACCGACGTGGTCACGCGTCTGGCGCAGCAGCCCGAGATCGACTCGGCCGCCGGTGTCCGCTTCGGCGTGTTCAAGCTCAACGGCAAGGGCCAGCAGCTCGCCGGCGTCGACCCGGTCGCCTACGGCAAGACCGTGCGGACCGACACGATCTCCGGGAGCCTTGCCGACCTGGCTGGCGGCGGCGTCGCGGTACGCAAGGACGTCGCCAAGCAGCATGGCTGGAGCGTGGGCGACACGATCGCGATGGAGTTCCCCGTCGGCGGCATCCAGCACGAGCCGATCAGGGCGATCTACGAGGACAACCAGCTCAACGGCGGCTACCTCCTGGCGCTCGGCGACTATGAGCGGCACTACGTCGACCAGCTCGACCAGATCGCGCTCGTCAAGGCCAAGCCAGGGGCATCCCCGGACGCCTCCCGCGCTTCGGTCGACCGGGTGGTCAAGGACTTCCCCGTCGTCCAGGTCAGAGATCAGGCTGAATACAAGCAGGAGCAATCGAGCCAGATCAACCGCGTGCTGGTGCTGTTCTACGTGCTGCTGGCGCTGGCGGTGGTCATCGCCATCATCGGCATCATCAACACGCTGGCGCTGTCGGTGCTGGAACGGGTCCGCGAGCTCGGGCTCCTGCGCGCGGTCGGCATGACCAGGGGCCAGCTCCGGCAGATGATCCGCTGGGAGGCGGTGATCATCGCGATGCTCGGCGCGATCCTCGGGCTGGTCGTCGGAACGTTCTTCGGCTGGACACTGGTGCGCGCGCTCCACAGCCAGGGCATCACCGAGTTCGCCCTGCCCGTCGGCACGTTGGTCGCGTTCGTGGTCGCGGCCGCTATCGCGGGCGTGCTAGCGGCGGTGCTCCCTGGCCGCCGCGCCGCCAAGGTCAACATGCTGCGGGCGATCACCACCGAGTAGCCCCCGTTTCGAGCGAGACCTCCGGGGGGAGGTACGGCGGCCCCAGGATTCTCCTGGGGCCGCCGCCGTCCGCGACCCCAGCGTGCCCGCCGGGCGCGACGTGCCTGGACGGCGTGCCGGCCCGCCGCCGCCGGTGCAAGAGTGGGTCGCACAAGTCGCCGAGGAGAGGAGGCAGCGCTGGAGCAGCCACTGGAAGAGGGGAGCGTCGACCCCGATCCGATCGCGCAGTTCGGGCGGTGGTTCGCGGACGCGCTCGCGTCCGACATGATCGAGCCGACCGCCATGACGCTGGCGACCGCCGATCCGGGCGGCCGGCCGTCGGCCCGGATGGTCCTGCTCAAGGGCTTCGACGAGGGCGGCTTCGTCTTCTACACGAACTATGGGAGCCGCAAGGCCGGCGAGCTGGCCGACAACCCCGCCGCCGCGCTGGTGTTCTGGTGGCCGACGCTACAGCGCCAGGTGCGCGTCGAGGGCCACGTCGGGCGGGTCAGCCGCGAGCAGTCCGCCGAGTACTTCGCGAGCCGGCCGCTCGGCAGCCGGCTCGGCGCCTGGGCGTCGGCCCAGAGCCAGGTGATCGAGAGCCGGGCCGAGCTGGAGGACCGGCTCGCCGAGCTGACCGAGCGCTACCTCGGCGGCGACGTGCCGCTGCCGCCATTCTGGGGCGGCTACCGGCTGCGTCCAGAGGTGATCGAGTTCTGGCAGAACCGGGCCGACCGGTTGCACGATCGTCTCCGCTACCGCCGCGACCTGGAGGGCTGGGCGATCGAGCGCCTCAGCCCCTGACCGCGGAGGGGTGAGGCAATGGGCCCGAGGCGCGTCCGGATCACCGGAGACCTCTACCACCAGCGGGTGCCCGAAGGGGCCATCAAGGTCACCCGGCCCGGCCGCTGGGGCAACCCGCACCCGGTCGGCAAGGCGTGCCGGGCATGCGGCGACGGCGCCGTCCACGACCTCGACGAGGCACTGGAGCTGTTCCTGCGCGACGTCGACCGCGAAGCGGTCCGCCACGAGCTGCGCGGCCGCGACCTGGCCTGCTGGTGCCCGATCGGCCAGCCCTGCCACGCCGAGCTGCTGCTCCGGATCGCCAACGCTGACGATTCCGGGCGGCCCGAGGAGCCCGACCCTGCTCGGCCGGAAGCGCCACCTCTATCATGATTGGAGCGGCGGGGGGAATCGCCGAACGGATGGAGGTCGAGGATGGCAGGCGCGACGGGTGTCGATGTCCATGGTCCCGCGCAGGCGGCGTACGGACAGATCCTCACACCAGAGGCGCTCGACTTCGTCGCCGCGCTCCAGCGCCAGTTCGGCTCGACCAGGAGGTCGCTGCTGGAGGCGCGAAAGCGGCGTCAAGCGGCCTTCGACGAAGGTGAGCTTCCCGACTTCCTTCCCGAGACCGACAAGGTTCGCTCCGGTGACTGGCGGATCGGCGAGCTGCCGGCCGACCTGCTCGACCGCCGCGTCGAAATCACCGGGCCAACCGACCGCAAGATGCTGATCAACGCCCTCAACTCGGGCGCCAAGGTGTTCATGGCGGACTTCGAGGACGCCAACGCGCCGACCTGGGAGAACCTGTTCGGCGGCCAGGCGAACCTGATCGAGGCCATCGAGCGGACGATCACCTTCGACGCCCCGGAGGGCAGGCGGTACCGGCTGAACGACGAGGTCGCGGTGCTGCTGGTCCGCCCGCGCGGCTGGCACCTGCCCGAGAAGCACCTGCTGGTCGACGGCGAGCCCGCCTCGGGCAGCCTGGTCGACTTCGGGCTGTACTTCTTCCACAACGCCAAGCGCCTGCTCGACCGGGGCACCGGGCCGTACTTCTACCTGCCGAAGCTCGAGAGCCACCTCGAGGCGCGGCTGTGGAACCAGGTCTTCGAGTTCGCGCAGGACCGGCTCGGCGTGCCGCGCGCCACCATCAAGGCGACCGTGCTGATCGAGACCATCACCGCCGCGTTCGAGATGGACGAGATCCTCTACGAGCTGCGCGACCACTCCGCCGGCCTCAACGCCGGCCGCTGGGACTACATGTTCTCGGTCATCAAGAAGTTCCGGAACCGGCCCGAGTTCACCCTGCCCGACCGCAACAAGGTCACCATGACCGTCCCGTTCATGCGCGCCTACACCGAGCTGCTGGTCAGGACCTGCCACCGCCGCGAGGCGCCGGCGATCGGCGGCATGGCCGCGTTCATCCCGAGCCGCCGCGACCCCGAGGTCAACCAGGTCGCGCTCGCCAAGGTGCGCGACGACAAGCAGCGCGAGTCCGGCGACGGCTTCGACGGCACCTGGGTCGCCCACCCCGACCTGGTGCCGGTCGCCATGGAGTGCTTCGACGCCGTCCTGGGCGACCGCTCCAACCAGATCGAGCGCAAGCGCGACGAGGTGCGGGTCAGCGCCTCCGAGCTGCTGGCCGTCGCCGCGACCCCCGGCGAGGCGAGCGAAGAGGGGCTCCGCAACGACGTCAACGTCGCCATCCAGTACCTCTCGTCGTGGCTGCGCGGCACCGCCGCGGTCGGCATCTTCAACCTGATGGAGGACGCCGCCACCGCCGAGATCGCCCGCTCGCAGGTGTGGCAGTGGGTACACAACCGGGTGCGGCTGGCGGAGGGACCGGAGGTGACCACGGAGCTGGTGCGGCAGGTCATCGACGAGGAGCTCGAGAAGATCCACCGCTCGGTGGGCGACGAGCTGTTCGCCAAGAGCCGAGCCAAGGAGGCCCGCGAGCTCTTCGAGCGCGTGGCCCTCGCGGATGCGTTCGAGGAGTTCCTCACCATCCCCGCCTACGATTACCTGGACTGAAGCGCTGACCCCGGGCCGGGACGACTCCGGGCCGGGTCCCCCGAGCAGGCCGGAAGGGGGCCAGAGATGGCGGACAGAGCTGAGCTGATCAGGCGGATGACCGAGGCGCTCGGCGAACGCGCGGTGATCCACGAGCGCAACCAGCTCCGCACCTATGAGTGCGACGGACTGGCGGCGTTCCGGGTCACCCCCAACCTGGTGGTCCTGCCCGAAACGACCGAGCAGGTGCGCGCGGCCGTCCGGATCTGCCGCGATGCCGGCGTGCCGTTCGTGGCCCGGGGCTCGGGGACGGGGCTGTCCGGCGGGGCGCTGCCGGTCTCCGACGGCGTGCTGATCGTGATGGCCCGGATGCGCTCGATCATCGAGGTCGACCTCGACAACCAGCGCGCGGTGCTGGAGCCCGGGGTGATCAACCTCGAGGTGACCAAGGCGGTCGCGCCGCACGGCTATTACTACGCTCCCGACCCGTCCAGCCAGCAGGTCTGCTCGATCGGCGGCAACGTCGCCGAGAATTCGGGCGGCGCCCACTGCCTCAAGTACGGGTTCACCACCAACCACGTCACCGGCCTGGAGGTCGTGCTGCCCGACGGCGAGCTGGTGCACCTCGGCGGGAAGGCGCCCGACTCGCCAGGCTACGACCTGGTCGGGGCGTTCGTCGGCTCCGAGGGCACGCTGGGCATCGCCACCAAGGTGACCGTCAAGCTGCTGCGCAAGCCGGCCGCGGTGCGGACCCTGCTGGCCGCCTTCGACGGCACCGACGCAGCCGGCGAGGCGGTCTCCGGGGTGATCGGCGCCGGGATCGTGCCGGCGGCGATCGAGATGATGGACGCGCTGGCGATCGAGGCGGCCGAGGCGGCGGTCCATCCGAACTACCCGGACGCCGGGGCGGTCCTGATCGTCGAGCTGGACGGCCCCGAGGCCGAGTGCGATCAGCAGTTCGACGAGGTCGAGCGGGTCTGCCGCAAGGCCGGCGCAACCGAGATCCGGATCGCCCAGGACGACGCCGAGCGGGCCCTGTTCTGGAAGGGGCGCAAGTCCGCGTTCGCCGCGGTCGGGCGCATCAGCCCCGACTACTACGTGCAGGACGGCGTGATCCCGCGCACCGCCCTGCCCGAGGTGCTGCGCCGGATCACCGAGATGGCCGACGAGCGCGGGCTCCGGGTCGCCAACGTCTTCCACGCCGGCGACGGCAACCTTCACCCGCTGGTGCTCTACGACGGCGACGTCGAGGGCGCCGAGCGGCGCGCCGAGGAGCTGTCCGCCGAGATCCTCTACGTCTGCCTCGACTACGGCGGCTCGATCACCGGCGAGCACGGCGTCGGCTTCGACAAGAAGCAGCACATGACCCGCCAGTTCAGCGAGGTCGACCTGGAGACCATGCAGCTGGTGCGCTGCGCCTTCGACCCGGACGGGCGCTGCAACCCCGGCAAGGTCTTCCCGACCCCGAGGCTGTGCGGCGAGGCGCCAGGGCCGCGCCGGGTCCACCCGGTCGAAGAAGCCGGCCTGGCCGAGGTGTGGTGAGCATGGCCGCGCCGACCCGTGCCGCGACCGAAGCCGACGCGGTCGACGGGGTCCAGCCCGAGCTGGTCGTCGAGCCGACCACGGTCGAGGAGGCCAGCGAGGTCCTCCGTGGCGCGACCGCCGAGGGCAAGCGGGTCGTCTGCCGCGGCGGTGGCTCCAAGCTCGGCTGGGGCAACCGGCCGGCCGCCGCCGACCTGCTGCTGTCGACCGCGCGGTTGGACCGGGTGCTCGAGCACGCCCATGGCGATCTGATCGCCAGGGCCGAGGCCGGCGTGCGCCTCGACGCCTTCCAGGAGGTCCTCGCCAAGGCCGAGCAGACGCTCGCGCTCGACCCGCCCGAGGAGGGCGCGACGCTCGGCGGGGTGGTCGCGACCAATGCTTCCGGGCCGCTGCGGCTGCGCTACGGCACCGCTCGCGACCTGCTGATCGGCATCACCGTGGTGCTGGCCGACGGCACCATCGCGAGGTCCGGCGGCAAGGTGGTCAAGAACGTCGCCGGCTACGATCTCGGCAAGCTTTTCACCGGCTCGTTCGGCACCCTCGGCCTGATCGCCGAGCTGACCTTCCGGCTCCACCCGCGGGCCACCACCCGCACCGGAGCGGCTCTGGAGCTGGACAGCCCCGAGCGGGCCTGTGAGGCCGCCCAGACGGTGGTCCACTCGCAGCTCGTCCCGGCCGCGCTGGAGCTGCAATGGCCCGAGGCGCCGGCGGGCGGGCGGCTGCTGCTGGTGGTCGAGGCGCCGAGAGGCGGCGTCACCGAGCAGGCCAGGGACGCGGTGCGCCTGCTGGAGCCGTACGGCCACGCCGAGCTGATCGAGCCCGGTGCCGCCGATACGGTGATGGAGGGCTATGGCGCCAGGCCGTGGCAGCGGATCGACAGCGATGGGCCGGTGCTCGGCGCCAAAGCCGCCTGCGTGCCCACCGAGCTGTCCGGCGCGATCCAGGACCTCTGGGCCGCTGCCGGGGCCAACGGGCTGACCGCCTCGCTGCGCGCCCATGCCGGCGTCGGCGTGACCTACGCGGCCCTGCGCGGCGGCGAGCCCGCCGCGATGGTGGCCGCGTTCGAGGAGGCGCGCGAGCGGCTCGGCAAGCGCGGTGGCAGCCTGGTGGCGCTCCAGGCGCCGGAGGAGTTCAAGGAGCGGGTCGACGTGTGGGGGCCGGTCGGCGACGCCGCCGGGCTGATGCGGCGGGTCAAGGAGCGGTTCGACCCGGAAGGCACGATGAGCCCTGGCAGGTTCGTGGGAGGGATCTAGCGTGGACGTCGAGCGGAAGGGAGCCTTCGACCAGCACCACCCGCCGGAGAAGGCGCTGATCGACGACTGTGTGCACTGTGGGTTCTGCCTGCCCACCTGCCCCACCTACCTGCTGTGGGGCGAGGAGATGGACTCGCCGCGCGGGCGCATCTACCTGATGGACATCGGCCTGGAGGGCGAGCCGCTCGACCAGGAGATGGCCACCCACTTCGACCGCTGTCTCGGCTGCATGGCCTGCGTGACCGCCTGCCCCTCCGGGGTCCAGTACGACAAGCTGATCGAGGAGACCCGCCAGCAGGTCGAGCGCAACCACCCGCGGTCGCGCGGCGAGCGGGCGTTCCGGGGGATGATCTTCAGCCTCTTCCCGCACCCGGGCCGGCTGCGCGCGATGCGCGGGCCGCTGCGGCTGTACCGCGCCAGCGGGCTCCAGCGGCTGGTGCGCCGCTCCGGGCTGCTGAAGCGGCTCCCGGAGGGCCTCCAGGCGATGGAGCGCCTGCTCCCCGACATGGGCGCCGCCGAGCCGGTGCCGGCAACCACGCCGGCGCGGGGCGCCGTCCGCCGCCGCGTCGGCATGCTGACCGGCTGTATCCAGCGGGCCTTCTTCCCGCAGGTCAACGCCGCCACCGTGCGGGTCCTCGCCGCCGAGGGCTGCGAGGTGGTGGCGCCGCCCGAGCAGCGCTGCTGCGGGGCGCTCAGCATGCACTCCGGGCGCGAGGAGGAGGCGCAGGCCTACGCCCGCGCCATGATCGACACCTTCGAGCGCGCCGGCGTCGAGAGCGTGGTGGTCAACGTGGCCGGCTGCGGCTCGTCGATGAAGGAGTACGGCCACCTGCTGCGCGACGACCCCGAGTACGCCGAGCGCGCGGCCGCCTTCTCCGCCAAGGTCCGCGACCTCTCCGAGCTGCTGGTCGAGCTGGGCCCGGCCGCCGAGCGCAAGCCGCTGGAGATGTCGGTCGCCTACCACGACGCCTGTCACCTCGCCCACGCCCAGGGCATCCGGGCGCAGCCGCGCAAGAGCCTCGGCGAGGTGCCCGGGCTCCAGGTGCGCGAGATCGCCGAGTCGGAGATCTGCTGCGGCTCCGCCGGCATCTACAACCTGCTCCAGCCCGAGCCGGCCAGGGAGCTGGGCGACCGCAAGGCGGGCAACGTGCTCGCGACCGGCGCCGACCTGCTGGTCACCTCGAATCCGGGGTGCATGCTCCAGATCCGGGCGAGCCTGTCGGGCCGCGGCGAGGAGCTGCCGATGGCGCACGTCGCCGAGGTCATCGACGCCTCCCTCCGCGGGCTCGACCCTTCCGCCCTCGGCGTCCGTAACCACCGGACCTGACGCGGTCGCCGGGCCCGGTCTGTCCGCCCTCGGCGTCCGCAACCACCGGACCTGCCGGGATCGCCGGGCCCGGTCTGTCCGCGCTCGGCGTCCGCGACCACCGGGCCCGAGGCCGTCCCCACGCGGCGCTTGGGGAGCGCGACTGATGCGACCGGCAAGCGCGAGCCGTCCCGGATGCGCAGGCGCCGCCGTTCCCGACACCTGCGTCTTGTGATCGGACCGGCCGCCCAAAGGCGTTGCCGCCACAAAGAGAATTTTCGCTTGCTTTGATGGCGTACGTCGACTAGTTCCTGTTACAACCTTATTGGTGGGTCGCCGCGCGCTCCGCCCCCCCGGGCCTGGCCGGCGCTCGCGGCTCGTCTCGTCATTGCGGGAGGTCCGCATGTACAAGCAGGTCCTCGACCCGGTGGCCAACTCGCTCGGGATCTCGTCGATCTTCGCGGCGCTGGGGCTGCTGGTGCTGTTCGTGCTGCTCGGTGGGCTTCGCTGGAAAGCTCATTGGGCTGCGCTGGTGTCGCTTGCCGTGGCGCTCATCGTGGCGATCGTGGTCTACGGCATGCCGGTCACTCAGGCCCTCGACGCCGCCGGGGAGGGCGCGGCATTCGGCTTCTTCCCGATCATGTGGATCGTGATCAACGCGATCTGGATCTACAACATGACCGTGGAGACCGGCCATTTCGACGTCCTCGGGAGATCGTTCAGCTCGATCTCCAACGACCAGCGCATCCAGGCGATCATCGTGGCGTTCTGCTTCGGTGCGCTGCTGGAGGCGCTGGCCGGGTTCGGCACACCGGTGGCGATCACCTCGGTGATGCTGATCGCTCTCGGGCTCAGGCCGATCAAGGCCGCCGCCATCGCCCTGGCCGCCAACACCGCGCCGGTCGCCTTCGGCGCGCTGGCGACGCCGATCGTCACGCTCGCCCAGGTGTCGTCGCTGCCGCTGCGCGACGTCGGCGGGATGGTCGGCCGCCAGACGCCGATCCTGGCGGTCTTCGTGCCCCTGGCGCTGGTGTTCATGCTCGACGGTCGACGCGGGGTCCGGCAGACCTGGCCGGCCGCAATCGTTTGCGGGCTTGCCTTCGCGGTCGCGCAGTTCGCCTGCGCCAACTACTTCTCCGTCCAGCTCACCGACATCATCGCCACGCTGGTCGCCACCGGCGCGGTGATCGTGCTGCTGCGCGTCTGGCAGCCCTCTGAGCCGCTCGCGGCCGAGGGTCGCGGGCTCGGCCAGCCGGCCGTCGCCGGCGGCGCGGTCGACGACCCCAGCTTCGCCGAGCGAGTTCGCGGCGGCGGCCGCAGGACCGACTCGCGCGCCGACGTGGTTCGCGCGTACCTGCCCTACGTCGTTCTGATCATCATCTTCGCGCTCGCGCAGGTCGGTCCGATCAAGAACGCGCTCGACACTCCGACCCGGAAGTTCGCGTGGCCCGGCCTGCACGTGGTGAACGGAGCCGGCAAGGTACCATCCTCGGCGACCTTCACCTTCAACTGGCTGCTTGCCGCCGGGACCCTGGTGCTGATCTCCGGCATCCTGACCATCCCGATGCTGAAGCTCAGCCTCGGCCGGGCGATCCGCTGCTACGGCCGGACCCTGAACCAGCTCAAGTGGGCGATCCTCACGGTGCTCACCGTGCTCGCGCTCGCCTACGTCATGAACCTGTCCGGCCAGACCATCACCCTCGGCCAGTGGGCCGCCCGCGCCGGCTCGTTCTTCGCCTTCCTGTCCCCGATCCTCGGCTGGCTCGGGGTCGCGGTGAGCGGCTCCGACACCTCGTCGAACTCGCTGTTCGGCCTGCTCCAGGTGACCGCCGCGCATCAGACCGGCCTCTCGCCGACGCTGATGGCGGCCGCCAACAGCTCCGGCGGCGTGCTCGGCAAGATGATCTCGCCGCAGAACCTCGCCATCGGCGCCAGCGCGGTCGGCATGGCCGGTCAGGAGGGCGAGCTGTTCCGCAGGGTGCTCGGCTGGAGCCTGCTGTTCCTGCTGGTGATGTGCGTCCTGGTGCTCCTCCAGACCAACGTCCTCTCGGGCATGGTGATCGGGGGGTAGGCCCTGGCCCGCGCGTAGGTCCGGGCGCCTTGGGGCGGGGTCCTGCCCGGGGCGTAGGCCCCGGCGCCTCGGGCCGTAGGCCCCGGTCGCCCGGCCGCGCGTTCCAGGTCGCCGGAGGCGGCCGGCCCTCCCCGGGGGGCCGGCCGCCTCCGCCTTTCTCCAGTTGCCGTTCGGCCGGTCCTCCCCCGGGGGTCCGGCCGCCTCCGCTTTTTGGTTGCCGGTCCGGCCGGTCTCCCCGGGGGGCCGGCAGCCTCCGCCTTTGGTTGCCGCCAGGGCGTGGCTGTGACACAACGCCCAGCATCAAGGGCGAACCGGGGAGGTCCGATTGGGGAGCAGGCTCACCGAGATCGTGGTCGACTGTCGCGACCCGGCCGCACTGGCGCGGTTCTGGGCGGCCGCGCTCGACTACCACCTGGTGCGCGCGGAGGACGGACAGGTCGAGATCGCGCCCTGGGAGCGGGAGCCGCCCGACCTCGCCGAGCGGGTGCGGCGGGCGCCAACGGTCCCGACGCTGGTGTTCGTTACCGTCCCCGAGGGCAAGGCGGTGAAAAACCGCCTGCACCTGGACATCCGCCCGGTCGACCGGTCTCACGAGGCAGAGGTCGAGCGGCTGCTCGGGCTCGGGGCCCGGCGCGCCGACATCGGTCAGGGCCAAGTTCCGTGGGCCGTGCTCGCCGACCCCGAGGGCAACGAGTTCTGCGTCCTCGGCCCCCTCGACGCGCTGGACGCGCGCAACGGTTAGGGCCGTGCTTACCCTACGGCCGCGCGGCCTGAGTGCGGTTTCGTTGACTGCCCGGCGCCTCCCGCCGCGGTGACCGGCTCCGTCAGGCCTTCGGGGTGGGGGAATCCGCTTGCTCAATTGCGGCGCCGTTGTCAAGGTATGATTGAGCGACTCGTCGGGAAGGAGGATCGGGATGGCTGAGTCTGCACCCAGGGGCAAGAGGGCCGCGCAGCGTGCGGCAACCTCGCGCCGCCGTCCCGCCGAGCCTGACGTGATCACCGAGCCGCTCACGGCAGAGCTCATCGATGAGCTCGGCTCGGGTGGACCGTGGCAATCAGACGACGAGTTCGAGCGGTGGATGGACATCCTGGCCGATGCCCGCCGCGATGACGCGGCCTGAGTCGAGCCAGCCGATGGTTCCGCCGTCCAGACCGGTCGTGCTCGACAGCGACGTCGTGTCGCTGCTGTGGCGGAAGAGCCTGCCAAACGAGCTGTACGAAGCGATGCTCGGCCGAACCCCCTTCATAACCTTTGTCACACTGGCCGAGTTCTGGCGCGGCGTGTGGCAGGCACAGTGGCGCCAGTCGCGGATTGACGAGGGCCTACGCTGGCACAGTCGATTCCAGCGATTGCATTGCGATGGCGACGTTGTCCGCGAATGGGGGCGGTTGTCGGGACTCACACGGCGTGACGGGCATCCGGTTCCGGCCAATGACTGTTGGGTGGCGGCATGCTGCACCGCGAACCGCCTGCCGCTGCTGACGCGCAACCGCAAGGATTTCGAGCCAATGGAAGACCACGGGCTCATCCTGCTCTAACAGCACTTCTCAGCTTCTGCGTCCTCGGTCCGCTCGACGCGCCGGACCCGCGCAGCGCCCAGCCTGGTGATTCCACTGATCTCCAGAGTCTCATTGGCCCTGCCACGCGGAAGATCAGCGAGGCCTCATCAAACTCGAGCTCGAGAGCGGCCTTCGAGCACGGTCACCGAGTCAATCTCGCCGAGTCGAAGATCTGGAAGGGCTGTAGGTCACGGGCTCCATCTCAGCAGGCCAGCTCCAGCAAGAGCAGCTTGGCCCCGACGGCGCCGGCCAGTCATCAATTGCCTCCAGCCACACGACCATTAGCAGGATCACTCAATCATCCGACGCATTGAGGATGCCGTGATGGTCCGTGCGCCCGGACGCTGACGGGCGACCAGACCATCTCATTGCTCACCGAACAGCTCGCGGTCGATCACCTCGACCAGCCAGTCGCGCCAGTCGGCGACGGTCCATCCCAGGTGCTCGACGAGCAGCTGGTAGGTCTGGCTGTTGACGAGCGCGAAGAACACGTCGACTGCCCGCCGGCGATCCACGCCAGCCCGCAGCGGGCGCCGATCGATGAGCATGTCGACCAAGGCCTGCTGGGTGAGGTAGCGCCGCCGGCTGTCCTGCTCGATGAGCTCGCGCACCGCAGGTTGGGTGGCGGCCGCGTCCCGCATGACCTCCTTGATGGCGGCGGTCCGGGCGGCGATCTCACACGCGTGCCCGACGACGGTGGCCAGGCGGCGCGCGGGGTCGGTCTCGGCGGCCGCGGCCGTGACCCAGCCACGGTCCAGGATGGCGACCGGCGCGGCATCACCGGCCACCGTCACGTCCAGGACGCTGGCCAGAATCGCCTGCTTGGTGCCGAACGCCTGGTAGATGGTGGCCGGCGCCACCTCGGCCCCGCGGGCGATCGCGTCGACGGTCGTCGCGGCGTAGCCACGCTGAAGGAACAGTCCCAGCGCCGCGTCGACGATGCGTTGGCGGGTCTGGCGCGCCCGCGCTTCGCGGCGCCGCCCTGCCTGGGTCCTGCCCTTGACCGGCTCCCTCATGATAAGAGAGTATAGCTCTATAGAGTGCGACTCCATAAACTTGGCCACGGGACCAGGCCCACGCACGACAAGAGAGCGAGGCGATCCCATGCCGCTGGACCCGACCAGCACCGACCCTGACAAGTACCAAGCCATCTTCGAAAACGACCGCGTCCGGGTGCTGGAATTCCACGACCGGCCAGGGGACAAGACCAGCCCACACAGCCACCCCGACAGCCTGATGTTCACCCTGTCCAGCTTCCGCCGCCGCCTTTCCACCGGGCCCAACGCACGAGAGGTGGACATGACCGCTGGGACGGCGGCGTGGCTGCCAGCTCAAACCCACGTGGGCGAGAACGTCGGCAGCACGCAGACCCACGTGATCTTCGTGGAACTGAAGAACTGACCGCCACCCTCCCGGAGCTACGGCGACCGACTGGTTTGGCATTCACGCCTCGCCATGCAGCGGCTCCATCGTCGACTTCACCGCGACCTCCGCGTTCCCCGTTAGGCTGAGCAGACCAAGCGCCACTGATCAGGAGGAGTGCTGTGGAGGATCGGGCCGCACCCTATGTTCTGGCCCCTGGCGAGTCTCGGCGGCAGGATGCGATCTTGCCGTTCAAGGCCCTGGCCAGCGACACCGGCGGGCTGCTCAGCGTCTGTGAGTTCACGCTGGGTCCCTGGGAGTCGGGACCGGTGCTGCACATGCACACCTCGGTCGACGAGGGGTTTTACGTGGTGGCCGGCGAGCTGGAGCTGCAACTGGACGACCAGCGGCGCCAAGCGGCGGCCGGTGGGTTCGTGTGGGTGCCGCGCGGCACGGCCCACGCCTTCGCCAACGCCGGACCTGAGCCGCTGCACGTGCTCGCCCTGGCGATGCCGGGCGGTGTCGAGGAGTTGTTTGCCGAGCAGGCGGCCTACTTTGCCACCATCCAAGGTCCGCCCGACCCCGAGGTGCTGGACCAGATCGGGGTCCGCCATGGTGCCCCGACGCTTGGACCCCCGATCCGCGCGAGCGACGCCCCCTCGATGCCGTGACGATGGCGCAACCCAGGCGCCGGTCCACCACTTCTGCTCCCGCCCGCATGCTGCGGGAACGCGGGCTAGCGTTTCCCCGCGGTGTAGGTCAGGTGGGTCACCCGGGACGATGCGTCCGCGCGGATCTGGTCGAGGGCGAGGTGGTCGGGGTCCACGCGGTCGAACAGGCGGATGCCGGTGCCGAACAGCACGGGCGCCAGCGTAATCGAGAACTCGTCGATCAGGCCGCTGTCCAGGTACTCCTGGATCGTCTCGGCGCCGCCGGCGATGCGCACGTCGCGGTCGCCGGCGGCCTCGCGGGCCTGGAGCAGCGCGCTCTCGATGCCGTCGTTGACGAAGTGGAAGGTGGTGCCGCCCGGCCGCTCCCACGGGTCAC
>JBEDUQ010000349.1:0-5532 GCA_040414855.1 Actinomycetota bacterium
GGACGGGCCCCCGGACGGTGAAGGTCGCGACCCCTCGCCCGCGGTCGATCTCGACCTCCAGGTGCGGGTAGGCGATCCGGTCGGCGGTGAGCTCGCGCTCCAGCGGCTCCAGCCGCACGCCCTTGGCGCCGGTCGGGCGGTCGGAGGCGGCGGCCAGCCGCTCGGCCCCGGCGCGGGCGGCCTCGGCCAGCCTGGTCCGCGGCGCCAGCTCGTCGACCAGCCCCCACTCGAGCGCACGCCGGCCGCGCACGCCCTCGGCGACGGTCGAGACGAAGTCGGCGCGGTCGGGGCGGACCTTGCGCTTGTCGGTGAGCCGGGTGAGCCCGCCGGTGCCGGGCAGCACCCCGAGCAGCGGCACTTCGGGCAGCGACACCGCGCTCGAGCCGTCGTCCACCAGCAGGATGTGCTCGGTGGCCAGGGCGATCTCGTAGCCGCCGCCGGAGGCCGTGCCGTTGACTGCGGCCAGGTAGACCTGGCCCGAGCCGCCGCTGGCGTCCTCGATCGCCAGCCGGGTCTCGTTGGTGAGCTTGCAGAAGTTGACCTTCAGGGCGTGGGCGGCCTGCGCCAGCATCTTGATGTTCGCCCCGGCGCAGAAGACGCCCTGCTTGCCGCTGGTGATGATCACCGCGCGGACCTCGGGGTGCTCGAAGCGGAGGCGCTGCACCGCGTCGTGCAGCTCGATGTCGACGCCCACGTCGTAGGAGTTCAGCTTGAGGCTGTATCCCACCGCTCCGCGAGAGCCGGGGTGCAGGCCACCGTCCTCGGCGGTGTCGAGCGCCAGCGTGGCCACCTCGCCGTCGATCGACAGCTTCCAGTGGCGGTAGCGGCCAGGGTCGGTGTCGAAGCCGATCAGGGGCTCGTCCCGGCCACCGCTCGCGGCCGGGCCGGGCGTCTCCAGCAGCGTCATTGGGCCGCCCTTCAGCGACTGTGAACGCACCCATTCTGCTACAAACGAGCGACCAGCGTAAAGAGAACGTCGCACGTCGTGGTCGACCGGGTCGGTGTTGCGCCGGCCTCCGAGCGGGTAGAGAGGCCGGGCCGCGGGACCGGACCAAGGGAGGATCAGCGTGAACGACGCGAAGCATGCGAGGGACCCTCAGCCCACCGACCAGCAGGTCGAGTCGCGGGCCGAGGAACTGCTCGACGAGGCCGGCAACCGCACCGACGACCCGGAGGCCCAGGCCAGGGCGCTGCTCGAGGAGTCGGAGGAGCGGATCGAGGACCCGGCGGTCAGCGACCCGGACGATGACTCGGTGATCCGCCGCGCCTCCGACGAGGGCGTGACCCGCCGCAGCGGGGACTAGGACGCCGCCACTGGGTCACGCGGCCCGTTACCGGTCGGCGTCGATGCAGAGCAGGAGCTTGTCGTCGGGGCGGCGGACGGTGGTGTCGGTGCTGCTCGGGCAGGTGGTCGGGCCCCCGGCGTCGTACATCTCGCCGACGATGCGGCCGTCGTGCGAGCCGGAGCAGTCGACGAACAGGACCTCCCCGGCGCCGCCCGCGCCGGATGCGGCGACCCGCACGCACCTGCCGACGTTGTCGTCCCGGTCGCCGCCGCGCGACCCCACCACCACCATCAGCACCGCGACCACCAGCAGGATCGGGACCGCCGCGGTCAGGCTCGCCGGGCGTCGGGTCAGCGGCCTCCCCGGCCGCAACGGCCTGGCGTTGGGCGCCGGGGCGTCGGGATGCCTGGCCGGCGTGGCAAGCCTGGCGAAACGACGCCGGACCATCAGGTTGTCGAGCACGGCGACCACGCTGGCGAACACCGAGAGCAGGCCCCACCAGCCCTGGAGCAGCGTCTTGGCGGTCATGTGCCGGAACAGGGCGAGCCCGCAGTCGCGGCAGAACGGTCCCTCGACGCTCGCCCAGCGCATCAGCACCACCAGGCCCTGGACGCGCCGGAAGCGCCCTTGCGCGGCCGGCGCCGACCCGCACAGCCTGCACGCCAGCACGCCATCGTGAGGCTGGTGGAGGTCTGGCACGGCGGTCCTCGCGAGGCTGGGGGGCATCGGCGCGCTTATCAGCTTAGACAATTCAGGACTTCCCGGGCCGCGATACGCGTGTTTCCCTAGATGAATCGGGGGCGGGGGCTCCCGAGTGGTCTTCCACCGGACCGCCGGGAGGTAGGGGGATGCGCGACGTCGCGCCCGTTTCGCTGGCCGGCACCGTCGGTGACCTGCGCACCGGCCGGCTCGACCTGCACAAGCACATCGACGCGCTGCTCGACCGCATCGAGGCGCTGGACCCGGCGCTGCTCGCGGTCCTGCCCGAGCCCGGACGCCGCGCGCGCCTCCACGCCCAGGCCGCCGAGCTCCTGGACCGCCACCCGAGCCCGGACGGGCGCCCGCCGCTGTTCGGCGCGCTGGTCGGCGTCAAGGACGTGCTCCGGGTCGACGGGATGCCGACGCTGGGCGGGTCGAGCCTCCCCGCTGAGGCGCTCTCCGGTCCGGAGGCCGCCGTGGTGCGCACGCTGCGCGGCGCCGGGGCGCTGGTGCTCGGCAAGACCCGGACGGCGGAGTTCGCCTACGCCGCCCCGGGCCCGACCCGGAACCCGCACGACCACGGCCGCACCCCGGGAGGCTCCAGCCACGGCTCCGCCGCCGGCGTCGCCGCGGGGTTCTTCCCGCTCGCCCTCGGCACCCAGACGATCGGGTCGGTCGTCAGGCCGGCGGCCTTCTGCGGGGTGGCCGGCTACGTGCCCACCTACGGGCGCGTCGCGGCCGACGGCACGCTCCACCTCTCGCGGAGCCTCGACCGCATCGGGCTGCTCGCCGCCGACGTGGAGAGCCTGGAGCTGGCGGCCTCGACCCTGGTGGCGAGCTGGCATCCGGTCAGGGCGGCGCGGCAGCCGTCGCTCGGGGTCGCCGGCGGCCCCTTCCTCGACGCCGTCGAGCCGGCCGCCAGGGAGCTGTTCGAGCGCCAGGTCGAGGCGCTCGGCGCCGCCGGCTACCAGGTCTGCGGCGACCGTCTGTTCGAGGACGCCGAGGAGGTCGCCGAGGCGCTCCGGCGGCTGATGAACGGCGAGCTGGCCCGCGAGCACGCCGCGCTCTTCGAGCGCTACCGCGACCGCTACCGGGCCCAGACCGCCGCCGGCATCGCGCACGGCATGGCCGTCACCGACGAGCGGCTCGCCGCCGACCGGCGCGCCCTGGTCGAGCGCCGCTACCAGGTCGAGTCGCACCGCCGCGCCGCCGGGATCGACCTGTGGATCACTCCCGCGGCGCTGGGCCCGGCACCCGTCGGCATCGAGGCGAGCGGCTCGCCGTGGCCCAACCTGCCCTGGTCCTACCTCGGCCTGCCGGTGGTCGCGCTGCCGGCCGGCACGCTCGGCGGGCTGCCGGTGGGGCTCCAGCTGGTCGCGGGCTGGCACGCGGACGAGGAGCTGCTGCAGTGGGCGGCTCGGCTCGCCGCGAGCGTGGAATTCCCGTCCGCACCGGCCCCAACCGGCGAGGCCGAGGACCGGGGCAGCCCGTCGTTCAGCTGGTACTAGGACCGTGACGGTGCCAGGACCACCCTGCTCTCGGCATACGTGGAGGAACGCCCGGTCTCGCCAGGTGGGCCATTGACAAGTTGTTCTTTTACGTCAAGACTAGTTTTCGTAATGAGAGACGTCGTCTACCTCGACCAGATCGAGCAGGCTGAGACCCTGCTCAAGCCGCAGCGGATCGAAGTGCTGCGGCAGCTCGCCGAGCCCCGGTCGTGCACCGAGGTGGCGGTCGAGCTCGACCAGACCCCGCAGCGGGTCTACTACCACGTCAAGCGCCTGCTCGACGCCAGCCTGGTGCGCCAGGTCAGCGAACGCCGCGTGCGCGGCATCCACGAGGGCATCTACCAGGCGGCCGGCCGGTCCTACTGGCCGTCCCCGCGCCTCGTGGGCCGGATCGGTCTGCGCCAGACGCGCGACCGGCTCAGCCTGGGCTACCTGCTGGACCTGATGGAGGACGTGCAGGCCGACGTCGCCGCGCTCGACCTCACCCGCCCCGACCTGCCCTCGATCGGCGTGTCCGGGGACATCCGGGTACGCCCGGAGCAGCGCAAGGCCTTCCTCGACGAACTGCAGCGGACGCTGCAGGACCTGTTCACCCGCTACGGCAGTGCCGAAGGCGACGCCTTCCGTCTGGCCGTCGCGTGCTATCCGAAGGGAGATCCCGATGACCGAACAGCATCAACCGCCGAGTGACCTGCGCCTGCGCGCGGTCGTTCCGGCCCCACCCAAGACCGTGTACGAGGCGCTGACCGACCCAGCCGCGCTACGTGTGTGGCTGGCTGAGCACGCCGACGTGCAGTTGCCCGGCAAGTACGAGTTCTGGGGCCGCGACACGCCGGACGGCGCCGAGCCGCACCAGCGCGTGCTGCACGTGGACGAGCGCACCATCCGGTTCGCCTGGACCGTCGACGGAGTCGAGACCACGGCCGAGTTCCAGCTCGCCGAGGACGAGGGCGGCACGCTGGTCACGCTGAGCCAGACCGACCTGCCGAGCTTCGAAGACGTGCTGGCCGACAGGGCCGGTGCCCGTGGCGCGCTGCAGCCGTTCTGGGGGCTGGCGATCGCCAACCTGGCGGATTACCTGGCCGGCCGTGAGCTGACCCCGAAGTGCGACTTCACGTCGGCCGACATGCACGCCGAAGTGGTGATCGACGCGGCGCCGCAGGCGGTGTTCGACTCGATGACCCAGCCGGAGCAGTTCCTCCGGTGGTTCGGCGCGAACGTGGACATCGAGCCCTACGTGGGCGGTCGATTCGCGATGGGCGGTTTCGAGCTGGACCCGGGAGGCGCCAAGTTCGTTGAGTTCGAGCCGGGCCACAAGGCGACGCTGCGGTTCCTTGACGGCATCACCACCAGCTGGGAACTCGACGGGTCGGACGGCAAGACCCGGCTCACCGTCACGCAGAGCGGGTTCGACCCCGACAACCCGCCGTACCCGGGCTGGGCCGGCTGGCTGGTCGGCCTCGCCGCACTTCGCCGCTACCACGAGCTGCCCCGCTGGCGCTCGATCTGGCGCCAGATCGAGGTCGCCGGTGTCCCCGCGGGCATGCTGGCGATCGACCAATGAGCTGAGCGCCCCGGAACGCGTTCCGGGCCGCTCATCAACAACAGCCGACAGCGGCTTGCGGCCCCGCTCACAGGCTAGATACAGCTTCGTGGTCAGCCCACCCCGCAAGCGGCCCAGCCCGCGGTCGGCCGGCTCGGGTGGGCCGATGCCGCCTGGTGGTTCGGCCTGGAGGCCCCCCTTTTGCGGGCGCCGGCGGCGTGCTGGTAGGCGCGGGCGATGGTGGTCTCGACGTTGACGTCCCAGCAGATCAGCCCGGCCGCATCAGCGCGGGCCTGTAAGCGGTCAGGAGCCAGCACTGTGCACTACACTGCGGCGGTATTTATGAGGACGTTGTCGTCCACAGCGGAAACGAAAATGGCAAGGAGATTACGCGCTCCTTGCCATATCTAATGTATAGCGCACCGGGGGGCTTGCGGCAAGACCCGGGTCGTGCTGCACAATCTCCGACCGAAGCCAGGACCTGCGGAAATCAGGG
>JBEDUQ010000350.1:0-8571 GCA_040414855.1 Actinomycetota bacterium
CGATCGTGCGCAGCCTGCTGACCCTGCGGCTGCTCACCTACGCGCCATCGGGCGCGCCGGTCGCCGCGCTCACCAGCTCGCTGCCGGAGGACCCCGGCGGCATCCGCAACTGGGACTACCGCTTCTCCTGGCCCCGCGACGCAAGCATCGGAATCGGCGCCTTCCTCGGTGCCGGCAAGACCGAGGAGGCGCGCCAGTTTATGGGCTGGCTGCTGCACGCCACCCGCCTCGACCGGCCCCGCCTGCCGGTCCTGCTCACCCTCCACGGCAAGCACCCGCAGCCCGAGCGCCAGCTCGACGGCTGGCCCGGCTACGCCGGCAGCCGGCCGGTGCGGTTCGGCAACGGCGCCGCCGACCAGCACCAGCTCGACGGCTACGGCTGGGTGCTCGACGCCGCCTGGCTGATGACCCGGGCCGGCCACGGCCTCAACTCCGAGACCTGGCGGGCCATGCGCGGCTTCGCCGACGGGGTCGCCCGCCGCTGGGCCGAGCCGGACGCTGGCATCTGGGAGATCCGCGACGACCCCGCCCACCACGTGCATTCCAAGATGATGGGCTGGCTGGCGCTCGACCGCGCCCTGCGCATCGCCGAGGTGCGTGGCGGGAACTCGCGCGGCCGCGACTGGTGGCGGGCCTCCCGCGACGCGATCGCCAGCGACGTCATGGCCAAGGGCTTCGATCACGCCAAGGGCAGCTACACCCGCGCCTACGGGTCCACCGAGCTGGACGGGGCCGTGCTGGTCCTGCCGCTGCTCGGGATCGAGCCGGCCGGCTCGCCGAGGGTCGCCGGCACCATCGACGCGGTCGCCAAGGAGCTGGGCGCCACCGGCCCGCTGCTGTACCGCTACCCGCCCGGCCACGACGGGCTTCCGGGCACCGAGGGCGCCTTCCTGCCGTGCTCGTTCTGGCACGTGCAGGCGCTGGCCAAGATCGGCCGTCGCGAGCAGGCCGCCGAGCGCTTCGCCGAGCTGCTGCGGCTGGCCAGCCCGCTCGGCCTCTACGCCGAGGAGATGGACCCGGCCAGCCGCGAGCACCTCGGCAACTTCCCGCAGGCACTGACCCACTCCTCGATGGTCCAGGCGGCGCTCGCGCTACGCGACGCCGAGCGGGCGGAGACCGGCGACGCGGAAGCCGGCTAGAGCCAGCCGTTGCGCTCGGCGATCCTGGCCGCCTCGATGCGGTTGCGGGCGCCGGTCTTCTGGATCGCCGAGGACAGGTAGTTGCGGACCGTGCCCTCGGAGAGGAACAGGTTGGCGGCGACGTCGGCGACCGTCTCGCCGCCAGCCGAGGCGGCCAGCACGTCGCGCTCCCGCGGCGACAGCGGGTTCGGCCCGGCGCTGAGCGCGACCGCGGCCAGCGTGGGGTCGATCACCCGGTCGCCCTTCATCGCGCGGCGGATCACCTCGGCGAGCTGCTCCACCGGACCGTCCTTGACCACAAAGCCGCTGGCGCCGGCCTCCATCGCCCGGCGCAGGTAGCCGGGGCGTCCGAAGGTGGTCACGATCAGCACCTTGCAGGACGGCAGCGCCGCCCGCAGCGCGGCCGCCGCCTCCAGGCCGTCCAGGCCCGGCATCTCGATGTCCAACAGGGCCACGTCCGGTTTGGTCTCCATCGCGGTCGCCACCACCCGGTCGCCGGAGGCCACCTGCGCGACCACCTCCAGGTCCGGCTCGAGGTCCAGCAGCGCCGCCAGGGCGCCGCGCATCATCCCCTGGTCCTCGGCCAGCAGCACCTGGATCACCCGATGACCTCCTGATCCGCCCGATCCGCCTGATCCGTGGCCGGCTCGGCCACGGCCAGCGGCACCGCCACGGTGAGCGCGAAGCCGCCGGCCGGGACCGCGCCGGCGTCGACGCGGCCGCCGGCCGCCCGCACCCGCTCGGCGAGGCCGACCAGGCCGCTCCCGTCGCGGCCCGCCTCCGCGCCGGGCGCGCTGGGCGCGCTGGAGCCGCCGGACCCGCCCAGCCCGGCGGACCCGCCGGACCCGCCGGACCTTTCGCCGTCACCGTCCCCGCCGGGGCCGTCGTCGCGAAGCTCGAGGGTCGCCTCGCCGCCGTCCTGTCGAACCTCGATCTCGCAGCGGCGGGCGCCGCTGTGGCGCAGCACGTTGGTGACCCCCTCGCGGACCGCCCAGCCGAGCAGCGCGTCGGCGGCGCCCGGCAGCGGGGTCCCGGCGGTGCGCACCAGCGCGTCGATCCCGGCCGCCTCCAGGGCGTCGCGGGCGTCGTCCAGCTCGGCCTGGAGGCTCGGGCGGCGGTAGCCGCTGACCGCCTCGCGCACCTCGGTGAGCGAGCGCTGCGCGACCCGCTCGATGTCGCGGACCTCGCGCGCGACCGCCTCGGCGTCGCGCGCGAGCAGCCTCCTGGCGAGCTGGCTCTTGACCACGATCAGCGACAGGCTGTGGCCGAGCAGGTCGTGGAGGTCGCGGGCGAACCGCAGCCGCTCCTCGCCGACCGCCAGGCGCGCGACCTCCTCACGGGCCTGGCGCAGCTCTTCGACCAGCGCGAAGGTCCGCTCGGAGCTGAGCACCATGATCCCGACCGCGGCGGTCACGAACACGAAGAAGGCGGTGTTCGCCGGGGTGAGGTGGTCGAGCAGGCAGAGCAGCAACATGGTCAGCGAGACCACCGCCACCGCGACCACGGTCGCCCGCGGCCGCAGCACCATCGCGCAGGCGGCGCTCAGGTAGATGAGCGCGCCGACCCAGTTGCCGCCGTAGGCGATCCCCTGCGCCAGCGCGAGCGCCGCCATCCCGGCCAGCAGCACCAGCCGCTGCCGCCCGTACTCGCCAGGATCGTGGTAGCCGAGCCAGATCAGCCGCGCGTACAGGGCGACGAAGGCGGCCAGCGAGGCGGCGGCGAGCGCCGTCGGCCCGGGGACCCGGCCGTCGATCAGGTCGCCGATGGGGTAGGCGAGGAACACCAGCCACAGCAGCGGCCACAGCTTCAGCGGGTAGCGCATCTCGGTTCCAGTTCCGGCTATGCGGCCAGTCGGCGGTAGCCGATCGCCGCCGGCACCGCCAGCGCCGCGGTCCAGGCTAGCAGCACGAGCCCGTCGCCGAGGGCCGGGAGGTGGCCGGCGGCCACCCGCCAGCCGAGCTCGGCGAAGCGGCTGGACGGCAGCACCCCGGAGATGGTCCGGAGCGCGCGCGGGAACAGCGTCGCCGGCATCCACATGCCGCTCGGTGCGGCCAGCGCGAACCAGATCCCCGAGGTGATCCCGTAGGCGACCTCGCCGTCGGTGAGTCGGCCGATCAGCACGCCGAGCGCGGCGAACGGCGCGCTGCCGACCCACAGCAGGCCCAGCATCAGCAGCCAGCGCCACCCCGCCAGCCGCACGCCGTGCAGCGCGACCCCGGTGAGCCCGACCAGCACCAGCGCCGGCAGGCCGAGGGTCATGGCCGCCGTGACCTTGGCCAGCAGCAGCGACCGCGGGGCGATCGGCATGATCGCAAGCTGGCGCAGCCAGCCGTTGCCGCGCTCCTGGGCGATGCGGGGGCCGCTGGCCGACAGCACCGCGCCCATGGCGCCGAAGGCGGCCATCGAGACCATGATCCCGACGTCGACGCTGAGCCCGTTGGTCGGCGGCTGCTTGCCGAAGACGGCGCTGAACAGCAGGTAGAGGGCGATCGGCATGGCGACGGTCATGATCAGCCAGCGGCGGTCGCGCAGCGTCCGCAGCAGCTCCAGACGCAGGTAGGCGGACATCTCGGTAACTCCTCTCGATCGACTCAGGCTGGGACTCATGGTTCAGGCCGCCGTGCCCGTGAGCGCCAGGAACGCGTCCTCCAGGTCGGCGCCGGCGATCTCCAGGTCGCGGACCTGGTCGCGGCGCTCGTACAGGGCCCAGACGGTGGCGTCGGCGTCGCTGCTGCGCAGCAGCACCTGCCGGCCGTGGACCTCGAAGGCGGTGACACCGGGCAGCCTGTCGAGCCCCTCGGAGGAGCGGCCGTCCAGCGTGAAGCGCACGATGCGGCCGCCCACCGTCGCCTTGATCCGCGCCGGAGGCCCGTCGGCGACCACCCGGCCGCGCGCGATCACCACCACGCGGTCGCTGGCCTGCTCCGCCTCCTCCAGGTAGTGGGTCGCGAACAGCACGGTGCGGCCGGCGGCGGCCTCCAGGCGCATCGCCGCCCAGAAGGCGCGGCGGCTCTCCACGTCCATGGCGGCGGTCGGCTCGTCGAGCACCAGCACCTCCGGGTTCGCGACCAGCGCCAGCGCGAAGCGGACCCGTTGCGCCTGGCCGCCGGAGAGCCGGTCGACGCGCCGGCCGGTCAGCTCCTCGAGCCCGGCCGCCTCGAGCACCCGCTCGAGCGGCATGGGCTCCGGGTAGAGGCCGGCGGCGAAGCGCAGCAGCTCGATCGCCTTCACGCCAGGCATGAAGCCGCCGTCCTGGAGCATCGCCGCGATGCGCCCCCCGGCCACCGCCTCGGCGGCGGCGCCGCCGAGCACCCGCACCCGGCCAGTGTCCGGGCGCAGCAGGCCGAGCAGCAGCTTGACGGTGGTGCTCTTGCCGGCCCCATTGGGCCCGAGCAGGGCGACGGTCTCGCCCCTGACGATCTCGAGGTCGAGCCCGTCGATCGCCGCCACCGCGCCGAAGCGCTTCCAGACCGCTTCCAGCTCCACCGCCGGCTCGCCCATCGCTTCGCCTCTCCGTGATCGGTTCGGTTCTCCCACGACCGACCCTACGGCGCGGCCGATCTCCCAGGTAGTGCGACCCGTGAGCGCTTGGCGGTGACATCCGTCATACGGGTTGCGGCGCGCGCGGGCCGGGTGCATGCGCGGGTGCCCCGATCGGTTAGCATTCGCCGGAACCTCGCCGAGAACGGCGGGGCGGCGGGGAGCGGAGGGATCTCGACAGATGGGCAACGGCGCGAGCACCACGGCCACCACGCAGTCCAAGGTTCCCAACCCGAGGTACCAGGACCTGGAGCGGTTGAAGGCGCGGATCGAGCGCGCCGCGCCCGCGCTGCGCAGCGCGCTGGACCGGCCCGCCCAGGACATGGGCAGCCGCAAGGTCTGGATCGGCACCACCGCCGAGGCGTTCGAACGCGAGGTGAGCGGCCGCAAGCAGCGGCTCGCCAGCGCCGCGCAGGCGCTGCTGGACGGGGTCGAGGCCGAGCTGCGCGCGACGCCGAGGGAGTGCACCCCCGAACAGGCCAGCGGCTACCGGCACGAGCGCCGGATGGCGCGCTGAGGCGCCGAGGGACGAGGAGACCCGAGACCATGGGGACCACCGCCGCGATCGATCCCGCGCTGCTCCAGCGGATGAACCAGTCGCTCGAGTCGGGCGCCGACACCCTGCGCCGCGAGGCCGGCGCGCTCCGGTCGGAATGCGAGTGGTGGGGGATCGCCACCGGCGAGCTCCGCGAGATCCTGGCGATCGCCTCCTGGGCCGAGGACCAGCTCCCCGGCCTCCGCCGCCGCCAGCAGCTCGCCGCCGCGATGGACGCCAGGGACGGGCACATCGAGGGCGGCCTGGTGCCGGTCCCGGACACGTTCCTGGACGCGGCCGCGGCGGGCGCCCTCGGCAAGCAGCTCGCCCAGCGGGCCGCCAAGGAGCTGGAGGAGGACGGCAAGCTCTCCGACCAGACCCTGGCGGCCCTGGAGGCCAACGGCTGGGACCCGGCGTTCGCCGCCGGCTTCTACGACTCGCTGGGGCCGACCGGCCTGGCGCGTCTGTCGCTGTCGCTGCACAACTCCGACTTCTACCAGCGTCGTCCCGAGGACATGAAGAAGGTCCTCGCGGCGCTCGGCACCGGCCTGGCGACCTACAGCCGCGACCACAAGCTCGACGACGCCTGGCTCGACAAGTTCGCGATGGACCCGGGCGGCGACCCCAGGAGCAAGGCGTACCGGCCCGACCTGCTGGCGCCGCTGCTCGCCTCGGCCAACGGCAACAGCTTCGGCAAGGACTTCCTCCAGGCGGTCGGCAACCGCATGCTCCATCCCAAGAGCAGCGACAGCACCGAGTGGATGGGCGGCTGGGACCAGGACCCGAACCCGTACGCCAAGGACCACTACACCCAGATCTTCAAGGCGATCTCCCAGAACCCACTGGCGTCCGGCGAGTTCTACCGCGACAACTTCGACGAGCTCCAGAAGATCGCGCGCACCCCCAACGGCATGTCGCTCGACAGCGAGCTCGGCAAGCCCGACGGGCACCGCGGCCAGGCGATCGCCGACCTGGTGCTGGCGGGCACCGTCGGCGTGCGCGAATACAACGAGCCGCTCGCCGAGCTGAACACCGCCCACCTGCTCTACGACGTCTACCAGCACAAGGGCGAGCACGTCTACCCGCAGATGGAGGCCGTCTACGGCAAGGTCGTGCACGAGTACTTCACCGACCTCGCCTACAGCGTCACCAACCCGGTGCCGACCGGCATGGCGCTGGTCGACCCCAGGACCGGCGACCTGGTCGGCAACTGGAACGGCGCCGACTTCTGGGCCCGCAGCGACGTCGGCCGCAAGGGCATCGAGGTGCCGCAGGAGCTGTGGGACGCGATCCTCCAGGAGGGCATGCGCGACCCCGGGCAGGCGGCCGCGCTCGGGCTCGACTTCGCCGCCTACGTCCGCGGCAACGTCCGCGAGGTGTCGCGCCAGAACCCCAGCGACGAGCTGGCCACCCGCTTCCTGAACGTGGAGAACGGCCGCATGCAGGGCTTCTACCTGCATGCCTTCCAGCAGACCACCGAGGGCCTGCACGACGACGTCAAGCGCTGGGTCGACGACTACAACAGCGCCACCGACGCGCTGATCGACAAGGGCTTCGAGCTGGCGCCCGGCCTGGTGACCGCGCCGGAGGTGACCCTGGCCGACCTCGGCAAGTCGCTCGGCACCGACATCCTCAAGGGCGCGCTCAAGGACTGGATGCACGTCGACGAGGGCGACGCGCCGGCCGAGCTGCGCGACCGGCTGGCGAAGGTCGACGCCTCCCAGTACAACACCAGCTGGCAGGCGAACTGGCAGCAGTACGGCGAGGAGGCCTACGAGGCCTGGCGCGACAACGCCAAGCCGATCCAGCCGGTGACGATCGTCGTCAACGGCCAGTCGCACACCTACACCGGGGACCCGAGCGCCTACATCGACAGCCCGTCGCACAGCTTCATCGGCGCGGACGGCCACATCCTCGACGTCGGCAAGATGACGCCCGAGCAGTCGGCCGCCTACGCCCGCTGGCTCCAGGACCCCGCCGTGGTCGCCCGGATCCTGCACAACGGCGCCTCCGACCAGGAGCTGGCCAAGCTGATGCGGTGAGCATTGCTGCAAGCCTCCCGGCTCCGTGCTGGTCACGGGTGTACCGTCGGGGCGTGGCCGCCAGCCGCAGCAGCCCCGCTGGACAGCTCGTCACCCCGGAGGAGGCCTGCCATGCCCGTCGCCACGCCCGAGAAGTTCGCCGAGATGCTGGACCGGGCCAAAGCCCGCGGATTCGCGTACCCGTCGGTGAACGTGACCTCGTCGGAGACGCTCAACGCCGTGCTCGGAGGCTTCGCCGAGGCCCGCAGCGACGGCATGGTCCAGATCTCCACCGGGGGAGCGTCATTCCTGTCCGGCCAGAAGGTGCGGAACATGGTCGCCGGCGCGGTCGCGCTCGCCGAGTTCGCGCACGTGGTCGCGGAACGCTACCCGGTCACCATCGCCCTGCACACCGACCACTGCCCGAAGGACAAGCTCGACAGCTACGTGCGCCCGCTGGTGGCGCTGTCGCGCGAGCGGGTGGCCGCCGGCGAGGAGCCGCTGTTCCAGTCGCACATGTGGGACGGGTCGGCGGTGCCGCTGGAAGAGAACCTCGCGATCGCCGACGAGCTGCTCAGCGAGTTCGCCAAGGCCAAGCTGGTCATGGAGATGGAGATCGGCGTGGTCGGCGGCGAGGAGGACGACGTCGTCGGCGAGATGAACGAGAAGCTCTACTCGACCCCGGGGGACGCGCTCCGCACCGCCGAGGCGCTCGGCACCGGCGAGCGCGGCCGCTACCTGCTGGCCGCGACCTTCGGCAACGTCCACGGCGTCTACCAGCCGGGACACGTCAAGCTGCGGCCGGAGATCCTCGAGGAGATCCAGCGCGTGGTGGGCGAGCGGGTCGGCAGGGAGAAGCCGTTCGACCTGGTGTTTCACGGCGGCTCCGGCTCGATGCTCGAGGAGATCCGCGAGGCGATCTCGTACGGGGTGGTGAAGATGAACATCGACACCGACACCCAGTACGCCTTCACCAGGCCGATCGCCGACCACATGCTCAAGCGCTACGACGGCGTGCTGAAGGTCGACGGCGGCGTCGGCCAGAAGAGCGCCTACGACCCCCGCAGCTACATGAAGGCCGCCGAGCTGTCGATGTCCGCCAGGGTCGTCCAGGCCTGCGAGCACCTCATGTCGGCAGGCCAGTCGCTGAGCGGCTGATCCGACCAGCGACGGCCATGGTCCACGGCGCCGCCGGCCGCCTCGGCTTCTCGGTGCCGTGCCCGACACTGCTTCCCGCCCTGGCGCCGAACACGGTGCCGCCGGCCCCCTGCGAGGCGCCGATCACCTGCACGCCCGCGTCCGGGTTCATGTTCCTCATCGGCGGGTTCACCGTGCC
>JBEDUQ010000351.1:0-9775 GCA_040414855.1 Actinomycetota bacterium
CGACGGCACGCTGGTGCGCCACCGCGCCGGCGAGGGCGAGATGGTCGCGGTCGGCGCGCCGATCGCCACCATCGCCACCGAGTCCGAGGACCTGATCGGCGACCTGCTCGCCCCGGGCGGGGACGGCCCGGGCGCGTCGGCCGGCATGCCATCGCCCGGGGCGCCGGAGGCGGCTCCGGAGGGGTCTGAGGCCGAAGCGTCGGAGCCGCCGGGGCTCCAGCCGGAACCCGAGGCGGCCGTACCCGAGGCGGCCGTACCCGAGGCGGCCGTACCGGAGCCGGAGCCCGAGGCGCCGGCGCGGAAGGGACCCAGGCCGGCCGTCCCCGCCGCGCGGCGGCGGGCGGCGGAGCTTGGGGTGGACCTCGACCTGGTGAAGGCCAGCGGCACCAACGGCGTCGTCAGCCTCGCCGACGTCGAGCGTGCGGCCGAGAAGGCGGCCCCGGAGCCTGTCCCGGCCGCGGTCGCGGTCGCCGCGCGCGCGGTTCCTGCGAGGCCCGGCGGGGGAGTGCCGCAGCTCACCGTGTTCGTCGACGCCGACCTGGAGGCGCTCGCCGCCAAACGGGGCGCGCTCGGCTGGAGCTCGCTGCTGGTGATCGCGGCCGCGCGCGCCCTGCGGGCGAACCCGCGCCTGAACGCCGTCTGGCGCGACGGCGGTCTCGTAAAGGAGCCGGCGGTCCGCCTCGCGGTGGCGGTGGACGGGCCCGATGGCCTGGTCGCGCCCGTGGTGGACGACCCCGACCGGACGCCCGCCGACCGGCTCGCCGAGCGCCTGCGGCGGCTCGCCGACCGCGCCCGCCACGGCCGCCTCGACGACGGCGAGCTGGACGGGGCGACCTTCACGGTCGCGAACCTCGGCCCGCTCGGCGCCGACGCCTTCCAGGCGCCGGTGACCGCGCCGCAGGTGGCGGCGCTGTCGGTCGGGGTGGTGGCGCCGCGGGCGGTGGTGCGCGACGGCGCGACCGTGACCAGAACGGTGGTGGCCCGGATCGGCTGCCGGCTCGGCCTCTCGGTCGACCTGCGCGCCGCCGACGCCGCCGACGCCGCGCGCTACCTCGCCGACCTTCGCGAGCTGCTCGAGGACCCGGACCGGCTGCTGCGCCCGGCGGGCTAGAGCGGGGTCCGGCCCCGGCTAGTGGCCGCCGGGCGGGGCGGGGGCGTGGCGGAGGACTCGCCACTCGTCCTTGATCTTGGCCGGCTTGGCGAGCACGGAGGCGGGCAGGTCGCGCGCGAACGCCAGCGGGTGGGCGACCACCCTGCGCATCATCCGCATCGGCTTGGTCAGCACCCGGTGCTCGACGTCGGCGACGTACGCCCAGCGGAGGTCCGGCAGGCTCCTGGCGATCACGTGGCCGCAGTTGTCGCACACGCTCGAGGCCAGCAGCCGGCCGGCGTAGGTCAGCTCGTGCAGGTGCTCGCCCCCGCAGCGGCCGCAGCGCAGCATGACCAGGTGAACGTGCTCCACGGTGCTCACCTCCGCACAACAGCCGTCATGGCTCGTAGCCAAATCTTGCCAGAAGCCGCTCGGCAATGAACAGGTCGTCGGGGAAGGTCACTTTGAGATTGCGCTCCTCGCCGGCGACCATCCGGACCTTCAGCCCGGAGAAGCGCTCGACGCACGACGCCGTGTCGGTGCCGGTGAAGCCCTCCCTGGCCGCGGCCTCGTAGGCCTCCAGCAGCGGCCTGGCGCGGAACGCCTGCGGCGTCTGCACGGCGACCAGCGGGTCGGCGACCGGGTGGGCGATGTGCCCGTCGCCGTTGACGGCCAGCACGCCGTCCAGCGGCACGCCGGGCACCGCGCCGCCGCTGTCCCTTGCCGCGGCCAGCACGCGCTCGACCATCGCGGCCGAGGCCAGCGGTCGGGCGGCGTCGTGGATCAGCACGATCTCGATCTGGCCCGCGCGGATCTCGGGGGCCAGGTGCCGCAGCGCATGGTGCTCGGAGTCGTGGCGGGTGGCGCCGCCGGAGATCAGGTCGACGGCGACGCCGGGCAGCTCGCGGTCGAGGATCTCGTCCGCCAGCTCGCGGTCCTGGGGCCGCACCACCAGCACCAGCCGGTCGACCCCGCCGATCCTGCGCAGGGCGTCGAGCGACCAGGTCAGGATCCTGCGCCCCCCCAGCGGCAGGAAGACCTTGTTGCGGGTGTGGCCGACGCGGCTGCCCGCGCCCGCCGCCAGCACGACGCCGGCGTGGCTGCGCTCGCTCATGGGCCCCATCCTAGCCGCGACCCAAGGTTGCGGACGGGTGCCGGTCGGGGAAGCCCGGCCGGGCGCGGCGTCAGCGCTGGAGCCGGCGCTCGGCCTCGCCCATGTCGATGTCGCCGCGGGCGAGCGCCTGGAGGATGTCGACCCGGTCGGCGGACGGCGGCTCCGGCTGGGCGCCGCCCTTTTCGAGGCCGAGCTTGGCAAGCAGGTTGTCGAAGCGGAGCCGGGCGGTCGGGTAGCTGACCTTGAGGAAGTTCTGGAGCTCCTTCATGTTGCCGCGCGACGAGAGGAAGACCCGCAGCAGCTCGCGGTCCTCGCCGCTGAGCGCGCAGAACTCGCACGCCTGGAAGTCGCCGGACAGCTCGGTGCCGCAGGCCTGGCAGCTGAGCCGGGTGAGGGCGAGGGTCTCGCCGCACACCGGGCAGTCGTGGGGAGGGCGTCGCTCGCTCATCGTTCCGCCGTCACCGTGATCTTGCTCATGTTCGCGTCGATGTCGAGTGTCGCCGTGCCGTCGCCGATCTTGACCTCCTCGCGGTCGCCGGTCCAGGTGCTGACCACGTCGCGGCCGAGCAGGCTGAGCTTGCTCAGCTCGGGCCGGGCCCGGACCAGCACGTTCGAGCCCCGTTGCAGGTTGACGCGCACCGACCCGGCGTCGCAGCGGACCCGCGACGCGCCCTCGGTCAGCAGCGCGTCGATCCGGATCGAGCCGGCGGCCACCATCGCCTCGATGGTCCCGCGGGCGTCGTTGATCCGCGCCGAGCCGGCGCGCACGTCGAAGCGCAGGGGTCCGGTGAGCCCGTCGGCGCGCAGCGTGCCGGCCGCCAGCTCGACCTCGAGCGGGAGGTCCGGCCGCATCCTTACGGTCAGCTCGCTCTGGCTCCATGAGTGGCGGTCCCACGCCTCCTCGGTGGTCCAGCTCGGGTCCGCGCCGCGGGGCGGCCTGGGCGGGCGGGGCGGCCTCGCCGGCCGTGCAGGCCGGCGCGGGCGCCCGCCGCGTCCGCCGACGATGTCGGGCGGGATGGTCAGACGGAAGTTGCGGCCGCCCCGGTTGAACACGAACCCGGGGCCCTCCGCGTCGTCGAACGCCCCCTCGATGATCAGCAGGTCGTCCTCGCGCCTGGCCAGGTGCGGCCCGTCCGCGATCGCCTCGCGCACGGTCGGGTCGCCTACGATCCGTGCCGAGCGAAAGCTGCCGACCACGCGGACGCGACGCACGCCCGGCTCGGCGTCGGTGGCCGTCCGGTCGCGGGCGCGCCCGCCCGGTTCGGCACCGGGCTCACCGGCCGGCTCGTCGCGGCCGGAGCCCTGGTCCCCTTCGCGTTCCGCCTGGTCCAGCATGGCGGCGGCCTCCTCGGGGCTCAGCCGGCCCTCGGCCACCGCTTGCAGGATCGCTCGTTGCACTTCGTTCATGTGGAAATAGAAACGCAGAGTTGCCGGATTGTCAACAACTGATTTCCATTCTTTCGGGAAGCTCGTGCCGCGGTCAGGGGCCAGCCCGCCGTTCGCGGCGCCCGGCCCCAGGATCCACAATATTGCTCCAATCAGCCGCTTCGCGTGGTGATCGTCCCGCAACCCTTAGCAACCCGAGGTGCAGCATCCCCGCTTCCGCACAGCCCAACCGCCCGGCGGCCCCGCCCGCGGTCACCGCCGCGTTCGCCGCCACGTTCGCGGAGCGGACCGGCCGCGGGCCCGACGGCGTATGGTTCGCCCCTGGCCGGGTGAACCTGATCGGGGAGCACACCGACTACGCCGACGGCTTCGTGCTGCCGGTCGCCATCGACCTCGGCGTCCGGGTCGCCGCCGCCCGACGTTCGGACCGCCGGCTGCGCTGCTGGTCGCTCCAACGCGGCGAGCCCCTGGACCGGTCCGTGGACGACCTCGGCCCTGGCCGCGTGGACGGCTGGGCCGCCTATCCGGCGGGGGTCGCTTGGGCGCTCGGCCAGGCCGGCGTGGCGGTCGGCGGCGCCGACCTGGTGGTCGACGGGGACGTGCCCGCCGGCGCCGGCCTGTCGTCGAGCGCCGCGCTGGAGTGCGCCACCGCGCTCGCCCTCGCCGACCTGTTCGCGCCGGACGGCCGCCGGCCCGACCGGGTCGCGCTCGCCCGGGTCGCCCTGCGCGCGGAGGTCGAGGCGGTCGGCATGCCCTGCGGGGTCATGGACCAGATGATCTCGATGCTCGGCCGCGCCGGCCACGCGCTGTTCGTGGACACGCGCACGCTCGCGGTCGAGCAGGTCCCGCTGCCGGTCCGGGATGGCCCCGGCACCACCGCGGGTCCCGCCGCCACCGCGGGTCCGGCCGCCGTCGCGGGTCCCGCCGCCGCCGCGGGTCAGGCCGCCGCCGCGGGGTTCCTGGTGATCGACACCGGTGAGGCGCACAGCCTGGTCGAGGGCGCCTACGCGGAGCGGCGCGCCGCGGTGGAGCGGGCGGCGCGGGTGCTCGGCGTGCCGGCGCTCCGCGACGCCGACCCGGGGCTGGTCGAGTCCAACGCGACCGCGCTCGGCGAGCCCGGCCTGCGCCGGGCGCGCCACGTGGTCAGCGAGAACGCCCGCGTGCTGGAGGCGGTGGCGCTGCTGCGCGCCGGCCGGCTCGACCGCCTCGGCCCGCTCCTGGTCGCCTCCCACGTCTCGCTCAGGGATGACTTCGAGGTCTCCAGCCCGCGCCTCGACACCGCGGTCGAGGCGGCGCTCGCCGCCGGCGCGCTCGGCGCGCGCATGACCGGGGCCGGCTTCGGCGGCAGCGCGCTGGCGCTGGTCCCGGCAGGCCTGGCCGGCCAGGTCACCGCCGGTGTGAACGCCGCCTTCGAGGCCGCCGGCTTCGAGCGGCCGGCGATTCTTCCGGTGCGGCCCTCGGGGGGCGCCTGGCGGATCGCCTGAGGCGCGCCGAGGTCGGGCGATCTGGCGCGAGCGGACCATCTCGGGAACCAGCCGCGCGGGGGCGGCGTCGAAGCAGTCGTGTGACCGATCCAACAGTCAAGGTGATGCGCCATGGGAAAGCGGGTCGTTCCGGTCGTCATCGCGGTGCTGGTCGCCGGGTCGCTCGGGGTCGCCGGGGTGCTCGTCGCCGAGCGCGGCCGACGGGCGCCGGCCACGCTGCCGGCGCTCCAGATCTCGGACGACCAGCTCGGCGACACCGCGCAGCCCCAGGCGGCGGCCGGCGCGGCCGGCACCATGATCGGCAGACCGCCGATCGCTTCGTCGGGGAGGGTGCAGTACCAGGTTCGCGGCAAGCTGCCAGACCTACCGGACTCGTCCAGGGCGTGGACCCTGGACGCGCGGGTCGACAAGGCGCGCGTCGCCGAGCTCGCCGGCAAGCTCGGCCTGGCCGCCGAGCCGAGGGAGAGCGGCTCGACCTGGACGGTGACCGACGGCAGCCGCCAGCTATTCGTCAGCGCCCTCCCCGGCGGCCCGTGGACCTTCATCACCGGGCTGCCCTCCTGCGTCGGACCCGTCCGGGCTCCCAATTCCGGCGGCGTCCGTCCCAAGCCCGGCACGATCGCCTGCCCGGCCGTTGCCGTGGCCACGAATCAGGCCAGCGGCGCGAAGCAGGCCGCGCCGCCTTCCCCGGCCCCGCCCATCCGGCTCAAGCCGCCGGCGCGGGTCCAGCTGCCGGACCGCGCCGCCGCCGAGCGCATCGCGCGCGACCTCTTCGCCCGCGTCGGCGCGCCGATGGCCGGTATCGACGTCCGGCTGGTCCAGGTCTTCGACCGCTGGTCGGTGTCGGCGTTCCCGATGGTGGACGGCAAGCCGACCGCCGGGTTCGTGTGGACCGGCGGCATTGGCGCGAAGGGCCAGGTCCTCTCGGCGACCGGCTGGCTCGGCGCGCCGCGCCCCGGCGACGTCTACCCGCTGATGAGCGAGCGCGAGGCGCTCCAGCGGCTGAACGACCAGCGGTTCGCGGGCCCGATCGTCGAGTCGGGCGCCGGCACGGTCGCGCCAACGCCGCTGCCGTGCGCCCGGTCCGAGGTGCCGCCCGACCCGGGCGGCTGCGGCCCCGCGAAGCCGGTCACGCTCCAGGTCACCGACGTGCGGCTCGGCCTCCAGCTCGCCCGCACCGTGACCGCGCAGGCCGCCGGCGCCGGCCAGGTGAGCTACCTGATCCCCGCCTACTTCTTCCAGATCAACGGCAGCTGGGACAACCAGGCGATCGTGATCGCCGTCCAGGATCGTTTCCTGACCAGCGCTCCGCCCCGCACCGCCGTGCCGCTGCGGCCGGCGGGGTAGCCCGGGGTCGCGCCCTCACGCCCAGCGGGCAAGTGTGGAGGCCCGCCGCCACTGGCAGCGGGCCTCCGTGGTGCTGTGGTCGCGTGGCGTCTCGCGTGTCGAGCGGCTCAGCCGCTGGTGACCAGGACCTGGGTCCCGACCGAAACGCGGGGGAACAGGTCCTCGGAGTCGGAGATGTGCATCCGGATGCAGCCGTGGGACGCGTAGGTGCCGACGGAGCCCGCCGAGTAGGTGCCGTGGATCAGGATCCCCGGCGCGCTCAGCGCCAGCGCCCTGGTGCCGAGCGGGTTGCCCGGCCCCGGTCCGATGAACGCCGGCATGCCGGCGCCCCAGCCGTTCGGCGCGGGGTTGGTCCAGGTCGGGTTGACGATCTTGTCCATCACCTTCCAGCTGCCCCGAGGGGTGGTGAAGCCCGCCCGCGCGGTGGCGACCGGGTAGCTCTTCACGACCTTGAGGCCCTTGTAGAGATCCAGGGTGTTGGTGCCGACGTTGACGGTGATGGTGGTGCCGACCTGCCGGTCGGTGACCTGCGGTAGCGTCTGCGAGACCGGGAGCCGGATGGCGGCGTTGCGGCCGGCCAACATCGCCGAGCTCAGTAGCAAGCCGGCGGTCCGCTGGTCCATCGACCAGCCGGAGCGGGCGTGGTGCACGGCGACGTGGCCGTTCACCATCACGACGCCGGCGTCCTGGACCGGCACGTCGGCCTCGCTGGCGAGCTTGCCCACCGTCGAGGCAACCTGCGCGCCGGTGTTGTTGTAGGGCAGGCGCACGCGCTGGTGCACCGAGGTGCCGGTTGCGCGGTGCCAGAGGTTGGAGAGCCAACCCAGCTTCGGCCCCTCGAGCGCGCGGTCGACGGCGGACCCGACGTCCGCGCGACTGCCGAGTTGCGCCGGGGTGACCGTCACGCTCTCACCGCGCGCGGTCAGGGTGATCCTGCTGCTCATCACGGAATCGACGCGCCGCTGGACGGCCGTGACCGCCTCAGCGCGGGTGAACCCGCCCACGTCGATGCCGTCGATCCGGGTGCCGGCGAGGATGTGGTCGCCGGTGCTTTTCACGCGGGCCGTGGCGGCGGCGCTCCCGGCGGCGACCAGGGTCGCGGCCACCGCCGTCACGATCAGAACACGTCGACTTGCGAGTCCGAGGCGCTTTGACAGTGCCCCCATGTGCTGGATACCCCCCGTTCGTTGCGAGACCACACGACGACCGCCTCGCCGCTGTGCCCGTCTCCCGCGCGCAACCAACGGTTCCGCGCACGGGGTCGCGAACGCGACGATCAAGCATGCTCTCGGTTCGGCGAGTGTCGACCTGAAGAGCGAGGGCACGTGGTATGGACCGATCTCGCCGGGCCGCCGGGTTTGCTCGTAGCGACGGAGTGGGGCGCGTGCGGAAGACCGCGAGGTCAGAGGGGGTCCCGCCGTGGGACCAGCGCCGGATCGTTATCCGGTGGTCAGTTGGGGGTGGCCGCACGCGCGGCCAGGCGGGTGAGCATCTCCTCCTGGAGGCGGCGCAGGCCGCGCGGCGCGAAGGTGCGCTCGAAGAACCCGCCGATGCCCTCGCCGCCCTCCCAGGTGGTCGACAGCCGCACCTCGGTCGCGGCCCCGTCCCTGGTCGGCGTGAGCGTCCAGTTGGTGACCAGCGAGGAGTTGCGGTCCCGCTCGACCAGGGTCGCGCCCGGGGTCGGCTCGCTCACCTCGACCTCGTAGGGGCGCTCGCGGCCGGCCGCCTTGAGCCGGTACGAGATCAGCGTGCCGGCGCCCGTGCCACCCTGGAGCACCCGGTAGTCGAGGTAGTTGGCCGGCGGCAGGATCTTCGGCCGCTCGTCGACGTAGTCGGCGACGAGCGCGTGGACGCGGTCCCTGCTCGCGGGGATGGTGCGTCCGAGGTTCACCTCGATCTGTCTGGCCATGTCGCCATGATCGCACGGATAGGGCGGAAAGCCTGGGACCCGGACGCTCAGCGCGTCGCGCCGGTCCAGGCGAGCAGCTCGTCGGCGCCGCGGGTGTTGACGATCATCTCCGGCTTCGCGCCGCACGCTGCCGCCCGCTCGCAGCCGATCGGCTGCCAGTCGAGCTGCCCCGGGGCGTGCGCGTCGGTGTCGATCGCGAGCATGCAGCCGGCCTCGATCGCCAGGCGCAGCAGGCGCTTGGGCGGGTCCTTGCGCTCCGGCCGCGAGTTGACCTCGACGGCGGTGCCCGACTCCGCGCAGGCGGAGAAGACCGCTTCGGGGTCGAACCGCGACTCGGCGCGCTTGCCGCGCCCTCCGGTCACCAGCCGCCCGGTCGGGTGCCCGAGGACATCGGTGTGCGGGTTGCGCACGGCCCGGACCATCCGCCGCGTCATCGCCGCCGGCTCCATCGCCAGCTTGGAATGGACGCTGGCGACCACCAGGTCGAGCCGGTCGAGCAGCTCCTCCTCCTGGTCGAGCGCGCCGTCCTCGAGGATGTCGACCTCGATGCCGGTCAGGATCCGGAAGCCCGACCCGGTCGCCGTGCTGCGGGTGGCGAGCTGCTCGTTGAGCCGCGCCACCAGGTCGAGCTGCTCGCGCAGCCGCTCGGGCGAGAGGCCGTTGGCGACCGTGAGCCGCGGCGAGTGGTCAGTCAGGACGATGTACTCGTGGCCGATCTCGATCGCCGCGTCTGCCATCTCCGCGATCGGGGAGCCGCCGTCGCTCCAGTCCGAGTGGGTGTGACAGTCGCCGCGCAAGGCGGCCCGCAGGGCCGCGGCGCCCTCCGCCAGGGGCTGGCCCTCGGTCGCCTCCAGCCGCCGCAGGTAGACGGGCACCTCGCCGGCCAGCGCCTCGACGATCACCCGCTCGGTCACCTCGCCGATGCCCGGGAGCCCGCGGAGCCGGCCGCTGGAGGCGAGCGTGGCGAGCTCCTCGGGGGCCAGCTTCTCGATCGCGCCGGCCGCGCGCCGGAAGGCGCGGACGCGGTAGGAGGGCTCCAGCGCGCGCTCCAGCAGGAACGCGATCCGCCGCAACGCGTCGACCGGCGCCAGCTTGTCGTCCTGCTTCTGGTTCACGAGATCATCCTAACCGGGAACCGGGAACCGGTTGCGGGCCGGTCCCGTCAAAAGGGGCATGAGCATTCGATCGAGACGTCGAGCGCATCGCCGCGGCGGGTGGTCGCGGCCGGCGGCGTTGGCGATCGCCGGAGTGATCGCGGTGCTGGCGCTGGCGGGCTGCGCGGAGTCGTCGGGCGGGTCGGGCTCAGCCGGCGGGACCGCCGCCACGTCCCCGACCACCGCTCCTTCCGAGGCACCCACCACGGCGCCCCAGGCCTCCAACCCGCCTACGACCGCCGCCCCTTCGCCGACGCGCGCGCCGACCACAGCGCCGCCCGTCGCCGGCGA
>JBEDUQ010000352.1:0-4737 GCA_040414855.1 Actinomycetota bacterium
ACCTGATCAGGGACCACGTCAAGTTCCGGGTCAAGAGCATCGTGTTCGTGTCGATCTCGCCGGACGAGAAAGTGATGGGCTTCGGCTTCCCCAAAGAGGAGCGGGCGGCGCTGGTCGCCAGCGAGCCCGAGAAGTTCCACATGCCGGCCCGCTCGGACGAGCGCTACAACTGGGTCCGGGTGTGGCTGGACGCGATCGACGAGGCGGAGATGCGCGAGCTGGTGATCGACGCCTGGCGCATGGTCGTGCCCAAACGGGTTGCCGCCGCCTACCTCGACCAGTAGCCGGCGCGCCGGACAAGGGGTCGCGGGCACCTGACAAGGGGTCGCGGGCACCTCCGGATCGAGCCGATGGCTTGATCGTTCACTACTTGTAGGCTACACATGGCAACGCAAGGAGTGACAGGGAGGTGACGTGAGCACCGACGGCGCGCCGATGCCCGGCTCCCAGACGGCGTTGCGGAGGGCCAACCAGCTTCGCGTGGTCGAGGCCGTGCGGTCGGCGGGCGCGCTGACCCAGGCCGAGATCGCCCGGGCCACGGGGCTGTCGGCGGCCACGGTCTCCAACATCGTCCGCGAGCTGCGCGACGCCGAGATCGTCGCGGTCACCCCCACCTTCTCGGGCCGCCGCCGCGCCCAGAGCGTCTCACTGGCCCGCGCCACCGGAATCTCGGTCGGGGTCGACTTCGGACCCTCCCATCTGCGCGTCGCCCTCGGCGACCCCGGCAACCGCGTGCTCGCCGAGGAGGTCATCTCCTACGACGTCGCCGCGAGCGCCGAGCGCGGCGTGCGGCGGGCCGTCTGGCTGGTCGAGACCTTGCTGGCCCAGTCGCGCGTCGACCGGTCCCAGGTCGCCGGCGTCGGGGTCGGCTTCCCCGGCAGGCTGGACGCGACCACCGGCAGGATCGACGCCGCCACCTTCCTACCGAACTGGGCGGGGACCAAATTGGCCGGCGAGCTCAGCGGCCAATTGGGGATGCCGGTCGAGGTCGACAACGACGCCAACCTCGGCGCGCTCGGCGAGCTGGCCGAGGGCGCGGGCCGCGGCTGCTCGCACCTGGTCTACCTCAAGCTGTCCAGCAGCGTGGCCGCGGGCATCGTCGCCGACGGCCGCCTCTACCGCGGCGCCGAGGGGATCGCCGGCGAGATCGGCCACATCTCGGTCGACGCGCGAGGTCCCGTCTGCCACTGCGGCAACCGCGGCTGCCTGGAGACGCTGGTCGGCGGCCCGTACCTGCTCCAGATGCTGCCGCGGCCCAACGGCCGCGACCAGCCCGTGCCGACGCTCCGCTCGGTGATCGCCGACGCGCTCGCCGGCGACCCCGGCTGCCGCCGCATCCTCTCGGACGCGGGTCGCGCGGTCGGCGGCAGCGTCGCGATCATCGCCAACCTCTTCAACCCCCGCCTGGTGATCCTCGGCGGCGAGCTGGCCCGGGCCGGCGACCTGGTGCTCCAGTCGATCCGTCAGGCGACCGAGCAGGCGGCGATCCCCAGCGCCGTGAGGACCCTCCAGGTCGTGCGGGGCGAGCTGGGGGAACGGGCACAGATCATCGGCGCGCTCGCGCTCGCCGCCACCATCGCACCAGCCTAGACGGCCCCTGGACAGCCAACGGACTTCGTTCATTACTTGAAGACTCAAGATCGACTCCAGAAGGGAATCGGACTCGCAGACTTCAACTCTTGACGCCCGAGGTCGGTAGCGCTTCACTTCCCCCACCAACCGCAGCACCAGCCGCAGCACCAGCCGAGTCGAGGAGGCCGCCCTGAGGGACATCCTCAACCGCTTGGCGCCCTCCCCCGCCCGCCCCGCTGCCGCCGGTGCCGATCGGATGCCGCGCCATGGATGAGCCGGACGGCCAGCCGGTACTCCAGCTGACCGCGATCTCCAAGCGCTTCGGCGCCGTCCAGGCGCTCACCGACGTGGACCTGGAGCTGCACCGCGGCGAGGTGGTCGCGCTCATCGGCGACAACGGCGCCGGCAAGTCGACGCTGGCCAAGGTCATCGCCGGCGTCACCCCGGCCGACTCCGGCGAGATCCGCATGGACGGCGAGCCGGTGGCCGTGCAGAACCCCAACCAGGCGCAGCGCCTGGGGATCGCGAGCGTGTACCAGGACCTGGCGCTGTGCGACAACCTGGACGTGGTCGCCAACCTCTTCCTCGGGGTCGAGGAGGGCACCGCCGGCGTGCTGGACGGGATCGACATGGAGCGGCGCGCCAGGGTCCTGCTCGACGAGCTGTCGGTCCGGATCCCCGACGTCCACCTCCCGGTCGCCTCGCTCTCGGGCGGCCAGCGCCAGTCGGTCGCGATCGCGCGCTCGCTGCTCGGCGATCCCAAGGTGGTCATCCTCGACGAGCCAACCGCCGCGTTGGGGGTGACTCAGACCGCGCACGTGCTCGACCTGATCGAGCGCATGCGCGACCGGGACCTCGCCGTGATCCTGATCAGCCACAACCTGGCTGACGTCCGCGCGGTCGCCGACCGTGCCGTGGTCCTGCGACTCGGCCGCAACGCCGGCGACTACCCGGTCGCCCACACCTCGCAGCGGGACATCGTCGCGGCCATCACCGGCGCGTCCTTCGGTCCCGGTCCGGCCCTGCACCGCCAACGGCCCCAACGAGTCCCTACCAGATAAGCGCAACCAATCGTTCGAACGGAGGTGGGAAGCTCTTGCTGAGCACACGTTTCGCCAAGGTCCTGCGGCTCTTCGCCATCACCGCGGTCGCGGCCATCCTGGCCGCCGCCTGCTCGACCACGAAGAACGAGAGCGGCGGCTCCGGTGGGAGCGGCGGCGACAAGAAGATCGCCCTGCTGCTGCCCGAGACCAAGACCACGAGGTACGAGGCGCAGGACAAGCCGTTGTTCGAGGCCAAGGTGAAGGCCGTCTGCCCCGACTGCCAGATCCTGTACTCGAACGCCGACCAGAAGGGCGACGTGCAGCAGAACCAGGCCGACGCCGCGCTGACCAATGGCGCCAAGGTGCTGGTCCTGGACCCGGTCGACTCCGCCTCGGCCGCGGCGATCGTGGCCAAGGCCAAGGCCAAGGGCGTGCCGGTGATCGCCTACGACCGGCTGATCCTCAACGCCGACATCGACTACTACATCTCGTTCGACAACATGCAGGTCGGCAAGCTGCAGGCGCAGGCCCTGGTCGACGAGCTGAAGGCCAAGAACAAGTCCGGCTCGATCGTGATGATCAACGGCGCCCCGACCGACAACAACGCCAAGCTGTTCAAGCAGGGCGCGCACAGCGTCATCGACACCAGCGGCTTCAAGATCGGCAAGGAGTACGACACCCCGGACTGGAGCCCTGACAAGGCCCAGACCGAGATGGAGCAGGCCATCACCGCGCTCGGCAAGACCGGCTTCGTCGGGGTCTACGCGGCCAACGACGGCACCGGCGGCGGCGCCATCGCGGCCCTCAAGGGCCAGGGCATAAGCCCCCTGCCTCCCGTCACCGGCCAGGACGCCGAGCTGGCGGCCGTGCAGCGGGTGCTGTCGGGCGAGCAGTTCATGACCGTCTACAAGGCGATCAAGCCACAGGCCGAGGCGGCGGCGCAGTGGGCCGTCGACCTGGCGAGCGGCAAGAAGTCCGACGCCGACGCGCTGGCGACCACCAAGGTCAACAACGGCACCAAGGACGTCCCCTCGATCATCCTGACGCCGGTCGCGGTCACCAAGGCCAACGCCAAGGAGACGGTCGGCAAGATGATCTCGGACGGCTTCCTCAAGGCCGCGGACATCTGCACCGGCGCGGTCAGCGCCGTCTGCTCGCAGCTCGGCCTCGCGTAGCGCCACCATCGGCAGCATCCTGGCGGGCGGCCCCGGCCGCCCGCCAGGCCGGTCCCAGAAAGGAGGCACCGTGACCCAGAGCGCGCCCCTGCTCGAGCTCCGTGGGATCAGCAAGCGGTTCGGCGCCGTGCAGGCGCTGACCGAGGTCGACCTGCAAGCCCACGCCGGCCGGGTGACCGCGCTGGTCGGCGACAACGGCGCCGGCAAGTCCACGCTGATCAAGATCATCTCCGGCATCATCAACGCCGACGCCGGGGAGTACTGGTTCGAGGGCCGCCGCGTGCAGGTGGACAACCCCCAGGCCGCCAGCGCGCTCGGGATCGCAACCGTCTACCAGGACCTCGCCCTCTGCGACAACCTCGACGTGGTCGCGAACCTCTATCTCGGCAACGAGGAGACCAGCAGAGACCAGCTCCTCGACGAGACCTCCATGGAGCGCAACGCCAGCTCCATCCTCACCCGCCTGTCCGTCAGCATTCCCAGCGTCCGGACCCAGGTCGCGTCGTTGTCCGGAGGGCAGCGCCAGTCGGTGGCGATCGCGCGATCGATGCTCGGCCAGCCCAAGCTCGTCCTGCTCGACGAGCCCACCGCCGCGCTCGGCGTGGCGCAGACCGCCCAGGTCCTCGAGCTCATCCGGACCCTGCGCGAACAGGGTCTCGGCGTGGTGGTGATCAGCCACAACCTCGCCGACGTCTTCGAGGTCGCCGACACGATCGTGGTGCTCCGGCTGGGCCGCCAGGTCGACGTGCTCGACGCGAGGCAGACCAGCTCCGGCGAGGTCGTCGCCGCCATCACCGGCGCCGGCAGCCGGAACGACCAGCACCCAGTGGAGGTGACCGAGGAATGACCGCCTCCGACCTCGACCCCCGCCTGGTCGCCGACGAGCCGAGGCTCCGCGGGACCTTGACGGGCTTCCGGCGCCGGCTCTCCCAGGGCGAGCTCGGCGC
>JBEDUQ010000353.1:0-2536 GCA_040414855.1 Actinomycetota bacterium
TGGGATAGGTCAGCGTGTAGTACCGCGGCTGGAACCCGCCGAAGTCGTAGACCAGCGGCGTGCCCGCGCCAGGCGCGGACAGCATCAGCGGCGCGGCCTCCCAGTGCGCGGAGATGATCAGCACGCCTCGCGGCTTCGGCAGCCGGTGCGTCCATGCTGCCAGCTGAGCCATCCACACGGGGTCGTCGAGCAGCGGGGGAGCGCCGTGCCCGATGTACAGCGCCGGGAGCGGACCGTCCTGCGGCGACCACGCGCGCTGCGCGGCACTGGCGGGCGCCGCCGTCGTGACGAACTCGTCGTACGCGCCGGCTGGCACCAGCGGATCGAAGATCGAGCGCGTCGACATGCCCGCCTCCTTATGGAACTTGACGCTTCAAGCATACCATGGGGCGGAACTTTACCGGGTGCGGGTTATGGGCGGCGGGTTCCACCGTCCGTCGAGGACCTCGGGCGCGGGGGCGTAGAGGCGCATGGTGATTCCGAGGGGCGCTGCGACCGGGGCCGGGAGCCAGTTCGCCTCGCGGTCCTGTCCGGGGCTGGCGTGCTGAATGTACAGGTCAAGCGACCCGTCGACGTTGTAGCTGAGCTTGTCGCGGTCGCCAATCGCGTACCGGCCTGCCGGGTTGGGGACGGTGTACCCCTCGGGGTCGTACATGGTGACGGACCAGAACGCTCCGACCGGCGGAAGCTCGGCCTTGTCGAAGTGCAGCACGTAGTCGTTGCGCCCGTCGACCGGCTGTCCGCTGGCGTCGGCGACGTTCAGCGGGTAAACGGCGTCTTCTGGCTGATTCGCGCCGAGACCGACAAGGGCGACGATGGCGCGCTTGAGGTAGTTGTTCCCGTACACGCCCATGGAGTCGGTATTCATCTGCCAGCCGTTGACGATTGGCGCCATCCGGGGCAGCGCGTCGTTCATGAGCCGCAGCGCTTCGGCGGGGGCGGCGTCGATCGCATCCCTGCTGTCGGCGTCGAGGGCGGTGTAACGGAAGGGCCGTTCCGGGTGCAGCCCGATGCGTGCCGCGCGGGCGAGGACGGACCAGTCGGTCGGGTGCGGCGGGTGGAGTTCGAGCAGGTCGGCGGCGAGGCTGAAGAACATGCCGCCGGTCATCGCCGCGACCTGTTCGGCGGGCGGGGTGCCGGTGTCCCCGGCCTCGGCGCGGGGCGGGGGAACGGGGTTGCCGGGTCCCGCGGGGGTGATGCTTAGCCCGTCTTGCACCCGGCGGACGGCCGGGTAGTCGTCAGGCCCGTTGGTTTGCGTCCGGCCGAGGACCCACGCGTAGCTGGTCGGCGCCTGAACGGGGACGGTGTCCGCGGGGACGCGGCCGCGCCAGCCGGGAGGGAGCACGGTGTACCTGGCGGCGGCGGTGCCGGTGGTGCGCTTTCCCGGCGCCGCGAACACATCGGTCCACATGTCGAGCATGGGCAGCAGGTAGTAGCGGCCTTGGGTGTCAGGCACCGACAGAGTCACGGGGCCGCCGCGCAGGTCGAGCCAGGCCAGGGAGTAAAGCGTGTCGAAGTTCGGGCGCACCACGTCCCTGAAGTCCCCTGGCGGGAACTCGCGCATGTGCGTGAACATGCCGATGGACTCAACGCCCGGCCTGGTGAGAGCGGCCTGGCTGGTCAGCTGCCTGCGGGTCATCTCCATGAGCAACAGCGGGTATAGGTAGATATAGGTCTCGACTGCGATCATCTTGACCTCGTGCCCGGATCGCCTCGGCTCGGTGGCTGGCGTCGTGTGCGTCATGGTGCTCGCCTCCCCGGCCATGGTTAGTGCCAGGCGCCGCCGCCGTATCATCCACCCGGGGTGAGATCCAAGGCCCGGGGCCAAGACCTTGTGCGCCTGGACAGTTCCCTTTGGCGCCGCGCTGGCGAAGAATCGTGGAAGTATCAAAGACGGGAGATCGTCACTTATGACCCTTCGCGACGTACTAGCAGCGGGCACCTTCTCGGTCACGGCCGAACTCAACCCGCCGGCCGACCCGGTCGCCGACCCGGTGCGCGCCACGGCGGCGAAGCTGGCGCCGCACGTCGCCGCGGCCAACGTGACCGACAACCAGGCGGCCACCGTCAAGGTGGCCCCGCTGGCCGTGTCGGTCTGGATGCTGGAGCAGGGTCTCGAGCCCATCATGCAGGTCACCACCCGGGACCGGAACATCATGGCGCTGCAGTCCGAACTTCTCGGCGCCTGGGCCCTCGGCGTGCGGAACATCCTCGCGCTGTCCGGCGACCCCCTCAAGGTCGGCAAGTACGCGGACATCGCCACCAAGGTTGGCGACGTCGACTCGCTCGGCCTCGTCCGGCTGATCAAGGCGATGAACGACGGCGAGCTCGCCGCTGGGGAGAAGCTCGCCACCCCGACCGGCTTCTACGTCGCCAGCGCCATGAACCCGCTGGTCGACAGCCCGGAGAAGGTCAAGTCGAAGCTTGAGGCCGGCACCGAGTTCTTCCAGACGAACATCGTCTACGACGTGCCCCGCTTCGCGAAGTGGTTCGACCCGCTCGTCGGCCAGGGTCTGCTCGACAACGTCCCGGTCCT
>JBEDUQ010000354.1:0-2235 GCA_040414855.1 Actinomycetota bacterium
GAGGTCCCGACGATCGGGTCCTCGGGCGGGGTGCTGTCGCTCATCTTCGGCGCGTCCGAGCCGTCGGTGCGGCCGAAGTTCTGGGTCGCCCACGCCTTCCCGCCCGAGCAGACCACCGCGATCCCGACCGAGTCGAAGCCGGGCTGGAGCATGTTGCTGCGATGGCCGTCGGAGTGCATCCAGCCGGTGTGGAGCTGGAAGGCCTCGTTGGGATAGCCCTCGACCCAGGCGATGTTCTCGCCGAGCGCCGAGAACTTGGAGATCCCGGGTAGCCTCGACGCCTCGCCGAGGTCGCGGTGGCTGAAGTCGTCGCTGCTGGCCATGTGGCGCGACCAGTCGGTGGCCATCTTGGCGAGGCTGCCGTCCCACTTCAGGGGGTCCAGCCCCCGCGCCTGCCGCTCGGCGTTGAGCCGCGAGAACAACTCCTGGGCGATCTTGTCCGAGACCGTGGTCGCCGCGCTGGTGGCGGGCGCGCCGGTCGAGGGCGGCGCCGTCGTGGTGCGCGGCGGCCCGGTGGTGGTGGGCGCGGCGCTGCTTGCCGGCGCCCTGGTGGTGCTCGGCGCCGGCTTGCTCTTCGGCTTGGTGGCCGGCCGGGTGGTGGGGCTGGCCGCTCCCGCCTGGACCGGGTTCCCGACCCGCGCGTTGGTGCGGGTGCCCTCGCGGTTCGTCTTTGAGTGGCCGGAGTGCCCCAGCGGGCGAGCGTCGGCGGGCATCAGGAACCACGCGAGCACCAGCGGCAGGACGATCAGCACGGTCATGCGGACGTTCCCGAGCCATGCCGGCTTGCCGCCATGCCTGGCGTGGTGGGGGCCGGACCTGCTGCCGGGGGTTCGGTCGTCGGGCACCGTGCCACCCTCTCGCTCGGAGCGGTCGAGGAACGGTCGAGGAACGGTTGGACGAAGGCACCGCCGGAATCGCTCCAGCGGTTTGGTGACGCGATCGATCGTCAGGTCGCCACCGGCCGCAGTGGGGGCTGGGGGATGGCCAATGGCGGCGTAACCCTGTCAAACCAACCAGATCGATGTCAAGCCCGCTGGTTGCGGCGGGTGGGGGAGAGAGGTATGGCCGGCGCCGCGGGTGGGAGGTGGAGCGGGCGCCCCGGGTGGGGAGGTGGGGCAGGCGCCCCGGTGGGAGGTGGGGCGCCGGGCGATGGGCCGGTCGGCCGGGCCAGGCGAACCGGTGTCCGCCCAACCCGCTAGTCGACTCGTTTGGCGACCAGCTCGATGACCAGGCCGACGAGCAGCAGCAGGACCCCGACGCCGGCGAGCGCGGGCGCCGGCGGGAGCGCGAGCGCGAACTGCTCCCGCAGCCAGGGGATCGCCAGGACCCCGACCAGCGCGCCGAGCATGGAGAGCAGGATGGTGATCCGGAGCCGGTTGAGCGGCCGCGACAGCGCCCACAGGATCCACAGGCCCGACCCTGTCAGCGTCATGGTCGCGGTGGTGCGCGCCTGGTCCAGCGGCACGTTCGGACTGCGGTGGGCGAGCCAGTAGGCGAGCAGGGTCGCGCAGGCGGCGACCAGGCCGGCGGGGATCGCGAACACCAGCACCCTGCGGAGCAGGTCGGGCCGCGCGCGCCCGGCGTTCGGCTCAAGCGCCAGGAAGAACCCCGGGATTCCGATGGTCAGGCTGCCGACCAGGGTGAGCTGCCGGGGCAGGAACGGGAACGGCAGCCTGGCGATGCCGACCGCGACCGCCAGCGCGGTGGCGTAGACCGTCTTGCTCACGAACAGCTTGGCGACCCGCTCGATGTTGGCGATCACGCGCCTGCCCTCGGCGACCACCGACGGCAGCGTCGCGAAGCGGCTGGAGAGCAGCACCAGCTGGGCGACCGCGCGCGAGGCCGGGCTGCCGTTGCCCATGGCGATGCCGAGGTCGGCGTCCTTGAGGGCGAGCACGTCGTTGACGCCGTCGCCGGTCATGGCCACGACGTGGTCGCGGGAGTGCAGCGCGTCCACCATCGCCTGCTTCTGGTCGGGGACCACCCGGCCGAACACCGAGCGCCGCTCCAGCAGCCCGGCCAGCGCGCCGGTGTCGGTCGGCAGCGAGCGCGCGTCGACCGGCTCGTCCGCGTCGGGGATGCCGACGCGGCGCGCGACCGCGGCCACCGTGCGCGGGTGGTCCCCCGACACGACCTTGGTGCGGACGCCCTGGTCGCGGAAGTAGCCGATGGTGGGTGCGGCGTCGGGGCGGATCGTGTCCCCGAGCACGGCCAGCGCCAGCGGCTTCAGGCCGC
>JBEDUQ010000355.1:0-16932 GCA_040414855.1 Actinomycetota bacterium
GTCGAGCCGGCGGGTCGCCGCCTGGTCGAGGTGGAGCCCGGGCTGTTCGACGACACCGCCGGGACCGTCGAGGTCGCCGGCGCCGGCCTCCGCGCGGGCATGCGGGTGGAGGTGCCGGCGGCATGACCACGCCGGTCCCCTCTGGCCCACCTGACAACTCTGGCCCGCCGGTCGCCGCCGAGCCGGTGCTGCGGCTGGTCCAGGCGAGCAAGGTCTACCCGGGCACGCCTCCGGTGGAGTCGCTCCGCCGGGTCGACCTGGCCGTCCACGCCGGCGAGCTGGTGGCCATCACCGGCCCGTCCGGCTCGGGCAAGACCACCCTGCTCAACCTCGCCGCCGGCCTCGACCGGCCGACCTCGGGGTCGGTCCGGATCGCCGGGCACGCGGTCGAGCGGCTCTCGGACGGGCGCCTGTCGGGGCTGCGCGCCTTCCACCTCGGCGTGGTGTTCCAGCAGTTCTTCCTGCTCGACCACCTGACCGCCCTGGACAACGTGGCCGCCGGGCTGCTCTACCGCGCCATCCCCGCCGCCTCCCGCCGGCGCGCCGCCGCCGCCGCGCTGGACCGCGTCGGCCTGTCGGAACGCGCCCACCACCCGGCGCGGCACCTCTCTGGCGGCGAGCGCCAGCGTGTCGCCATCGCCCGGGCGATCGTCGGCCGCCCGGCCGCGGTGCTCGCCGACGAGCCCACCGGCAACCTCGACAGCGCCAGCGGCGCCGCGCTGCTCGCGCTGCTGCGCGAGCTGAACCACCAGGGCACCACGATCGTGGTGATCACCCACGACGCCCAGGTCGCCGCCGCCATGCGCCGCCGCGTCGAGCTGCGAGACGGCCGCGTGGTCCACGACAGCGGGGCGGTCGCATGAGTCACAGCAGCCGCACGATTCGCACAAGTCGCGAGCATCGCGCGAGTCGCATGGACCAGCCGCTCCGGTCCAGGCTGCTCGCGGTCGACCTGCTGCCGGTCGCCACCGTCGGGCTGCGAGCCCGCCGCGGCCGCGCGGCGCTGTCGGTGCTCGGGATCGCGATCGGCATCGCCGCGATCGTTGCGGTGCTCGGTATCACCCGCTCCAGCCAGTCCGACCTGCTCGCCCGGATCGACCGGCTCGGCACCAACCTGCTCACGGTCGCCAACGGGCAGACCGTCGCCGGCGACGAGGCCCAGCTGCCCGCCACCGCCGCGGCCACCATCGCCCGGACCGACGGGGTCGAGCGGGTGGCGCCCACCGCCGAGCTGAACACGCTGCGGATCTACCGCAGCGACCGGGTGCCGGTCTACCAGACCAGCGGGCTCTCGGCCCGCGCCGCCGACCCGACCCTGCTGCCCGCCCTGGACGGCCACCTCGCCCGGGGCGTCTTCCTCACCCCCGCCACGGCCCGCTACCCGACCGTGGTGCTCGGCCACGAGGCCGCGCGCCTGCTCGGCATCGCGGACCTCGACGCACCGACGCGCGTCTGGATCGGCGGACGCTGGTTCCTGGTGATCGGCATCCTCCAGCCGTTCGAGCTCGCCCCCGAGATCGACACCTCGGCCCTGATGGGCTTCCCGGTCGCCGCCGAGCAGGTCGGCCGCCAGCTCCCGCCCAGCCGCGTCTACGTGCGGACCGACACCCTCAGGACCGCCACCGTCGCGTCGCTGCTGGCCGCGGCCGCCAACCCCGAGCAGCCCGAGACCGTCAACGTCAGCCGCCCCTCCGACGCGCTGGCGGCACGGCTGGCCGTGGCCAACGCCACCACCGCGCTGTTCCTCGGCCTCGGGGCGGTCGCGCTGCTGGTGGGCGGCATCGGCATCGCCAACCTGATGGTCATCTCGGTGCTGGAGCGCCGCGGCGAGATCGGCCTGCGCCGCGCGCTGGGCGCCGCCCGCCGCCACGTCGCCGCCCAGTTCCTGGTCGAGTCGCTGCTGCTGGCCGCCTGCGGCGGCGCGGTCGGCGTCGCCATCGGCGGCCTGGCCACCTACGCCCTGGCGCTGGAGCGCGGCTGGCGGCCCCTGGTCCCGGCGGTCGCGGTCTGGGCCGGGCTCGGCGCCGCCCTCGCGATCGGCGCGATCGCCGGGCTCTACCCGGCCCACCGCGCCGCCAGCCTCTCTCCCACCGACGCGCTGCGCGCCGGCTGACGACGGTCCGGCCACGACGGCGCGGAACGCTACAGGGCCGGTCGCGTCGGATCGATACAGAGCTGAGCCCGCCGGCTCGGCCTGGAACGCGCTCGTACCCGACTCGTACTTGACGGAAGGAGCGGCGGTGCCCACCTACGTCAGCCTTATCAACTGGACCGACCAGGGCGTCAGGAACTACCGCGACACGGTCTCGCGGTCACAGAGCTTCCGCGACATGGCCGCCCAGGCCGGTTGTCAGGTCCGCGAGACCCTCTGGACGATCGGTGAGTACGACCTCGTGGCGGTGATCGACGCGCCCGACGACGGGACCGCCGTCGCGGTGCTCCTCCAAAGCGCCCAGCTCGGCAACATCCGCACCAGGACCATGCGGGCCCTGACAGCGGACGAGATGACGGGAGTCATCAACCGGATCGGCTGAGCCGCGCCGCCCGCCCGGCCGCGGCGTCGGCCTCGTCGGCGAGGCCGGCGGCCCGCACCGCCAGCGGGTCGCGCTCGCCGACGTTGATGGCGACCAGGCTCGCGGCCGAGCGGGCGCCGGCCGCGGCGACAAGGCTGGCCGTGATCGCGTCGCCGCGGAGGTTCGGGTTGCCGCCCTCGGCGAGCGTGGCGGCGAGGCCGGCGACCTCCGCGGCGGCCTCGGCGACCTTCAGGGGCACTTCCGCCGCGCCCTCGAGGGCCCGACCGATCGCCTGGCGGCGCAGCTCCCGCGCCGGTTCGTCGGGCCCGCGCGGAAGCGCGAACGCCTCGATGACCCTGCCGTAGGCCTCCACGTCGGCGTCGGCGAGCGGCTCGACCGCCCGCCGGACCGACTCGGCTCTGCCGGCGACGGTCTCGGCGTCGTCGAGGTGCGCGTCGGAGAATCGCGCGGCCATGGCGGCGAGCGCCGCGGCCATGGCGACCGCGGCGGCGGCGACCGCGCCGCCCCCAGGCGCGGGCTCGCGCGCGGCGACCCGGTCGAGGAACTCGCCCAGGGCCAGGTCGAGGTATCCCGGTGGTGGCATGCGTCAGGCTACCGCCGCCAGGCTGACCACAGGCTCACGAGAGCTTCACGACAGGCCGACGATCTCGCCGTTCTCGTCGATGTCGATGTGCTCCGCCGCCGGGTGCATGCCGAGGCCGGGCATGGTCCGAACGTCGCCGCAGACCGGGTAGATGAAGCCGGCACCGACCGAGGCGCGCACCTCACGCACCGGCAGGATCCATCCGGTCGGCGCGCCCTTGAGCGCCGGGTCGGAGGAGATCGACAGGTGCGTCTTGGCCACGCACACCGGCAGGCGGCCGAACCCGTTGCGCTCGTAGGTCTCGAGCTGGCGGGTGGCGGCCAGGTCGTACTCGACGTCGTCGGCCCCGTAGACCCGGGTGGCGATGGTCTCGATCTTCTCCTTGAGGCTGGCCTCGTCGGGGTAGAGGAAGTGGAAGTCGCTCGGCTCCTCGACCGCCTCGGCGACCGCCTCGGCCAGCTCGGCGGCGCCGCGGCCACCGTCGGCGAAGTGGGTGCACATGGCCGAGCGGACGCCGAGCTCGTCGGCGATCTCGCGCACCGCCTGATGCTCGGAGGGGTGGTCGGTCGGGAAGCAGTTGATCGCCACCACCGGGGTGACCCCGTGCAGGCGGATGTTCTCGACCTGCTTGCGGAGGTTGCTGGCGCCCATGTGGACGTCCTCGGGGTTCTCCTCGATCAGCCCGGGTGCCAGCGGCTTGCCGGCCGCGACCTTGTGGCGGCCGGAGTGGACCTTGAGCGCGCGGATGGTCGCGACCACCACCGCCGCCGACGGGCGCAGCCCGGAGGCGCGGCACTTGATGTTGAAGAACTTCTCCGCGCCGATGTCGGCGCCGAAGCCCGCCTCGGTGACCAGGAAGTCGCCGGCGTGGATGCCGATCAGGTCCGCGACCACGGAGGAGTTGCCGTGGGCGATGTTGCCGAACGGGCCGGCGTGGACCAGGACGGGGGTGTTCTCCATGGTCTGCAACAGGTTCGGCTTGATCGCCTCGCGCATGATCACGGTCATGGCGCCGGCGGCCTTGAGCTGCTCGGCGGTGATCGGCTCGCCGTGGCGGTTGTAGCCGATCACCACCCGCCCGAGACGCTCGCGCATGTCGCGCAGCGAGGTCGACAGCGCCAGCACCGCCATGACCTCAGACGCGGCGGTGATGTCGAAGCCGCTCTGCCGCGGGACGCCGTCCTGCTTGGCGCCAAGCCCCATGACGAGGTTGCGGAGCGCCCGGTCGTTGACGTCCAGCACCCGCCGCCAGGTCACCGCATGCTGGTCGATCCCCAGCTCGTCACCCTGGTGGAAGTGGTTGTCGATCATCGCCGCCAGCAGGTTGTTGGCGGCGGTGACCGCGTGCATGTCGCCGGTCAGGTGCAGGTTGAGCAGCTCCATCGGCACGACCTGGCTGTAGCCGCCGCCGGCCGCGCCGCCCTTGATGCCGAAGGTCGGGCCCATCGACGGCTGGCGGATCGCCACCGTGGCCCGCTTGCCGATGTGGGCGAACCCCTGCCCGAGGCCGACCGTGGTGGTGGTCTTGCCCTCGCCGAGCGGGGTCGGCGTGATCGCCGAGACCACCACGTAGTGGGCCTTGGGCCGGTCGGCCAGCGCCTCGATCGCCTCCAGCTTGACCTTGGCAACGCCCTCGCCGTAGGGCTCGAGCAGGCGCTCGCTGAGCCCCATCTGCGCGGCGATCTCGGTGAGGGGCTTGAGGTTTGCCTTACGTGCGATCTCGAGGTCGGTCGAGACTGCGCTGACCATGGTCAGGTCTCCCTCTCTGTGAAGCCGTCCCGCACGATGCCGAACTCCTCGCCCGCGTCCATCAGGGCGTCGAAGAGGTACTGGCCGGAGGAGCGCTCGCAGTGCAGCAGGTAGGAGCGCTCGCCCGAGACGTCGTCCCGGATCACGTCGACCGCGAGCCTGGCGACCGAGCTGCGGAAGGCGGCGCCGTTCGGCGTGACGCCGTCGTCGAGGTCGATCGCGCAGACCTTGGCCATCAGGCGCGGCGCGTCCGCGCCGGTCAGGCGCAGCAGCGCCCGCCCGTGCCCGAAGATCTCCAGCACGCTCACCGGGCCGTCGTCGGCCAGCTCGCGCACGCGGCCGCCGATGGCGGCCTCCGCGCCGGGCGGGCCGAGCAGCAGCCAGCCGTCGGGGTCGCAGCCGACCACCAGGGTGCCGTGCTGGTCGCGGGCGGCGCGGCCGAACGGCACCCCGAGGTGCCTGGCGACGCCGCCACCCGGTGTGGCCCTGACCAGCACCTTGGCCAGCGGGGTCCGGTCGGCGAGCCGCAGCGCGGCGGTGGACCGGCCGACGTGGACCACCCAGCCGGCCACGGTCTCCACCGGGTCGGGCTGGGCGATCGGGCTCCTTGCGATCGGCGCGACCGGCGCGGTGGCGGCGGCCGGCGCCGCGGCGGGCTCAGCCACGGAGGCGCACCCCCTCGGGGTCGAAGTGGGCCAACTGCTCGGTGACTCTGGCGGGCACCCGCCGCCCGTCGGGAAGCCGGATGGTGACGATCCTCCCGGGCGAGGAAAGGTGCGGCAGGACGAAGCCGAGGCAGATCGAGCGCTCCAGGGTCGGGGAGAAGCGGCTCGAGGTGACCCTGCCGACGATCTCGCGCTCGCCCTCGACGATCAGGCTCGCCTCTTCGGGGACCAGGGTGCTGTCGAGCGGCTGGAGCCCGACCAGGCGCTGGGCCTCGTCGAAGCCCTGCTGCCAGACCAGCTCGGGCTTGCCGGCGAAGTCGTCCTTGTCGAGCTTGACGGCCCAGTCGAGGCCGGCGCTGTACGCCCGAGTGAGCCCGTCGGTGTCCTGCCCCACGATCATGTGGCCCTTCTCGAGCCGCATGATCCGCTGCGCCTCGACGCCGAACGGACCGATGCCGAAGCCGGCGCCGCGCTCCATCAGGGCGCTCCAGACGTGCAGGCCGAACGCTGACGGCACGTGGATCTCGTAGCTGAGCTCGCCGGTGAAGCCGATCCGCCACATGAAGCAGTCGGGCACGCCGCAGACGGTCCCAAGCCGCACCCGCATGTAGGGGAAGGCCTTCGGCGACAGGTCGACGCCCTCGGCGACCAGCTCCAACAGGTCCCGGGACCGCGGCCCGGCCACGTTGATGCTCGCGTAGGCGTTGGTCACCGGGGTCACCTGCACCCGCCACTCCGGGTGCTCGGTCTGGAGCCAGGCCTCGACCCACTCCCAGACGCCGCCGGCGCCGGACGAGGTGGTGGTCATCAGCCAGCGGTCCTCGGCGAGCCGGCCGGTGACGCCGTCGTCGAGCACCACGCCGTCCTCGGCGCACATCACGCCGTAGCGCACCGAGCCGACCTCGAGCTTGGACCACTTGTTGACGTAGAGCTGGTTGAGCAGCTTCGGCACGTCGGGCCCGCGCAGGTCGAGCTTGCCGAGCGGGGTGACGTCGATCAGGCCGACGCGCTCGCGGACCCCGCGCACCTCGGCGGCCGGGTCGCCGTAGTGGTCCGGGCGGATCCACTGCCCGGCCACCAGCGGCCGGGCGCCGTTGGCCTGGTGCCATGGCTGCATCGGCGAGTACTGGACCGGCTCGAACACGCGGCCGGCGAGCGCGCCCAGGGTGATCGGCACGTAGGGCGGGCGCCAGACGGTGGTGCCGACCTCCTCGATGGTCTCGCCGACCGCCTCGGCCAGCACCGCGACCGCGTTGACGGTCTCGAGCTTGCCCTGGGTGGGGCCCATGGTGACCGTAGTAAACCGCTTCATCAGCTCGACCGCGTCGTAGCCCTCCCTGGCGGCCGCAACGATGTCCTTGGAGGTCACGTCCTCGCACAGGTCCACGAAGCCGTGCGTGGAGGCGCGGAACAGCGCCGGGTGCGGGTCGACCGTCAGGGGCGGGATCGCCACGCCGTCCGGGCCCGCGCGGCCGGCGCGGACGGCGGCGGCGTGGCCGACCGCCCGCCCATGGGCCACCAGCTCCTCCAGGCTGCCGTCGCCGGCCAGCCCGCCGGTGGCCAGGACGTTGTCCGGGCAGCCCCCGCCGGGCACGAAGCGGGCCGCCTCGCGCGCGTATGCCGGCCGGTCGCCGGCCATGTTGAGCAGCGAGGTCGGGGCGGTCCAGCCGGTCGAGGTGACCAGCAGGTCGCAGGCGACCCGGCTGCCGTCGGCCAGCTCGACCGCGTCGACGCCGCCGCGCCCGACCGCGCGGCGCAGTCCCTCGCCAGTGCGGGCGTCGAGCACCCTGGCGACCTCGACCCCGGCCCGCCCCAGGTCCGCCGCGGCGGCGTCGCCCTCGGCGTTGGCGGACAGCACCACCGCCCGCTCCCCCGGCTTGACCGCGTAGAGGTTGATCAGCCGCCGCACCGCCGTGCCCAGCATCACCCCGGGCAGGTCGTTGCCGGCGAAGACGTACGGCCGCTCGATCAGGCCGGGCGCCACCACCAGCACCTTGGCACGGGCCTTGATCAGCCGCTCCTCGACGCCGGGCAGCTCCCGCTGCACCACCGCGATCCAGTTGTCGTCGTAGCGCGCGGCCACCGCCGAGTTGGTGAGCAGCTCGATCGCCGGCTCGGCGGCGACCTCGGCGCGCAGCTCCGCGAGCGCGGACAGCTCCGCGGCGCCGCCCCAGCGCAGGTGGCCGCCCAGCTCGTACTCCTCCTCCACCAGCAGCACCCGGGCGCCCGAGTGGGCGGCCGCGACCGCGGCGGCCATGCCGGCCGGACCGCCGCCGGCGACGATCACGTCCGCGTGGAGGTAGCGCTTGTCGTAGTAGCCGTGCGGCGAGTCGGCCCGCACCCGGCCGCCGTTGGCGAAGCGGGCGAGCACCTTCTGGTAGGCGGGCCAGAGGCGCTGCGGCTTGATGAAGGTCTTGTAGTAGAACCCCGCCCCGAGGAAGCGGCCGACCAGCTGGTTGGCGGCCTTGACGTCGAAGCCGAGCGACGGCCAGGTGTTCTGCGAGCTGACCCGCATGCCGTCCGCGACGCGCCGGTGCCCGCCGCGCACGTTCGGCTCGTCACCGATCTGCACGGTGCAGCCGGGGTCCAGGAAGCTGGCGGTGAGGATGCCGCGGCGCCGGTGGTACTTGAGGCTGCGCGAGAACACCCGCTCGCCATGGGCGGCCAGCGCCGAGGCGATGGTGTCGCCGGCGTAGGCGGTGCGCGGCGCGTTGTTCCACGTGAAACGAAGCTGCCGGCCACGGTCGATGACCTCGCCGGGCTGGGGGTCGAGGCGCAGCTTCACGGCGTCGCCTCCAGGGGTGCGGCCGGCTCGCACGCGCGGATCTCGTTGGTGACGGTGTGCCGCTCCACGTAGAGGAAGCGGCGGCAGCCGAGCCCGTGGTACCACTTCTCGCTGGTCCAGCCGGCCGGGTTCCGCTTGTCGAACAGGTAGACGCGCCAGTCCGACTGGCTGGCGCCGTTGGGGTCCGGCCGCTTCGCTCGCTCCCCGGCGTAGTGGAACTCGGAGGAGTTGCGCGGGCCGCAATGGGGGCAGGGGATCAGGATCATCGGTGGCTCCGGCAGTCAGTGGCCGACGGCGGCGGCGCCGCGCTCGCCGACCAGACGCCCCTCGGGGAAGCGGGCGAGGTCGAACGCGGCGATCAGCTTGGGGGTCTTGCCGGTGGCGGCCAGCTCGGCCATGGCTTCGCCGGCCGCCGGCCCCGCTTTGAAGCCATAGGTTCCCCAGCCCACGTCGACCAGGAAGCCCTCGACGGGCGTGATCCCCATGATCGGCGAGAAGTCCGGGGTGATGTCGCACAGCCCGGCCCACTGGCGTAGTAGCCGCAGCTTGGCGACCGATGGCATCAGCTCGATGACGTGGCCGGCCAGCTCCTCGGTGAACTCGAGCGAGCCGCGCATCGAATAGGAGGCGTAGGGGTCGGTGCTGGCGCCGAACACCAGCTCGCCGCGGTCGGTCTGGCTGACGTACACGTGCAGGGTGCCGGAGACGACCACGGTCTCGAGGAAGACCTTCACCGGCTCGGTCACCGCCGCCTGCAACGGGTGGGTGATGATCGGCATGCTCACGCCGGCCATCGAGGAGATCAGCGAGGCCCAGCCGGCGGTGCAGTTGATCACCACCGGGGTGGCGATGTGCCCGCGGCTGGTGGTGACGCCGGTGACGCGGCCGCCCTCGACGTCGATCCCGACCACCTCGGTGCGCTGGTGGATGTGCACGCCCCGGTGGTCGGCCGCGCGGGCGTAGCCCCAGTTCACCGCGTCGTGGCGGATGGTGCCGCCGGGCGGGTGGTAGAGCGCGCCCAGGATCGGGTAGCGGGCGTGCTCCGACACGTCCATGAACGGGACCAGCTTCTTGATCTCGGCCGGGCCGATCACCTCGGAGTCCACGCCCTCGAGCTTGTTGACCTCGGCGCGCCAGCGCATGGTCCGCAGCGAGCTGTCGTTGTGCGCCAAGGTCAGGTGGCCGCGCTGCGAGAACATGACGTTGAAGTTCAGGTCCGCGGAGAGGCGCTCGTACAGCTTCACGGACCGGTCGTAGAAGCGGACGCCCTCGGGGGTCAGGTAGTTGGAGCGCACGATCGCGGTGTTGCGACCGGAGCCGCCGCCGCCGATGTAGCCCTTGTCCAGCACGGCCACCTTGGTAATGCCGTGGTTGGCCGCGAGGTAGTGGGCGGTGGCGAGCCCGTGCACGCCGGCGCCGACGATCACGACGTCGTAGCTGGGCTCCAGGTCACGCTGGTGGAAGCTGCGCGGCCAGTCCGCGTGGCCGAGGCCACGGCGGAACAGGCTGAGGGCGGAGTACCGGGCAGGTCTTGTGTGGCCGTTCAGTCCGCTCACCCCGTCACTGCTTCAGGAGTCGCGGCGCGCCGCGACGGCGCCCCGACGACCATACCGAGCACAGGAAACGATGTCCACCACTGGTAAACAGTAATCAAAGGATCATAGCGACGGCCCTCCAGGGTCGGCGCGACCGCCGAGCCGGCGCGACAGCTCGGCGGCGCGAGGCAGCAGAAGGTCGATCGCGCGGCGCATGCCGATGCGGTCGAAGCGCTCGGCCGGCCCCTCGATCGCGATCGCGGCCGCGACCCCGCCGGGCGCCTCGACCGGGGCGGCGATCACGTTCACGCCGGGCTGGCTCTCGCCCTCGGTGACCGCGTAGCCGCGCCGGCGGATCTCGGCGAGCTGGGCGCGCAGCGTGTCCGGAGCGGTCACCGTGCGCGGGGTCAGCGCCTCGAGCTGGCCGTCCAGTTCCCGCTCGGCGACCGCGTCGGGGGCGTGGGCGAGCAGCACCTTGCCGTCGGCGGTGGCGTGCAGCGGCCGGGTCACCGCGACCATCAGGTTGGGCGCGGAGCGCCGGCTCGGCACCACGTCGACCAGCACCGCCTCCCGAGGCCCGCGCACGTCCACGATCACGGTCTCGCCGGTGCCCTCCTCGAGCAGGTACAGGGTGCGCCGGGCGGCCTGGCGCAGCTCGTGCTCCTCAGCGCCGGCCGGCACCGACACCGCGCGCGCCAGCCGCGCAGCGCCCGGCCCGACGGCATACCGGCCGGAGACCGGGTCGCGGGTGGCGAGGTCCGCCGCGACCAGGGAGGCCAGCAGCCGCGACACCGTGCTCGGGTCGACGCGGAGCCGCTGAGACGCCTCCACCACACCGATTCCGGCGCTTCCCTCGGCCAGCATCCAGAGCAGCGCGAGCCCGCGATCCACGGACTGCACCGTCCGGCTCGCTGGTTGCCCGGTACGTGGCACTTGCCTGCTCCTGCATAGATCGTCTAGGCTGTTCGGGCCTTGTGGCGACAACCCAATGCGTATTGGTGAAGATGCAATATAGCACAGCGGGTGATCAGGGCTTGACCGCCGAGCAGATCGACATCGAGGACTTCAAGCGGGCCGCCGGCTCGTTCGTCACCGGGGTCACTGTGGTGACCGTCCGCGACGACCAGGGCAAGCTCCGCGGCTTCACGGCCAACTCCTTCACGTCGGTCTCGCTCGATCCCCCGCTCGTGCTCGTGTGCCTGCACCGTGGCGCCCCCAGCCTGCGTGCGTTCAGGGCCGGACGCGGCTTCACCATCAACGTCCTCAGCGCGGACCAGGAGTGGATCTCGCGGCACTTCGCGCGCATGTCCGCCGACAAGTTCGCGACCATCCCCTACCGGCTCGGGGTCACCGGGTCCCCCAACATCGAGGGCTGCCTCGCCCACATCGACTGCACCCTCGAGACCAGCTACGACGGCGGTGACCACGAGATCCTGATCGGTCGCGTCCGCAGCGTGGCGTCGGGTGAGGGCTCGCCGTTGTTGTTCCACCGCAGCCGCTACCTGCGGGCGCTGTGACCCGCCCCGGGCAGCAACCCAAACATCCCCCCAGGCCATCGGAGGCAGCACATGGATGAGCCAGTCCCCCACGGCGCCACCGTCGCCGTCGACGACCGGCAGCTCCTGAAGGTCCTGCACTGGTACGACGGGTTCGTGGTCTGTCTGGCGAACCCGGGCTTCCTGATCGCCAGTCTCGGCGCCTCCATCGGCACGCTGGGCGCGCTCGGCGCCTTCGTGCTGTGGACGGTGTCGATGCTGATCGGGGTCGCCGCGAACAAGGTCTTCACCGAGCCGGCCACGATGTTCCCGGACCGCTCGGGCGGCATCCCCATCTACGCGCACGAGGGCTGGCGCCGCTACCTGACCTTCATCGGTCCGATGGCCGCGATCGGCTACTGGGCGGCGTGGTCGGTGGTGCTGGCGATCAACGGCCTGGTGGTCGGCTCGCTGGTGCAGGCGCAGTGGTTCCCCAAGTCGACCTGGACCATCCACTTCGGGGTCGCGCTCACGCTGCCGAGGCTGATCGCGGTGGCGCTGATCCTGGCGGTGTGGGTCTTCAACGCCACGGGCGTCAAGCCGGCCGTGTGGGTCGCCTACGTGACCGGCGCGCTGATCGTCATCCCGCTGGCCCTGTTCATGATCTTCCCGTACCTCACCGGCAACTTCCACACCGCCAACCTCACCTGGCTGATCGACGACAACGGCGGGTCGCTCGGCAACAGCTGGCGGCTGGCGCTGGTGTGGCTCTACCTGATGGGGTGGTCGTCGTACGGGGTCGAATCGGCGGCCACCTTCGCGCCCGAGTACCGCGACACCGAGCGCGACACCACCCTGGCGCTGCGGCGCTCGGCGGCGTTCTCGCTGGTGGTCTACGCCCTGCTCCCGCTGGGGGTCGGCGGCGTGCTGTCGCATGACAAGATCGCCGACGGTGCCCTGGACTACTCGTTCTACGTCGCCGAGATCGACAAGATGATCGGCGTCGGCGCCAACTTCATCCTGCCGCTGCTGATCGCCGCGTTCGTCCTGGCCATGAACACCGCCACAATGGACGGCTCGCGGGCGCTGTACGGCATCTCCAAGTCCGGGATGACCCTCAAGTGGCTGGGGCACCTCAACCGGTTCCACGTGCCCGGCCGGGCCATGACCGTGGACATGGTGCTGAACATCCTGGTGGTGCTGGTCCTGAACTCCACCATCGCGATCCTGGCCGCCAGCAACCTCGGCTACATCCTCTGCCACGTGTTCGCGCTCTCCGCCGTGCTGCTGATGCGGCGCGACCTCGCCGGCTGGCCGCGGCCGATGCGCCTGTCCAAGCTGTGGCTGTGGATCGCCGGCCTGCTGGCGCTCGCCAACTTCGCCTTCGTGCTGGTCGGCGCGCCGTCGTTCCAGCTCACCGGCTACGGCAGCTACAAGGAGCTGTTCGTCGGCATCGGCGTGCTGGTGGTCTCGGTGCTGCTCTACGCCTACCGCAAGGTGGTCGAGGACCACGAGCCGCTGCGGCTGCGTGACCTGAGCCCGACCGCCCCCACCTACATCGAGACGCCCAAGAAGGCAATGAGGTAGCCGGCGGCACAGGACCAGAAGGAGGGAGGGCGGCATGGGCTTGCGTCTGGTGATCACCTGTCAGTGCGGTGAGGTCGCGCGCGTTCCCGCGGGAACCGTCTGGCGCTGCGGGCGCTGCGGGACCAGCTGGGACACCGGCAGGATCCCGCAGCAGGAGTACCAGGCGTTCGCCCGTGCCGTCCGCAAGGTGCAATGGCAGTCTGTCGCCGGCCTGGTGCTGATCGGGCTGCTGACGCTGATCCTGGTGATCCTGCTCGGCCCGGGCCTGATCCCGGTCGGCGTGATGCTGCTGGGTGGCTGGTATTTCCTCTATCTGCCGATCCATCGCAAGCGGGTCAGGCGGCTCTACGCCACCTTGCCGAGCTGGCACATCAGCGATCAAGCTCGGTAACCAACAGCGGACCACGTTCACTATCGGGAAACGGAGGAGGGAAGTCCTTGTCCACTGATCTGGAACGTTTCCTCGCACAGGATGGCCGCGACGAGGCGATCGCCGAGGTGGCGCGCAGGATCGAGGCCGAAGGCATCACCTATCTCTACTACCAGTTCGTGTCGGTGACGGGCCGCATCGTCGGCAAGGGCATCCCCGCCCCCCACTGGGAGACGATCGCGCGTCGCGGCTTCCAGCTCGTCTACGGCGCGACCGCCAACCTGTTCATCGACCGCCGCGGCGACTACATCGGCTACGGGCCCGAGGCCCGCGAGCTGGTCGGGCTCCCCGACGTCGAGACCTTCTGCCCGCTGCCGTGGGACCCCAAGGTCGCGCGGGTGTTCTGCACCCTGTTCCGCGGCCGCGAGGAGGAGGTCGACCCCGGCGCGTACCTGACCTCGGACTGCCGCGGCAACCTCAAGCGGCTCCACGACCAGTTCACCGAGGAGACCGGTCTCCAGCTCCGGGCCGGGTGCGAGCCCGAGATGATGTGGCTCAAGCTCGATCCCGACGGCAAGCCGGCCGTCGAGGGCATGACCAAGCCCTACTGCTACCACATCGACCAGTTCTCCGAGCTCCAGCCGCTGATCCACAAAGTGGTCGAGTACGGCCAGAAGATGGGCCTGGACATGATCCAGGGCGACCACGAGGACGCGCCGGGGCAGCTGGAGCTGAACTTCAAGTTCGACCGGGCCGAGGACACCGCCGACCGGCTGACCACCTACCGGCAGATCTGCCGCCAGGTCGGCCGCGAGATGGGCGCCTTCGCCTGCTTCATGCCCAAGCCGTTCATGGGTGTCTCCGCCAACGGCTGCCACCACAACATCTCGCTGTGGCAGGGCGAGGAGAACATGTTCCTGCCCGACGGCGAGAACCCGCGGGTGCCGGGCAAGACCGGCCTGTTCGCTATCGGCGGCGTGCTCGAGCACCTCCGCGCGCTGAGCGCGCTGAGCGCCCCCACCGTCAACTCCTACCGGCGCTTCGCCGACGCCGGCTTCTGGGCGCCGGTGTTCGCCGACTGGGGGTTCCAGAACCGCACCACCGCCCTGCGCATCAGCGCGCCCGGCCGCTTCGAGTACCGCGCGGTCGACTCGGCGGTCAACCCCTACCTGTCGTTCGCGGGCCTGCTCACCACCATGAAGGACGGCCTGGTGCGCAACCTCGACCCGGGCCCTCCCGAGGAGCGCAACATCTACGAGGCGATCGCGCAGGGCAAGTCGGTCCGCCGCGTCCCCTCGACGCTCGGCGAGGCGCTCGACGCGCTGGAGGCGGACGAGATCGTGCGCTCCGCGCTGCCCGGCGACATGTACCGGGTGTTCATGCACTACAAGCGCGACGAGTGGGAGCGCTTCATCTCCACCGTGTCCGACTGGGACGTCAAGGAATACCTCGACATCCTGCCGTAGGGAGATCGCCATGTGCGGGATCGCAGGAATCATCCACCGCGACGGATCGAGCGACATCGGCCAAGAGATGAAGCGCATGCTCCAGGCGATGAAGCACCGGGGACCGGACTCGACCGGCTACGCCCTGTACGGCCAGCCCACCGGGCAGCTGGTGATGCGCGTCAAGCTGGCGGACGCCAACTCGCCGCGCGACTTCAGCTTCGGCGAGCGCCTCGAGCAGCACCGCATCGAGCTGGAGCAGCGGCTCGGCAAGATCGGCGCGACCGTCGACCGGGTCGAGGGCGCGACCGAGTACGCCTACCGCGCCAGCCTCAGCTACAACGGCGACCTCAAGGCGCTGACCGACTACGTCGAGGACATCCCCGACTGCGAGGTGCTGTCGCTGGGCGGCTCGCTGGAGATCATCAAGGACCTCGGCGACGCCGAGACGGTCGCCAAGCTCTACAACCTCGACGCCTTCCAGGGCACCCACGCGATCGGCCACGCCCGCATGGCGACCGAGTCGGACGTCGACATCTCCGGCGCGCATCCCTACTGGGCGTACCCGTTCTCGGACGTGGCCGTGGTCCACAACGGCCAGCTCACCAACTACCACCAGTGGCGGCGCCGCCTGGAGCGGCTCGGCCACCGCTTCCAGTCCGAGTGCGACTCCGAGATCATCGCCGTCTACATCGCCGAGCGGCGCTCCGAGGGCCTCTCGCTCGAGACCGCGATGAAGCAGAGCCTCGAGGACTTGGACGGCGTGTTCACCTACGTGGTCGTGACCGAGGACTCGCTCGGCGTCGCCAAGGACGAGATGGCGGCCAAGCCGCTGGTGCTCTACGAGTCGCCGAGCCTGGTCGCGCTCGCCTCCGAGGAGATCGCCATCCGCGCGCTGATCGACCGCGAGATCGACACCGTGGACCCCTACGAGAGCGAGGTGCTGGTGTGGAGTCTGTGAGCGCCGGCGAGAAGCGCATCACCTATGATGCCCGCGGTCTCGCCGAGCCGGGCGCCGAGGTCCCCAAGGTCTCGCGGATCGAGGGCGAGCGCGCCGAATTCGACGCCGCCGAGCTCACCAGCAGGCAGGTCAACCTCGAGCTGCGCTGGCTGCTGTACGAGCGGGGCGCCCGCGACGTGGTCATCCGCAACCCCGGCGCCAAGCACTCGCTCGGCGTCTGCATCCTGCAACGGTGCAGCCTGCGCTTCGAGGGCAGCCTCGGCTACTTCGGCCTCGGCCTGATCGACGGGCCCGAGGCGACCGTGACCGGCCGGGTCGGCTGGTCGGTGGCCGAGAACATGATGTCCGGCGTGGTGGTCGTCGAGAAGAACGCCGGCTCGCTCGCCGGCGCGGCGCTGCGCGGCGGCGACCTGGTCGTCCGCGGCGACGTCGGCGCCCGCACCGGCATCGACCAGAAGGGCGGCACGATCATCGTCGGCGGCAACGCCGGCCTGCTGACCGGGTTCATGCTCCAGCGCGGCCGCCAGATCATCCGCGGCAACGTCGGCCCGGGCCTCGGCGACTCGATGTACGACGGAGCCATCTACGTCGGCGGCAAGGTCGCCTCGCTGGGGGTCGACTGCGTCGAGGCCGAGCTGGACGACGCCGACAACGAGTTCCTCGACCGCAAGCTCGGCATCTACGGCATGGACCGTCCGGCCTCGTTCCGCAAGTTCGTGTGCGGCAAGAAACTCTGGAACTACGACAACCTGGAGCCGAGCGAGCGCAAGCTCGTCCTGTAGTGGGGTGCAAATGGAAGACGAGGTTGCCCGCAGGAACGTCCTCGGCCGGTCGAGCATCTTCACCCCCGAGGTCATCAACGACATCCACGTCAAGGCCGAGATCGGCCGCTACCGGATGCGCGGCTTCTCGATGTTCAAGCCGATGCCCAACTGGGACCAGCTCATGTTCCTGCCGGGAACGCTGACCCGGTTCGTGATCGAGGGCTATCGCGAGAAGTGCGAGACCAAGACCGTGCTCGGCGCCCGCTTCGCCAAGAACCCGATCGAGCTCGACATCCCCGTCTACATCACCGGCATGAGCTTCGGCGCGCTGTCGCTCGAGGCCAAGATGGCGCTCGCCAAGGGCGCCTCGATGGCCGGCACGGCGACATGCTCGGGCGAGGGCGGGATGATCCCGCCGGAGCGGGACCTGAGCACCAAGTGGTACTACCAGGTGATCCAGAGCCGCTACGGCTTCAACC
>JBEDUQ010000356.1:0-4308 GCA_040414855.1 Actinomycetota bacterium
GGCGCTCACCGAGGAGCTGCGGCGCCGTGACCAGGGCATCATCCTCAACCAGGAGCGGATCACCCTGCGGGAGTTCATGGAGCGCTGGCTGGACCACATGGCCACCCTGGGCCGCGACGAGCGGACCCAGGAGCGCTACCGGGAACTGCTGGAACTGCACGTGCTGCCAAGGATCCGGGGGCTGCAGCTCAAGGCAATCCAGCCGCTGCACCTAAGCGACCTGTACGTGCGGCTGCTCAAGGACGGCCGCCGCGACGGCAAGCCCGGCGGGCTCAAGCCCCGCACGGTCGGGCACGTGCACCGCGCCATTCACCGGATGCTCAAGCAGGCGGTCCGCTGGCGGCTGATCGCCCTCAACCCGGCCAGCGACCTGGAACTGCCCACTGTCGACGAGGAGCCGATGGTGACCCTCACGGTCGAGCAGGCTCGCACGCTCCTGGAGGCGGCCAGGCCCCGCCGCTGGCTCTACATGCGCATCCTGCTTGGCGCGGCAACCGGCGCACGGCTTGGGGAGCTGCTGGCCCTGCAATGGACGGACATCGACCTGCAGCAGCGCACGATCCGCATCGGACGATCCCGACGGATCGTCAACCGCCGGATGGAGGTCAAAGGGCCAAAGGCCAAGGCCGGATACCGAACCGTCGTGATCGGTCCGGTCACCGTCGCCGAGCTCAGGCAGCTCCGGGTCGAACAGGTCCGCCAGCGTCTGGCGCTCCGCGGGGACTACTACACCAGCGAGGACCTGGTCATCTGCAAGCCCGACGGGCGGCCCTACAGGCCCGACTCGACCTCCACACAGTTCCGCACCTTTGTCGACCGCCAGGGCCTGCCCAACACCGTCCACGTCCATACCCTGCGCCACTCGGCCGCCTCGTTCCTGGCCGCCGCCGGCGTGCCAGCATCCGACATTGGCGCGCAGCTCGGCCACAAGGACGGTGGGGCGCTGGCGCTGAAGGTCTACGTGCATCCCCTGGCGGAGGGCCTGGCCCGCGCCGGCGGGCACCTCGACAACGTGGTCGGGGGCCAAGCATGAATCAAACAATCCCGCGGCATCCACGCTGGTCCGGGGCCTGCCAGGAACCTGAGGGTAGAAAAATGGTAGAGGTTCCAGGCCAAGAAGCATCCACACGAGCGACAGCGCCCGTCGGCGTGATGCGTTTTCCCTGGTCAATGGCGGCAAGGATGGGATTCGAACCCATGGATGCCTTGCGACATCAACGGTTTTCGAGACCGCCCCATTCGTCCACTCTGGCACCTTGCCGTAGGGGAGTATAGCGGACAGCCGCCTGGCCGAGCGGCGGACCTGCGCGGCGTCAATGGCGCCCGCGGCGCTGGCGGAAGAAGGCTCGGAGCAGCTCGGCGCACTCGTCGGCGAGGACGCCGCCGTGGACCTCGAGGCGGTGGGGCAGGCGCGGATCCCGCACCAGGTCCCACAGCGAGACGATCGCGCCGGCCTTGGGGTCCTCGGCGCCGAAGACCAGCCGCTCGACCCTGGCCTGAGCGAGCGCGCCGGCGCACATCGTGCAGGGTTCGAGCGTGACCACCAGGGTGCAGCCGTCCAGCCGCCACCTGCCGAGCCCGGCGGCGGCCGCGCGCATGGCGACCAGCTCGGCGTGGGCGGTCGGGTCGGCGGACTCCTCACGCCGGTTGCGCCCGACCCCGAGCACGGTCCCGTCCTCGCCCACGACCACGCAGCCGACCGGCACGTCCTCGTGCCCGAGCGCGGCGCGCGCCTCCTCCAGCGCGAGCCGCATCCATGCCTCGTCGGCCTCCGGGCCGCCAGGCGTCACTACCGCAACCACCTCATCCAGACATGCTGTTCATTGCGGTTCAATGTAGAGGCTATGAAGGGCGTGTCGACAACCGTGGTCGCGCTGGTCGGCGACCAGGCGGAGGCGTGCCTCGACGCGCTCGGCCGGGCCGCGAACGTCCGGGTCGCCAGGCCGGACCCGGACCGCCCGCCGTTCGAGCGGGCCGCGGCGGCCTACCGGGCAGCCAAGGCGACCCACGCGCCCTACCTGGTCCACGACGCCGACACGCTGGCGGTGGTGGCCGACGCCTGGGTCCGCCGCTTCGACGAGCAGGGCCCGGTGGGCGAGCTGGAGGTCGCGGTCAGCGAGACGCTGGCCCGGTGGCGGACGGACACGATCGAGCTGCCCGACTACTACGTCGTGCTCGACGCCGAATCCTGGGAGGCCACCCGCCAGCACTGGTACCTGGGTGTCCTGCACCGGGCCGCCCCGAACCGGGTGGTGCCGTCCAGCGGCGACCCGGCCGCGGTCGAAGCGCGGCTCGGCCAGCTCGGCAGCGGCCGCTGGTGGCCAGACCTCGACCGCCTCCTTGACGGCATCGACAAGGTCGTCCCCGACCAGCTGTGAGCGGCGCCGGGGCAGGCCCGGGGCGGGGTGGGGCCGGGCCGGCCGGCAGGGCCGGCGGCACGCCCGGAGCCCGCCGTGGGTCGCGGCCGGATCGGCCGGAGGCGGTCGGCGCGCCATGGATGCCGCCGGGGCCCCGCGGCCGGACCTCGGCTCAGTACCAGCCGTGGGCCTCCCAGAACGCCTGCGCGGCCTCGGCTGTGCCGTAACGGTCGCGGACGTAGCTGCGGAAGGCGCTGAGCTGAAGCGCGCAGTCGGTGGTCGCGTAGTTCGACCCGAGATACAGGATCCGGTTGCCGAGCAGGAGCTGCCCGAGCCCGAACGCGGTCGAGGTGGGGTTATCGGCGGTCGGGCGGCCGCTCGACTCGTGCATGATGATCCAGCGCTCCGCCGCCGAGGTGGTGGACAGGTCGCACACGCCGTTGTTGACCGCGATCGTCCCGGTCGGCGAGGACGGCGCCGGCGGGCTCGGCTGGACCTGCGAGGGCGGGGTCGCGGCGGCCGCTCGGGCCTGCGCCGCCTCCTCCTGCTGAATCAGCTTGCGCAGCTCGGCGGAGTGGGCGCGGAGGCTGGCGGCTTGGTTGGCGAGCCGCGCGATCTTGGCGTCGAGCTTCTGCTTGGCCCGCTGGCGGACCTCTTGCACCCGCCGGAGGTCATTGACCTCGGTGGTCACCGCTGCGGTTGCGTCGGCGCGCTCCTGCTCGATCGCGACCATGCGAGCCCGCGTCATCGCGTCGCGCCGGCGCGCGAGCTCGAGCTGGCTGATCGTGTCGCTGCCCTCGGCGGCGACGTAGTTCAGAGTGATCGCCCGGTCGGCGAGCACCGAGAGATCCTGGGCGTCGATGAGCGCCGCGAGGTTGGACATCCCCCCGGTCATGTAAGCGTTGCGCGCCTGCTCCGAGAGGGCGTCCTGGTTGCGCTTCAGGTCGGCGCGGGTCGCCGCCAGCGTGCTCTCGGCCTGGGCGCGGTCCGCCCGGGCCATGAGCTCGCGGACGCGTGCGGCGGCGAGCCGGCTCTTGGCGGCCGCGACCGCCTCGTCGGCGCTGGCCGCTGCGGCGGCGACCTTGCTGGCGTCGGCGCGGGCGTCGCGCAGCACCGCCTCGATGTCCTTGAGCTGGTTCTGCGTCTGATCGAGGTCGTCGCGCTTGGTCTGGGCCGCGGCGCTGGTGGGGGCCAGCGAGCCGGCGACGGCGGCCGCGGCGAGGGCCGCCAACAGGACGCGGGCGCGCATGCGGGCGCGCCAGGACGTGCGCACGAACATGGGGAGAAACCTCCCTGGGGACGGGAGACTGCTCTTGGTTTTGGGGTTCTCGCGAAGCGTCTGGGGGGACCACGACTCTCCCAGAAGCTGACGGCATTGGCAAGCACTCCCAATTCGGCCTTGTTGTCAAGTTCCGCGCGAAGCGGCGGGCGCGCGGCCGAGATCCCGGATGCGATGAACCTGCCCGGGTGGTCAAGGGGTCGGGGGGCCAGGTCGACACACGGGTCGTGGAGGGCACCGCTGAGCAGGTCGAGTACTACGTGCTCGCGTACGACACCGCGACCATGGACGTACGGTCGTTCACCGGTCACGGCCACGATTTCGTCGGCGCGGTGATGGAGCTGACCTCGAGGGTCAACGAGTTCGGCGGCGAGCCGAACGTCGCCGTGCGGCTCTACGAGGCCGAGTCCTTCAGCCAACTCCCCGACCGCTACCCCGACCCCTTCAAGGACCTCCGCTTCCCGAGCTGACCCGGCACGCGGGTCGTGGCGGCTGGAAGCGCCGCCGCGCCCAGGCCGCGAGGTCGGGCCGGCCCGACCGCCCCGCGGCAAGCCGGGGCGCGAGGGTGGGCCGGACCCGATCGGCCCCGCGGCACCCGGACGGGCCCGCGGCGACCACAGCTCCCGGGCTCCGCGCGGCTGGAGGAGCATCTGGGGACGACGGCGTCGATAG
>JBEDUQ010000357.1:0-13299 GCA_040414855.1 Actinomycetota bacterium
CCGGCCCGCCCGGACCTACGGGCCGAAGACGGCGCCGCGGGCCTGGAGGTTCCTCTCGAGGGTCTGCTGGATGGTGTCGCGGACCTGGTCGGTGAGGTCGAACACCACCATCGGGTCGAGGACGGCCTCCGGACCGTATTTTGCGGTGTCGATCGGTTCGCAGAACTCGATCACCCCGCGGGAGGGCAGCGGGCTCGCCCCGAGAGGGCCGAGCAGCGGGAAGGTCGGCGTGACCGGGAAGTACGGCAGCCCCAGCAGCCGCCCCACGCGCCGCAGGTTGCCGACCATCGGGTAGATCTCCTCGGAGCCGACCACCGCGACCGGCACGATCGGCGTGCCGGTCCGCAGGGCCAGCTCGACGAACCCGCCGCGTCCGAAGCGCTGGAGCTTGTAGCGGTCGCGGAAGGGCTTGCCGAGGCCCTTGTAGCCCTCCGGCCAGACGCCGACGACCTCACCGGCGTGCAGCAGCCGCTCGGCGTCCTCCTCGCACGCGAGCGTGTTGCCGGATTTGCGGGCGAGCGGCGCGATCAGCGGCAGGGTGAAGGCGAGGTCGGCGGTGAGCATGCGCAGCGTGCGGTGCGCGGGATGCTCGTCGTGGACCGCCAGCGCGACCATCATGGCGTCGAACGGCAGCGCGCCGGCGTGGTTGCCGACCACCAGCGCGGGGCCGTTGGACGGCAGGTGCTCGATGCCGAGCGTCCTGACCCGCCACCAGCGCTCGTACAGCGGCCGCAGCAGCGGCGCGATCACGTGCTCGACCAGGTCCGGGTCGTACCCGAACTCGTCCACCCGGTAGTCGCCGGAGAGGCGTCGGCCCAGGAACTCGCTCAGCTCGCGCACCTCGGCCACGCGCCCCTCGCCGTCGCCGAGCCGGTCGCCCGCGAAGTCGCGGAACGCCTCCAGCGAGGTCCACTTGGGCGTGAAGCCGAGCCGGTCGCGCGCGGCCGAGGTGTCCGCGACGCGGCCGAACTGGAGGAAGCGCACCTGCTCGGGCGAGAAGTCGATGGTGCGGCGCAGCAGCTCGGCGACGACCGAGACCAGCGGCTCCGGGATCGGCAGCGGCGGCTTGCCCGCGATCCGGATCGCCTGGCTGAGCAGCACCACGCCGTCGCCGGCGACGTTGAAGGTGCCTTGCACCGGCCGCCCGAGCACGGCGATCTCCAGCACCCGCTCGGTGTCAACCTCGTGCAGGAACTGGAGCCTGGGGTCGAAGCCGAGCACGGTCGGGCAGGTCGGCAGCTCGAAGTAGCGGGTGAGCGGGTTGGAGACGGTCGGGCCGACCTGGTTGGCGAGCCGCAGGATGGTGACGGTCACGTCGGGGCGGCGGCGGTCGAAGGAGCGGACGTAGTCCTCGACCTGGATGGCGTCCTTGCCGAAGCCCGACCGCGGCGCCTCGTGCTGCATCGACTCGGTCCACATCGCCGGGTCGGACGGCGCCGCGCCGTACACCGCCGTGGTCGACTTCAGCACCACGCGGCGCAGGTCCGGGGCGTGATAGGCCGCGGCGAGCAGCTGCATGGTGCCGAGGACGTTGTGCTCTTTCATGACCGCGCGGCCGCCGGCCGCTTCCGGCTCGGCGGTCACGCCCAGGTGGACCAGGGTGTCGATGCCGCCGGACTGGAGCGCCTCGATCAGCTCGGGGCTGTCCAGCGGGCCCTCGATGGTCCGCACGCCGTCCGGCGCGTCCGGCTGGGGCAGGTCGTCGACCGCGACCACCATGGCGACCCGGTCGTCGGCCGCCAGCGACGCGACCAGCCTGCGGCCGGTCGACCGCGCGGCCCCGGTCACCAGGACGCGGCGCCCGCCGCCACGTGGAGTGCTCATCAGCCCGCCTCCTTGCAGACGACCAGCGCGTCGCCGGCGGCGCCGCCCAGCAGCTCCGCCGCGCTGCCCTGGTTCACCGAGACGGCCACCCGCCGGAACGAGTCCTCGTACAGCACCAGCTCGCCGGGCTCCACCGAGCCGAAGGTCTCGCCGACCGTGGCGGTGAAGGCGCGCCCGCCGGCCCGGACCTCGACCCGGTCGCCGAGCCGCAGGCCGGCGCGCTCCAGGTCAGCGGGCCCGAGGCTCAGGGCGAGATTGCCGAAGCGGTCGACCATCACCACCTCGCCACGCAGGCGCCCCTCCTCGACGGTCGAGCGGGGCGGCTCGATGCGGACCAGCTCGCTCGGGTCGAGCTCGGGCCCGAGCGCCGCCGGATCGGCGCCGGCCGCGACGTGGGCGGCGGCCGGCGCGAACAGGTCGCGGCCGTGGAAGGTGCGCGACACCGGTTCGAGCCGGTAGGCGGGGTTGGCGATCGCGTGGGCGCGCGCCACCCCGCCGAGCGCCTCCGCCGCCCAGAGCAGGAGCCCGTTGTCGGGCCCGATCAGGACGTGCCCGCCGGCCTCGACCGCCACCTGGCCCCTGCTGGTGCCGACACCCGGGTCCACCACCGCCAGATGGACGGCCTCGGGAAGGTACGGCACCGACTGCGCCAGCACGGTGGCGCCGTGCCGGACGTCGCGGGCGCCGACCGCGTGGGTGACGTCGATCACCCGCGCGCTCGGCGCGATCCGGGCGATCACGCCGTGGCACACCCCCACGAAGTTGTCCTGGAGCCCATAGTCCGATGTGAACGTCAGCCAGTCGTAGCAAGCCATACCGCAGCCCTTCTGGACGCGAACTCCAAGCGCCGAGGCTACTACGGCCGCTACTCGGTCCCGAAGAGGTGGCGAAGATCGACGCGCGTGGTCGAGGTCCAGTCGGCGGTGATCCGGGTGGAGCCGAGCCGGAGCGCCCTGGCGCCCTCGGAGACCGTCGAGATCATCCGCAGGCCGCCGTCCTCGGCCATCTCCAGGTAGCCGATGCCGACGCAGCTCCCCTTGCCGTCCTCCATGCCGACCAGCATCCCGGCCAGGCTGGAGAGGTCCGCGTCGGGCGGCAGGCTGGGGAGGAACACGGTCGGCTTGACCCGCCAGCGGTGCAGCGGGCCGGAGAAGTAGGCCGCGAAGCGGGCGCGCCGGGCCTCGGCGCGCTCGTCGGCGGTGGTCGGGTGGGCGTCCGGGTGGATCGGGTAGGACTCGACCCTGGCGGGCGTGAAGCGCCGCGCGATGCCGAGCAGCGGCTCCAGCTCCTCGCCCCGCTCGAAGCCGATCACGTAGTCCGGCCGGGTCACCTCGAGCTTGTGGTACTTGAGGATCTGCCCGTAGACGCCGCTGATCAGGCTCGAGGTGTCGACCACGATCAGCTCGGAGCCGGAGCGCCTGGCGACGTCCATCAGCTTGGCGGTGCCCGCGACCAGCGGAAGCAGGTGGAACTGGGCGGAAACCCAGCCCACGAAGTAGAGGTCGTCGGCGATCGCCAGCTCGTCGTCGGTGAGGTGCTTGGGCTCGCCGACGTGCTTGAGCCCGATGGTGGTCGGCGGGCCGACCGTGGTGCGGCCGACGTCGGTGTCGACGTAGCTGGCCGGGATGCCGCGCTCGATCGCCCCGGCGAGCAGCATTCGCGCGAAGGTGGTCTTGCCGGAGTCCATCGACCCCAGCAGCACCACCGCGCCCGGGTCGTCGAGGACCTGCTCGACGAGCCGAAGGTACTTGTCGGTCATGGGAGCCGCGCGATCAGGTAGTCGGCGACCGGCTCGTAGTGGACCGGCAGGACGTTGTCGTCCATCGGCAGCACCACGCCGGCGCGACCGTCGGCCCGTGCCATCGGCAGGGCCGGGTCGTTGATGTCGGCGATGCCGATGACGTCGATGCCGCGCTCCGCCGCCGCGCCGGCCCAGCCATGGTCGCCAACCACCAGGTCGAGATCGTCCACCTGGTCGAGCACCAGCTCCATCGGGTGAGCGTCGTGGGTGTGCTTGAGGTTCGCGCCAGAGGCCAGGGTGGCGACGTACTGGACGTAGCGGACGCTCCGCCGGTGGTCGCCGAGCAGGAAGGCGATCCCGTCGGCGGGCCGGAGGACCTTGGCGCCGGCATCGCGGAGCGAGGCGCAGACCTGCTGATGGAGCGCCAGGACGCCGGTCGGATGGCCGGTCGCGAACACCACCCGCTCACCGTTGGCAACCGCCCGCGCCAGCCGGTCGGCGGCGCGGTCCAGCTCGTCGAGCAGCAGCTCGGGATCGATGTAGGTGGGGCCGAAGGGCGGCTCGCCCTCGGTGTGGGTCCAGCCGAACTGGGCGCGCACCTGCTCGAGGATGTCGTCGGGGGTGTACCTGGTCATCCCCGAGAGGCCGAAGCAGTGCTCCGGGTCGCCGGCGGCGACCAGGTTCGCCTTGCGCAGCACGTCCGCGACCGGGGTCTGCACCGATCCGGCGATCCTTGTGGCCACAAGATGCCGGCCGAGCTCATCCCGGGTCAGTTCGGGCATGCCGCGCTCCACGATTCATCGATCGGACTGGCCTCTTATGGTAGCGGAGGCGTCGACCGCCGCCTGACCTGGGAGGGTTCGCGGCCAGGCAAGGTCAGACGCTGATGCCGTGCAATGGGAAGAGGTTGCCGCGGACCATCTCGATGGCGCGGGCGACCTGAGACTCGACCCGCTCGCGGTGCTCGGAGCGGAGCGCGACCACCTCGTCGGCGGTGTTCGGGTCCAGCTCGACGCCGAACCGGTCCTTGACCTCGGCGAGGTAGCCGGCGGGGAGCCGCTCGGGGAGCTGGGTGCCGAGCATCTCGGCGAGATAGCTGCACCAGGCCCTCGGCGCCACCGTCGCCCACTGGTAGCCGCCGCCGCCGGTGGCAAGCCAGCGGCCGTTGGTGACGGTGTGCGCCAGGTCGTGCAGGCGGCCGGCCAGCTCGGCGTAGGCCCTGGTGGTGAGGCCGAGGTGGGCGAGCGGGTCGGTGTAGTGGCTGTCGCAGCCGAGCTGGGTGACCAGGACCTCCGGCTCGAAGGCGCGCACGAGCTTGGGGACGACCGCGTCGAACGCCGGCAGATAGAGGTCGTCGGTGGTCGAGGGCGGCAACGGCAGGTTCGCGACCGTGCCGACCGCCTCGCCCTCGCCGATCTCGTTGGCGAAGCCGGTGCCCGGGAACAGGAAGCGGCCGGACTCGTGCACCGAGATGGTCAGCACCCTCGGCTCGTCCTCGAAGACCGCCTGGACCCCGTCGCCGTGGTGGACGTCCACGTCGACGTAGGCGATCCGCCCGACGCCGTGGTCGAGCATCCAGGCGATCGCGACCGCCGGGTCGTTGTAGACGCAGAAGCCGCTGGCCCTGGCCGGCATGGCGTGGTGCAGCCCGCCGGCGGGAGAGAAGGCGTGGAGCGCCTGGCCGTTCAGGATCGCGGAGGCCGCCGCCACGGTCGCGCCGCAGACCATCGTGGCCGCCTCGTGCATGCCGCGGAACGGCGGGTTGTCACCGGGGCCGAAGCCGAACTCGAAGGACCCCCGGCCCGACTCGCTGGCCGCCTGGACCGCGGCCAGGTAGTCGAGGTCGTGGACCCGGGCGAGGTCGGCGCCGGGCAGCGCCAGCGGCTCGATGACCTTGGCCCTGGACAGCAGCGACGACTCTCTGGCAAGCGCCACCGTGAGCTCGACCCTACCCGGGCGCAGCGGGTGCTCCGGCCCGAAGTCGTAGGCCAGCAGCCGCTCGTCCCAGACCACCGCCACCTCGCCGGTCATGGCGCCGCCGCCGGGGTCGCCGGAAGGCTCGCCGGGACACGCATGCTCGACCTCGCTCATGTGCTCGTTGGACCGGGATCGTCGACTCGGCGTGGTCCGCTCGACGCCAGCCTACCCCGGCGCCGTCACCGGCGGCGCTGGCGCCCAGCGTGTGGGGGCTGTGGACGGCGAGTACGCGGATCGGGCGAAGCAAGGTAGGGTAGGCACTCCGACGCGTCCCCGGAGGTTGCGGACGCCTCGGGACGGTTCGGAACGGGGGTGTTGCCGGCATGGCCGTGGTCGAGGTGCGCGGTCTCAGCAAGCGGTACGGGTCGGTCCGGGCGCTGCGCTCGGTCGACCTCGCCGTGGAGCGCGGCTGCACCGGCCTGGTCGGCTCCAACGGCGCGGGCAAGTCGACCCTGCTCAAGCTGTTGCTCGGGCTGATCTCGCCGGACACCGGGTCCGCCACCGTGCTGGGCCACGACGTCGCCACCGACCCGATCGGGGTCCGTTCGCGGGTCGGCTACCTGCCCGAGGGCCCCTGCCTGCCCGGCGACGTCACCGCCTCGGACTTCGTCGCGTTCATGGGCCAGCTCGGCGGGCTGCAGCCGCGGGCGGCCCGCGAGCGCGCCGCCGAGGTCTGCTACCAGGTCGGCCTCGACGAGGAGCGCTACCGCGCGCTCGGCGGCTTCTCCACCGGCATGCAGCAGCGGGTCAAGCTCGCGGTCGCGCTGGTCCACGACCCGAGCCTGCTGCTGCTCGACGAGCCGACCGACGGCATGGACCCGCAGGGCCGCGAGGACATGCTCGACCTGATCGACCGCGCCCGCGGCGAGCTGGGCGTCGACGTGCTGGTCTCGACCCACCTGCTCGGCGACGTCGAGCGGATCTGCGACCACGTGATCATGGTCCACGGCGGCCAGGTCCTGGTACAGGGGTCGATCGCGGCCGTCGCCGGGACCACCGACGCCGGCTTCGCGGTGCAGCTCCACGACAACGGCCCGGTCGCCCGCGAGGCGCTCGAGCGCGCCGGCCTCCTGGTGCGCCAGTCCGGCGACGAGCTGCACGTCCAGGGCGCCGCCGACAGCGCCGACGCGATCCGCGACGTCGCCGCCGACCGCGGCTGGGCGCTGCGCCGGCTCAGCCCCCGCGCGCCCAGCCTGGAAGAGACCTTCCTGCGGCTCCAGGCCGAAGCCTCCGGCGGCTCGGTGGTCCCGGACGCCGGCGACGCCGGGCTGGCCGCCCGCTCCCCGACCGCGCCGGTGACGCAATGACCGAGAGCGGCGTGCCGGCGGGCGCGATCTACGACCGGGGCTACCGGCACTACGACGGCGTCCGCGAGGGCCGCTCACGCCTGATCAAGGCGCTGGTGCTCGCGGGGATCCGGCGCACGCTCGGGCTCAAGCGCTCCTGGAAGGCCAAGGTCGTCCCGTGGGGCCTGCTGGTGATCGCCTTCGGGCCGGTGGTCGCGTTCGTCGGCATCCGCGTGGTCGCCGGCGAGGCGGTGAGCCAGCTGATCGGCTACGGCCAGTACCTGCGGATCGTCTCGCTGGTGCTGCTGCTGTTCTCGGCCACCGCCGGCCCCGAGCTGCTCTGCCCCGACCGCCAGAGCAACGTGCTGGCGCTCTACTTCACCCGGCCGCTCACCCGGCTCGACTACCTTCTGGCCAAGGCCTCGGCGCTACTGCTGGTGATGGGCCTGATCGCGGTGCTGCCGCTGGTGGTGCTGTTCCTCGGCAACGTGCTGACCGCGACCGGCGCCATGAAGTACTTCGGCGACCACCTCGACGACATACCGCGCATCCTGCTCGCCGGCTGCGTGCTGACGGTGTTCTACTCGGCGATCTCGCTGGCGATCGCCAGCCTGACCGAGCGGCGCAGCATCGCGGTCGCGTTCCAGCTCGGCGTCTTCCTCGCCTCGGGGGTCGTCGCCAGCATCGTCTTCTTCACCGCCCACTTCTCGGGGCGGCGCTGGGTCTCGCTGTTCGCGGTGCAGCAGCTCCCCGACCGCTTCGTCGACTGGGTCTTCGGCGAGCCCTTTCAACAGGGGTCGATGGCGGGCGAGGCCGGCTTCACCGGGCCCACCTACCTGGCCGCGGTCGTGGTGGTGACGGCGCTCGCCTGCCTGCTGCTCGGCTGGCGCATCTCGAGGCTGCGCGCATGACCGCCGGGACCCGGCCCGCCGCGGCGGGCGACGTCGCCGGCCAGCGCCGGCCGCCGGACGGGGACGCGCCGGTGGTCGAGCTGCGCCACGTCTCCAAGTGGTACGGCGACATCGTGGCGGTCAGCGATCTCTCCTTCGAGCTGCGGCCCGGGGTGACCGGCCTACTCGGCCCCAACGGCGCCGGCAAGACCACCACCCTCAAGGCGATCTGCGGGCTGCTGCACCCGTCCCAGGGTGAGGTGCTGGTGTTCGGGCGGCCGCTGCTCAACGACCCGATGTTGTACCAGGCGATCGGGGTGGTGCCGGACGGGGACCGGCTCTACCCGCGGCTCACGGTGGCGTCCTACGTGCGCCTGCACGCCGAGCTCCAGGGGGTCGCCAACCCGGGCGCCGCGGCGGCCAGGGCGATCGAGCGGGTCGGCCTCACCGAGCTGGCCGGGCGGCGGCTTCGCGGCCTCTCCAAGGGCGAGCGGCAGCGGACCAAGGTCGCCGGCGCGATCGTCCACCAGCCGGCGATGCTGGTGCTCGACGAGCCGATGACCGGCATGGACCCGGGCCAGCGCGCCCGCTTCATCGAGCTGGTCCGGTCGGTCGGCGCCGCCGGGGTCACCGTGCTGGTCTCCAGCCACATCCTCGCCGAGGTCGAGCGGCTCGCTTCGCAGGTGCTGGTGCTGGTCGGCGGCAGGCTGGCCGCCTCGGGCGACTTCCACGCCATCCGCGACCTGATGGACGACCAGCCCCGCACGGTGATGGTCCGGGCGACCGACCCGCGACGGCTCGCGCCCGGGCTGATCAGCCTGCCGAGCACGGTGGCGGTCGAGATCGAGGGCGAGGCGCTGCGGGCTCGGACCCGCTCGGTCGAGGCGCTGGCCACCGAGTTGCCGCGGCTGGCGCGCGGCGCCGGCGTGAGCCTCCAGGAGATCCGCACCACCGACGAGTCGCTCGAGCAGGTCTTCCGCTACCTGGTGCGGCGGCGATGAAGCGCGCGCTGGTGGTGCTGCGATTCGCGCTCGGCGAGCTGCTCGCCGGCAAGCGGCTGCCGATCGTGGCCGTGCTGGTGGCGCTGCCGCTGTGGCTGCCGTCCCTGCTGGCGCCGTCGTCGGGCCAGGACCCGACCAGCTTCAGCTTCGACCTGTTCCGCAACCTGGTGGTGCCGGTGCTGCTGCCGGTGGTCAGCTTCGCGTTCGCGACCGCGGCGCTCGGCAACGAGCTGCGACGCGGCACGATCGCGAACCTGCTGCTCAAGCCGATCCCGCGCTGGTCGGTGCTGGCCGCCGAGTACGTGGCCGCGGTGATCGCGACCCTGCTGGTGCTGGTGCCGGAGCTCGTGATCGCCCAGCTGCTGGCGGCGCGGGGCTTCGATTCGGGGGTCCTGCTCCAGGCGACCGTGGTCTCGACCGTCGTCGGCGCGCTGGTGTACTGCGCCATCGGGGTGCTGCTGTCGCTGCTGCTGTCGCGGGCGCTGCTGGTCGGGCTCGCGTATGCGCTGCTGTGGGAGGGCGCGGTGGTCGGGGTCGCCCCGAGCGCCTCGTCGCTGTCGGTGCGCGGCTACGTCGAGGGCATCGCCGCCGCGATCCTCGAGGGCGGCGGAGGTCCCACCTTGAGCACCCGCCTCGGCCCGGTCTCCGCCACGGTCCTCGCCCTGGTCGTCACCCTCCTCGCCCTCGTCATCGCCCAAACCCGCCTCGCCCGCATGGACCTGCCGTAGGGGAGGGCGCGGGGCCGCGCGGGCGCTGTGGGGAAGGTCCGGCGGCCGCCGGGCGGGACCCGGGTGACGTGCGCGGTCGGGCCAGGAGCCGCGGCCCGGGGGCCCGGGGGCCCGGGGGCCCGGGGGCACGGGGGCCCAGCGGCCCAGCGGCCCAGCGGCCCAGCGGCCCAGCGGCAGGGCCGGGACCTTGCGGCCGACTTCCTCTACCGGGGCCACTCCTCTTGGGGGCGGGCGGCCTGGGCGCCCGTGAGCCAGCGGGCGGTGCCGATGCGGCCGGAGGCGTCCAGGGCGACCTCGACCACCAGCGGCTCCCCGGGGCCGGTGATCTCCAGGCGGCCCTGGTCGTTGCCCTGGCCGGCCGGTTCGGCCGAGACCGATCCGACCGCCAGCAGGTCGCGGTGCCAGCCGGCGATCGCCTCGCGGCCGGACAGCTTGGTCTCGGGCGTCACCAGCTGGGCGTTCTCCGCGAACAGGTCCGCCGCGACGGCGGCGTCGCGGTCGCCGAGCGCGGCGGCGTAGGCGGCCGTCACCACCTTGGCGTCCCGGCGCGCTCCGGTGTCGCGGGCGACCTGGGCCGGGTCGAGGTCGCCGGGCACGTCATCGACGGCGGCTCGCGCAAGGTCGGGCGCGTCCGGAGGCAACTCCTCGACGGGGAGGCCCGCCAGGCGGGCGGTGTCCGCCTCCCGCGGGTCGGGGCCCTCCGATGCGTTCCGTGGCTGCATGCGGCCCTCCTCTCGACTGGCGGCTGGCCGGCGGTCTTCCACGCCGGTCCTGGATCGCCGCCGGGAGCGGCCGGCAAACCTCCCGGGCCGGACGAGCCGACCGGGGTCAGTGGACGGTCCGGCTCGCCTCGGTGGCCTCCCCGACCTCCTCGGCCTCCCCCGCCTGCCCCACCTCCCCGGCCTGCCCCACCTCCCCGGCCGTCTCGACCTCCTCGGCCGTCTCGGCAGGCGAGACACGAACCTGGTCACGGCCCGGCGGCGGGGCGTCCATCGCCTCGAGCAGCTCGGGCCGGGTGAGCCGCACGGTCGCCACGATCGCCAGTAGCGCCAACCCCGTCACGGCGGTGACCAGCGGCAGCCCGACCCGGTCGCCGAGCCAGCCCTGGAGGACCAGCCCGACCGAGTGGCCGCCGCCGACGCCGAGCATGCCGAGGCTGGCGATCCGCGCCCGCAGCTCGCGCCTGGCGCGGAGCTGGCCGATCGTGGTCGTCCCCGAGAGCACCAGCAGGTAGCAGAAGCCGAGCAGCGCGATGCCGGCCACCGCCAGCGGGAACGACGGCGCCAGCCCGTAGGCGGCGGCGAGCGGCCCGACCGCGAGCAGCGCCGCGACCAGCAGCCGCCTCCGCCCGAACCTGGCCGCCAGCGGCCCGGCCGCCAGCGCCGCGCAGACCGCGCCGATCCCCTGGCTGGTCACCAGCGCGGAGGTGCCGGGGGCGCCCTCGTGGAAGACCTTGATGGCGACCGCGGGCACCAGGCCGATGAACGGCGAGACCAGGAAGGTGGTGGCCAGCAGGAGCAGCAGGGCGGTGCGGATGCCGGCGTCGTTCCGCGCGGCGGCGACGCCCTCGCCGATGGTGCGCCACACCCGCCGCACCGATTCCGGACGGTGGCGCAGCGGCGGCACGCTGATCAGCGCCAGCGCCAGCAGCACAGCCCCGAAGCTGACGGTGTTTGTCCAGAACGCCCAGGCCAGGCCACCGGCGGCGATCACCAGCCCGGCCAGCGCCGGACCCACCACCCGGCCGAGGTTGAACTGCGCCGAGCCAAGGCTCATCGCCCCGAGCAGGTCCTCGCTCGGCACCAGGTCGGGCATCATCGCCTGCGACGCCGGGATGTAGGCGGCGAACGCCGAGCCCTCCAGCAGCACGATCACCGCGACCAGCGGGATCGACAGCCGGCCCGTGACCGCCAGCAGCGCCAGCGCCGCCGCCAGCGCGGTCTGGAACAGCGCGATCGTGACCAGGTAGCGGCGCCGGTCGAAGCGGTCGGCGACGGCGCCGGCGATCGGCCCGAGCAGGACGGTTGGCACGTAGGTGAGCGCGGCGATGGTGCCGGTCCACCCGGCCTGGCCGGTGGTCTGGGTGACATAGACGCCGACCGCGACGGTCTCCATCCACGTCCCGATGTTCGAAACGAACGCGCCCGACCAGATGATCGCGAAGGCCCGATGCCGGAAGGGCCGGAACGGGGAGATCCTGCCCCCGCTGGATGAGCGCCGCGCTGCCGTGGTCACACGCGTACGGTACGCCAGGTACGCCAGGCCACCGGTTCGGTTCCCGCTGCGAGCCCCGAGCCGCTACCCTGCGAGTATGTGGGCACGAGAGGACCTCTTCGACTTCAAGGACGGGCCGCCGAACCTGGAGCGGCCGTTCCTGGTGGTGCATCTCGCTGGCTGGACCGACTCCGGCGTCGCCGGCCAGACGGCGATGGGCTTCCTCGAAGCCCGCTGGAACACCCAGACGATCGGCAGCTTCGACAGCGACGAGCTGATCGACTACCGCGCCCGGCGTCCGCTGATCCGCCTGGCGAGCGGCACCATCGAGGCGGTGAGCTGGTCCGACGTCGAGCTCTCGCTCGGCACCACCGTCAACGGCCTGCGCGACGCGCTGGTGCTGACCGGGCCGGAGCCCGACTTCCGCTGGCACGCCTTCGCCGACCGGGTCGCCGAGCTGTGCCAGCAGCTCGGCGTGACCGAGGTCTTCGGGCTCGGCGCGTTCCCGGCGCCGTCGCTGCACACCGACCCGGTCGCGGTGGTGAGCACCTCGGCCGACCCGGACCTGGCGGGCCGACTCGAGACGGTCCCGGCGATCGTCGAGCTGGCCGCGGGCATCCAGAGCGTCCTCGAGGAGCGGCTCCACAAGGCCGGCATCCCGGCGACGGGCCTGTGGGCGCGGGTGCCGCCCTACCTCGCCGGCGGCAGCCACCCGCCGGCCGCTCTCGCGCTGGTCCGGACGATCGAGCGGCTCGCCGGCGTCACGGTCGACTCGACCGAGCTGGAGGCCGCGACCAAGGACCACATCGAGCAGGTCGAGCAGGCGATCCGCGAGCGGCCGCAGATCGCGGAGTTCGTCGAGCAGATCCGCAACATGATCGAGCAGGGCAACGAGCAGCGCCTGCCATCCGGGGACGAGCTGGCCGACGAGCTGGAGCGGTTCCTGTCGCAGCAGCCCCCGCCCGACGACGACAACCGGTCCTTCTGAGCCGATGCCGATCGCGATCGAGGTCGCGCGGAAGGCCGACGCCGAGCTGGTGGCCGCGTTCGCGCGCCTGATCCCGCAGCTCAGCTCGTCGACGCCCGCACCGGACGAGGAGCGGCTCCGGGCCATCGTCGAGTTCCCGGCCAACCGGGTGCTGGTGGCCAGGGACGGCGATGACATCGTCGGCACCCTGACGCTGGTGATCTTCCCGATCCCGACCGGGGTGCGCGCCTGGATCGAGGACGTGGTGGTCGACCAGTCGGCCAGAGGCAAGGGCGTCGGCGAGGCGCTGACGCTGGAGGCGCTGCGGCTGGCGACCGCGGAGGGGGCCCGCAGCGTCGACCTCACCTCGCGCCCGAGCCGCGAGGCCGCCAACCGCCTCTACCAGCGGCTCGGCTTCGAGCCCCGGGACTCGCGCCTGTACCGCCACGGGGGCTGAACGACGCCCCGGGCGGGGCTGTGGGGCCCGCCGGCCGGACGGTCGGGCCTCTCGGGTCGGGCCGGCGCCACCGGGCAGACCCCGCCGGCTCAGTCGGCGATCGCCTGTTGGGCGACGATCCTGGTCGGGGTGACCCGGATCAGGAGCTCACCGGGGACGGCGTTGCGCTTGCCGTAGGCCTCGGCCTGGTCCTCGCCCATGTAGCGCGCGGCGA
>JBEDUQ010000358.1:0-3854 GCA_040414855.1 Actinomycetota bacterium
TCGACCCGTCGCGCCTCAGCAACCACGACCTCGGCGCGCTGTTGCCGTTCGCCTTCCGCATCGCTGGGCAGCACCCGGCGTCGCTGGTCAGGTGGGGCGTCGAGGGTGCCGTGCGGGAGCGCCAGCCGGCCTTCACCCCGGAGTCGTGCGTCGACCTGCTCGAGGCCCTGGTGGCGAACCTGGAGGCGGGAACCGGCGGGCATCCGATGCTGGCGGTCAACGCGCTGGTTCGCTGCGACGGGCCGTGGCCGAAGCAGGCGCACAGGGCCGCCGGCAGCCTGGTCAGGGCGCTGCTCGCGAAGGGCCGAGACGAGCATCCCTACGCGCTGCTGGCGCTCGCCGAGCTGGCCGGCGGCCTGACCGGCGGGCTCGTCACCCGGCTGGTGCGGCGGGGGTTCGGACCGCTGGCGCGGGAAGAGCTGAACGTGCTGCGGGCCGCCGGTGTGCCGGCGCAGCTGCTGGTCGCCGAGGTCGGCGACCGCGCGTACCACTCGCCGCCGCAGCTGTCCGACGCCTGGCAGCGGCTGGCCGCGGTGCCGGAGTACGCCTCGTTCGCGCGCCATGCGCTCCAGACCGCGGACGCGCGCGTCGTGGACATCCAGGCGGGCAGGCAGCCCTACGTCGCCGAAAAGGCCTTCACCAGGGACGAGGTGGACACACTCGGCCGCGCCGCCAGGGTCGCGCTGCTGCGCGACGAGCCCTGGCTGCGCGACCTGCTCGGGTCGCTGGTGCCCGGGGTGTCGGTCGCGCCGACGAAGGCCAGCACACTTCCCTCCCAGGCGCTGCTGTTCGAGCTGGCGCGCGCGACCGGCGACTTCCCGACCTCCGAGGCGCTCGCCGCCCTGCGCGCCGCCCGGGCGGTGCTACGGCACAAGGGTGCGGTCAAGCAGCTCGACCGCATGCTCAAGCGAATCGAACGGACGATGGGCGAACGGCCGGGCGTGACGCTGCGCCTGCCCGATCTCGGCTTCGGCACGGACGGTGTGCACACCAGCTCGGTCGACGGCTACCAGGCGGTGATCACCCTCGCCGACGACATCGAGCTGGCCTGGCGGCGGCCGGACGGAAGGGCCCTGTCGGCCGTGCCCGCCGCGGTGCGGCGAGACCACGCGGACGAGGTAAAGGCGCTGCGCGACCTGGTCAAGCAGGCACGCGGGCAGCGCATGACGCTCTCCAGGGCGCTCGAGGCCGGGTACACCTTGGAGTCGTCACAGCCTTACGCGCGCTGGCGCGACGAGCTGGCGTCCAACGGGGTCGGGTGGAGCGTGGCCCGGCGGCTGATCTGGGAGGTCAAGGCCGGCGACGGTCGCTGGCGGCCGGCGATCCCCGACGACGAGGGCGACTTCCACGACGTCACCGGCGCTCCGGTCGAGGTTCCAGGGCCCGGCACAGAGATCCGGCTGTGGCACCCGCTGCGCGCGCCGGTCGAGGAGATCCAGCGCTGGCGCGACCTGCTGACCGAGCGGCGGATGCGCCAACCGTTCAAGCAGGCGTTCCGTGAGATCTACCTGCTCACGCCGGCCGAGGCGCAGACCGGGACCTACTCCAACCGCTTCGCGGCCCACATCGTCCGCTACCGGCAGCTCTACGCGGTGATCAAGGGTCGCGGCTGGACCACCGACTTTCTCGGCCCCTGGGACGGCGGCGCCACCACGGAGGCGTTCGGCGTCTACGCCGGCGGCAGCTGGCGGGCCGCCTTCCGCCACGACTACCTGGATCCCGAGCCCGACTGCCTCGAGTGCGCCGGAACGGACCGGGTGTGGTTCGAGCGCCCGCTGGACGGGGCCTGGCGGACGGAGCGGCTCGAGGAGGTTCCCGCCATGGTCTTCAGCGAGACCATGCGCGACGTCGACCTGTTCATCGCGGTCAGCTCGATCGCGGGCGACCCGTACTGGGCCGACCGCGGCGACGACCACCACCTCGACTACTGGCGCGGGGCGAGCGTCGGGGAGCTGAGCGCGTCGGCGCAGGTCCGCCGGGCCGCGCTGGAGCGGCTCATCCCCAGGACCAAGATCGCCGACCGCTGCACGCTCACCGACCGCCATCTGGTCGTCCGCGGCGACCTGCACACCTACAAGATCCACCTCGGCAGCGCGAACATCCTGATGGAGCCGGACGACCGCTACCTCTGCATCGTGCCGTCGTCGCGCAAGGGGCCGGCGCAGGTCTTCCTGCCGTTCGAGGAGGACCGGCTCACGCTGATCCTCAGCAAGGCCTTCATGCTGGCCGACGACACCAGCATCACCGACTCCTCCATCCTGGCCCAGCTCAGCAGGAGCTGAGGTCCGACCCAGCGTCGGCTGCCGGAACGTCCGTGGCGATCCGCGAGACCACGATCGGTCACATTGCGTGGGTGCGGTTCGTCAGAGCGGTGAGGGACCGTTCCGTGGGACGTGTGCGAAGGAACCGCGACAGATGAGGCTGGTGCTCAAGAACCTCCTGTTCACCCTGGTCGTCCCGGGTTTTGGGGGGCATGTACGGTCCGTTGCTGATCCTCCGGGGCCGGGGCGCCACCGCCGCATCGCTGGCGTGGCCGGCGGTCGCCGTGATCGCCGTCGGGGTCGCGCTGTACGTGAGCTGCGTGTGGGTCTTCGCGGTCGCCGGCGGAGGGACGCCCGGAGTCTGGGACCCGCCGCGGCGGGTGGTCGCGGTCGGGCCGTACCGCTGGGTCCGGAACCCGATCTACCTGTCCGCGATGCTGATCGTGCTCGGCGAGGCTTGGCTCTTCCGCTCGACCGCGCTGCTGGTCTATGCCGTGGCGCTGGCGGTCGCCTTCGAGCTGCTGGTCGTCGCCTACGAGGAGCCAAGGCTCCGGGCCAAGTTCGGGAACCGGTACGAGAGCTACCGCGGAACCGTCCCTCGCTGGATCCCGAGTCTTCAAACGAGGAGGCAAATCGTGGCACCGATCACCTCCAGCTTCGAGATCGCCCGCCCGCCCGAGGAGGTCTACGCCTACGTCACCGACCCGACGCGTTTCCCGGAGTGGCAGCGCGACGTGGTGCGCGTCGAGGTCCTGGGCGACGGCGCGCCGAGCGTGGGCACAAGGTTCGTCACCACCCGCCGGATCGGCCCGGCTGAGCGGATGACCACGCAGGAGATCACCGACGCCGAGCGGCCGAGGAGCTGGGCCGCCCGCGGCGTCGACGGTCCGTTCCGCCCGAACGCGGACCTCACCGTCGAGCCGCTCGACGGCGGCACGCGGTCGAAGGTCACGATCTCACTGGACTTCGAGGGGCACGGCTTCGGCAAGCTGCTGCCGCTGGAGGTCATTCGCCGCATGACCGCAAAGACCGCGCCGAAGAGCTACCAGAACCTGAAGCAACTGCTGGAACGTGGCGGTTAGCCATCGCCGTCCGACGGCAGCAAGCTGACCTGGTCGCCGTGGCGGATCGTACCGGGCTCGACGACCTGCGCGTAGACGCCGGCGCAGGCCAACTCGCCCCTGTCGAGAACCGGCAGGCGGTTGTGGTCGGCGAGCACCCTGAGCGCGTTGGTGTCGCGCGGCAGCTCGCCGTGGGCGAGCGTGGGGATCGCGCAGCGCGGGGTGTTCACCACCACCCGCACGACGAGCTGCGCGCCGATCCGCAGGCGGCGGCCCACCCAGCGGTTCTCCACGAACCCGGCGGCGCCGGGCGCGGTCCGCACCACCAGGTTGGGCCGGTAGCGGCGTAGATCGACGGTGCCGTCGGGATGCAGGCTCCCGATCCGGTCCAGCGTGGCGCTGGTAAGCAGGTGGACGGGTGCGTAGTCGACGAACGACAGCGCCGGCCCGGATGCCCCTCCCGCCGGTCCAGCGATCCGACCACGATCGGCACCTCGGCGTCGACGCCGTGGGCAAGCACCGACAGCGGGTC
>JBEDUQ010000359.1:0-4095 GCA_040414855.1 Actinomycetota bacterium
GGGGCGTCCGGCAGCGCCGCGGGGTCGCGCGGCGCGGCGGCGTCCAGCAACTCCGGTGCGTCCCGCGGCGCCGGCGCCCCGGACCCGTCCGGACCCTGGCGCTGACCCCCGGGCCGGCCGATGTGCAGGGTCGCGGCGAAGCGCAGCAGCGCGGCCAGCAGTGCCCGGCGCTCCGCGCGCGAGGCGGGACGCTTGGCCGCCAGCTCCTCCTTGACCCGGACGGTGAACTGGCCGCGGGCGGCGGCCACGGCTCAGCCCAGCTCCTCGGCCACGGCTCAGCCCAGCTCCTCGAGCGCGCTCGCGAGCCGGACCGGGTCGTGGAGGCCCGGCGCGTCGGGATCGGCCAAGTCGGCGTGGTGCACCCTCGCGCCGAGCTCGGCGAACGCGGCCGACTCGCGCGCCATCGCCTCGGCGCTGTCCGGCCGCTGGCACAGCACCAGCGGGACGTGCAGGCCCTTGCAGTGCGCCAGCAGCGCCGCCAGATGCGCCTCGGGCGAAAAGCCGCTGGTCTCCCCCGGCTGGGGCTCCAGGTTGCAGAGGTAGACCACCCGGTCGGAGGCGGCGGCGATGGCGGCGCCGAGCTCGGGGACCAGCAGGTTGGGGACCACCGAGGTGAAGATCGACCCCGGGCCTAGCAGCACCAGGTCGGCGTCGCGGACCGCGGCCACCGCGTCCGGCACCGCCTCGGCGTCGCCCGGCTCGAGCCAGACCCGGTCGACCCGGCCCCAGGCGTCGCGGATGGCGACCTGCCCCTCGACGGTCTGGCCCTCGACGCTGCCGAGCAGGCGCACCGGCACCAGCGTCGACGGCAGCACCCTGCCGGCGATCCGCAGCCAGCGCGAGGCGGTCGCCAGCGCCTCGTCGAAGCCGCCGCGCAGGTCCGTCAGGCTCGCGAGGATCAGGTTGCCGAGGTTGTGGCCGGCCAGGTCGCCCCGCTCGAACCGGTAGGCGAACAGGTCCCGCGCCTCGCTGCTGGGGTCGGCCAAGGCGAGCAGCGCCATCCGCAGGTCGCCGGGCGGCGGCAGGCCGAGGTCGCGGCGGAGCCTTCCGGACGAGCCGCCGTCGTCGGCCATGGTCACGATCGCGGTCGGCTCGAGGCCGAGCAGCCGCAACGCGCCCAGGCTCACCGACAGCCCGTGCCCTCCACCAAGTGCCGCCGGTCGCTTCAACCGCGCGCCTACTGGGCTCACTCGCGCTCCATGTCCCGGTGCGTCACGTTCACGCGGAAGCCCCGGTCGCCGAGCCATCCGGCCAGCTCTTTGGCGAGCACCACGCTGCGGTGGCGACCGCCGGTGCAGCCGACCGCCACCGTCAGGTAGTGCTTGCCCTCGCGGACATAGCCGGGCAGCGCGATCTCGAGCAGCGCCTCGACCCGCTCCAGGAACGCCTTGGTGTCCTCCTGCGAGAGCACGTAATCGCGAACCAGCTCATCGGTGCCGGTCCTCGGGCGCAACGTGGGGATCCAGTGGGGATTGGGGAGGAAGCGGACGTCCAACACGATGTCGGCGTCCAGCGGCAGGCCGTACTTGAAGCCGAACGAGGCGACCGTGACCAGCAGGCCGGCGGCGTCGTCGGCGAACGCGGCCAGCATCCGCTCGCGCAGCTCGTGGACGTTGAGGTCGCTGGTGTCGATCACCAGGTCGGCGCTCGCGCGCAGGTCGCGCAGCAGCTCGCGCTCGTGGGCGATCGCCTCGACCACGCGCTCGCCGGCGACCGGGTGGCGGCGCCTGGTCTGCTCGAACCGCCGGACCAGCACCTCTTCGGAGGCCTCGAGGAACAGCACCCGCAGCCTGATGGCCTGGGCGCGCAGCGGCTCCAGCGCGCGCTCCAGCTCGGAGACGTCGTCGGCGAAGGCGCCGCCGCGGGCGTCGACCACCAGCGCGACCCTGGAGCGGTCCCGGCCGACCAGCGCTAGCTCCGCGACCCGCCCGATCAGCGGCGGTGGCAGGTTGTCTATGACGAAGTAGCCGAGGTCCTCCAGCACCTTGGCGGCCTCGGAGCGGCCGGCGCCGGACATGCCGCTGATCACTACGAAGTCGACCGTGGCCGCGCGCAGGCGATCCTCGGTGTGCAGCTCCTGGGTCAACTGCGCGCCCCCTGCGCGGCTTGCGGCGCTCGCGTTGCTTGCGCCCCGTGGATGTGCTCCCACACGGTCCTGGCCAGGCGCGGCCCGAACCCTGGAACCTCGGCGATCTCCTCGACCGTTGCCTGCGAGACCTTACGCGGCGAGCCGAAGTGGCGCACGAGCTGCTTGCGCCTGCCCTCGCCAACCCCGGGGATGCCGTCGAGCGCGCTGGTGGTCATCGACCTGGCCCGTAGCTTGCGGTGGTAGGCGATGGCGAAGCGGTGCGCTTCGTCGCGGACCCGCTGGAGCAGGTAGAGCCCCTCGCTGGTGCGCGGCAGCACGATCGGGTCGGGCGAGCCGGGCACGTAGATCTCTTCCATCCGCTTCGCCAGCCCGATCACCGGCAGGTCGCCGCGGCCGGCCTCCTCGAGGGCGTCGATGGCCGCCGCCAGCTGCGGACGGCCGCCGTCGACCACGATCAGGCTCGGCGGGTAGGCGAACTTCCGCGACCCCTTTGGCGCCTCCACAGGCTCGGCCGGCTCCACCGGCTCGCCGTCGACGGCCTCGGGTGCCACCCCGAGCTCGGCGGCCAGCTCGATCTCAGCGTCGGAGGTGGCGCGCTGGTCCTCGTCCTGGTTCTCGCTGGCCAACCGGGCAAGGCGGCGGGAGATGACCTCGTGGAGCGAGGCGAAGTCGTCCTGCCCGTCCACGGTGCGGACCTGGAAGCGCCGGTACTCGGACTTGCGGGGCAGGCCGTCCTCGAACACCACCATCGAGCCGACCACCTGGCTGCCCTGGAGGTTGGAGATGTCGTAGCACTCGATCCGCAACGGCGCGATCGGCAGGTCGAGGTGCTCCTGGATCTCGTTGAGCGCCCGGGCGCGGGCGTCGAAGTCAGACGACCGCTTGAGCTTGTGGATAGTGAACGACTCCTTGGCGTTGGCGGTGACCGTCTCGAGCAGCGCCCGCTTCTCGCCGCGCTGCGGCACCCGGAAGTCGACCGGCCCGCCGCGCAGGCCGGCGAGCCACTGGCGCAGCGCGTCGGCCCCGTCAGGCAGCACCGGCAGGAGGATCTCGCGCGGGACCTCGTCCTCGCGGTCGCCGTAGAGCTGCTGCACGAAGGTCGACGCCAGCGCGGGAGTGTCCAGCTCCTCGACCTTGTCGACCACGAAGCCGCGCTGCCCGACGACCCTCCCCCGGCGCACGAAGAAGACCTGGACGGCGGCCTCGAGGTCATCCTCGGCGAAGGCGGCGATGTCGAAGTCCTCCGGGCTGGAGGAGACCATCTGCTGGCGCTCCATCGCCTTGCGGACGCTGGCGAGCTGGTCGCGCAGCCGCGCGGCCATCTCGAAGTTCAGCGAGTCGGCGGCCCCGCGCATCTCCTCGTCGAGGCGGCGCAGCACCGGCCGGGAGCGGCCCTCCATGAAGGAGATGAACTCCTCGACGATCTCGCGGTGGTCCTCGGCGGAGATGTGACCGACGCAGGGCCCCGAGCACTTGTTGATGTCGTAGAGGATGCAGGGCCGGCCGAGCCGTCGCTGCCGGTCGAACACGCCCTGCGAGCAGGTCCGCATCGGGAAGGTGCGCAGCAGCAGGTCGAGCGTCTCGCGGATCGCGTAGGCGTGGGTGTAAGGGCCGAAATAGCGGGTGCCCTTGCGCTTGGCGCCGCGCTCGACCCGCGGGCGCGGGTACTCCTCGCTGACCGTCACCGCCAGCCACGGGTAGGTCTTGTCGTCGCGGTAGCGGACGTTGTACCTGGGGCGGTGCTGCTTGATCAGGTTGTACTCGAGCTGGAGCGCCTCGACCTCGTTCTGGACCAGCACCCATTCGAGGCTGGCCGACCCCTCGACCATCGCGGCGGTGCGCGGGTGCAGGTTGCGCAGCGGCTGGAAGTAGCTCGCGATCCGCTTGCGGAGCGAGATCGCCTTTCCGACGTAGATCACCCGTCCAGCGGCGTCCCTGAAGAGGTACACCCCCGGATGGTCGGGAATCTGGTCGGGCTTTGGCCGCGGCGTGGTGGCGATGCGCAT
>JBEDUQ010000360.1:0-8559 GCA_040414855.1 Actinomycetota bacterium
CGCCTTGAGGAACAGCTCGGGGCGGTCGGCGAGGTAGACCTTGTCGTAGGCGTCGAGCCCTCCGGACTCCTCCAGCCGCGCGTCCAGGCTGCGGCGGAAGGTCACTCCCGCGGCCCAGACGGGCTGCCGGCCGAGCGGTGCCAGCACCGGAGCGCCGTCCGGCACGGGCTCGCCGGCGGGACCGTCGAGCAGCTCCCGCAGGGCGCCCGGCTCGCCGCCGAGCACCCCGTCGATCGACGCACCCGGGTCGAGCAGCTCGACCGAGCCGCCGTCGGCGGGCCCGCGGGCCAGGCGCGGCCGCCCGCCGGCCAGCACCCGCCAGAGCGCCACCGCTCAGCCCTGCGCGGGGTTGATGGTGATCGTTCGGGTCGACGTGTACAGGTCCCTGGCGGCCTTCCCCTGCTCGCGGGGGCCGTAGCTCGAGTCCTTCTCGCCACCGAACGGGGCCAGGAAGTCGACCCCGGAGGTGGGCGCGTTCACCCGGATCAGCCCGGTGTCGAGCCGCTCGGTCAACCGCAGCGCCCGGTCGAGGTCGCGGGTGAACACCGAGCCGACCAGCCCGTAGCGGACGCCGTTGGCGACCCGCACCGCCTCGTCCTCGTCGGCGACCGCCAGCACCACCGCGATCGGTCCGAAGACCTCCTCCTGCGCCAGCCGGGCCTCGGGACCAAGGCCGCCCACCAGCGTCGGGGCCACGAACCAGCCGTCGCCGTCGGACGCCTGGCCGCCGGTGAGCAGGCGGCCGCCAGAGGCCGCGGCCCCCTCGGCCGCCTCCACCACCCGCCGCCTGGCCTGGTCGGTGATCACCGGCCCGACCACGGTCGTGTTCTCGGCGGGGTCGCCGATCGCGAGGCCGTCGACGGCCGCGACCAGCGCGTCGGTGAACGGGCCAGGGTCGCCGACCACGATGGCGCGGCTGGTGGCGGTGCACTTCTGGCCGGCGTAGCCCATCGCCGCGCCGGCGATCACCGTCGCCGCCCGTAGCGGGTCGGCGTCCGCGAGCACGATCGAGGCGTTGAGGCCGCCCATCTCCGCCTGGCTCGGGATGCCCCGCTCGGTCGCGGCCACCGCGACCTGCCGGCCGACCGCCACCGAGCCGGTGAACGACATGCAGTCGACCCCGTCGAGGATCGCTCTGCCCGTCTCGGCCCCGCCCGGCAGCACCTGGAACAGGCCGTCGGGCAGGGCGGGCGCCAGCAGCTCGGCCAGGCGCAGGGCGAGCGCGGTCGCCTCCGGCGACGGCTTCAGCACGACCGCGTTGCCGAATGCGAGCGCCGGGGCGGCCTTCCACAGTGGGATCGCGACCGGGAAGTTCCACGGGGTGATCAGGCCGGCCACGCCGCGCGGCCGCCGGCGGCTGAGCAGCAGGGAGGCGGGGCTGGCGCCGGGGTAGGTCTCGCCGTCGGGGTCGAGCGCCTGCTGGGCGTAGTAGCGCAGGATCCCGACCCCGCGGGCGACCTCGGCGCCGGCCTCGGTCACCGGCTTGCCGACCTCCCGGACCATCAGGCTGGTGAGCTCGCCCGAGGCCGCCGCGAGCGCGTCGCCGGCGGCGACCAGCGCCGCCGAGCGCTCCAGCGCCGACGCGGCCGCCCAGGCGCCGCCGGCCTCGCGGGCACGCCCGACGGCCCGCTCGACCGCGGCCGCGTCCGCCTCCTCGACCTCCACCACGAGGTCGTCGGGTCGCTGCGGGGAACGGCTCTGAAGCGCCACCTGCCTCGCCTCCATCACGTCGGTCGGCTGCCGCGACAACACTAGACGCTTCTAGACGCTCGGCCCGGTGACCGGTTGCCTGGCAGTTGCGGCGGACCCGCCCGACCTGCGTCTTTGCGAAGAAGTGCTCATCGAGTATGGTATGAGGCCTCCACACCGAATGAGCGTGCCTCCCCCGAATCGCGCGCCGCGAAGGAGGCTTCGCATGGGGCTGCTCGCCTGGATTGTTGTCCTCTGGCTGTTGCTGGTGGTCTTCCGGCTCCGGACCCTCACCCGCGACTGCTACGACCACGTGCAGGAGCTGATCCGCGCCGACGCCCACGCCGGTCAGCGGACGATCCGCGCGAAGGAGCGCGTCGCCACCCGGCGCAACGGCGCGGACGTGGGCACCGGCGGCCTCTACCAGCCGACGGCGGTCACGCCCGTCAACCCCTTCCGGTACGTCGTGCTGCTGCCCACCCCGCTGTTCCTGCTGCTGCCGTCGCGCCGCAGCCTGCACGGCGCGGTGATCCGCTGGACCCCGCTGGTGAAATTCCCAACCGAAGAGTGGCTCGACCAGCTGACCTCCGCGGTCGCGCACTTCCTCGGTCGCCAGCGGGACGAGGTCGAGCTCACCAGCTCCAGCATCACCCGGAAGCGCGCCAGGATCGTCCGGATCACCTGAGCGGAGGCGCTCAACTAGCGCCTGCCACTGTCTCCCGGGTCGTTGTTGGCGGCCGGCGGCTGGAAGCTGCGCCACCACGCCGCCGGGTCGGCCCGCATCGCGGCCTCGGCGAGGCGCCTGCCCGACGGAGTCCGGAGACTGGCGATCGCCGTGTCGATGAACGGCTCCGCCTGGTCGGTGGTGATGCGCTGGTTCGAGGCCGGGCGCAGGTAGCTCCGGCCGACGTAGTCGACGTCGCCCGTTCGGGTCTCCTGCGAGTCGTGGAACAGCGCCAGCGTCGCCGCCCGATCCGGGTCGGCCCCTTCCAGCGCCGCGATCGCCCACGCCAGCATCGCGGCGCGCAGCGAGTGCTCGGCGACGCTCTCCGGCCGCTCGATCCCTGCACGAAGCCACCCGGTCCGCGGCACCAGCTTGAGATGCCCCCACTCGAACGCCAGCTTCACGGTCTCGTCGAGCTCCGCGTCCGTCACGTCGCCGATCGGGGTCGGTCGCGGCTCGGTCATCGGCATCTCCCCATCAATCCAGGTTGAAGTCGCGTCGGGCCCTCGGCGCGCAAGACGCGCTGTTCGACGGGACCACGATGTGGGTCGTTCCGAGTGTCCCTCGACCGACGCCCTTGGGGACCGAGGCGGTGGGCCTCAGCCCGACTACATTAGCCAGCATGCATCCCCTGGGGGTGGGATGGTCGGCCAGTGATCGCCAACGGCGCACGGCCTGCTTCCGAGAGAAAGCGCGGTCACACCCTCAGGTCGTGGCCACCATCGGGGTCCGCGTCATCAGTCTTTTCCATCGCGAAGTTGATTTCGCGCAGGTGCTTGCCGCTTTCGTCGCAGTGCTCGAAGGTGCCGTGGATCGTGTCGACGGAATACAGGTCGCCGGACGTGGGATCGCGGTAGACGGTGCGGCGGCCACCGCCCTTCTTGTGGTTGAGGTCGCTCACGCGGCTGTCGAGCACCCATCCCTTGCTCTCGGCGACGGCCCGTGCGGTCCCCTCGATGGCCGCGATCTTGTCGTTGACGGACAGGTGGCCGATATATTCCTGGAACGCCGCGTTGTCGAACCCGGTGGCCGTGCCGGCGCCACGCGGCGGCGCCTGTGCGATCGTCGCCAGCGCTCCGGCGGCTCTCCGCTCGATCTCCATGAGCCGCTCGACGGCTTGGAGGCGGTCCATGCCGCCGAGGCGGTAGAGGTTGGCCTGCTCGCCGAACTCGAGACGCAGCGTCTTGAACCACGGGAAGGCGTCCCGCAGGTCGGGCCGCCGGTCCAGGGCCAGCTCGACGGCCCGGGTGCGCAGGTCCGCCTCCTGGACGACCCCGGGGTCCACCCTGGCGGGGCTCGCCTCCGGCCGGCGCCTGGAGGCCTCCTCGGGCCGCTGGCCAGGGCCTTCCTCGGGCCGCGAGCCGGAGCCCTCGTCCGGTTGGGCGCGGGGGGTGGCGCGGCGGTCGAGCAGGTCGATGGCCATGCGCAGGTTCGGGCTGTCGTGGTCCATCGCGCCGACGCTGGAGACCAGCCGCATGAACTCCAGCGTCTCGGCCTCGCTGCCGCCGAGCCGCGCCCGCACCGCCTCCCGGAACGCGCGGTAGTTGCCGTGCAGGATGGCGTTCTCGACGACCGCCACGCCGAGCCGGTCCTGGAGGACCTCGACGAACGCGACGTTGCGGTCGTACCCCTGGGTGCCGGCCGGGGAGCCGAGCCGGGACCTGGCGATCTCCTCGGTGATGCCCTCGTTGAGGTACTCGCCGAGGAGCTGCTTGGCCAGTGGGGAGGACTCCTCGGCGACTTTGTGGATGGCCTCGTGGAGGACCGTGCGGTCGCTCGGGCGCGGCGCGACGTGCAGCTCGCCGGTGTTGGGGTCGAAATAGCCCCCGTCCGGCGGCAGCTCCCCCGGGAAGCGCCGGGAGAACTCCTTCCAGTAGCTCCGCATGTCCTCGTAGAAGAAGGCGCGGCCCTGCATCGACTGCACCGGGCGCTTCAGCGTCTCCGCGACCCACCAGGTGAACTCCTCGGCGGTCATGTTGACGCGGGTGCCGCGTCCCCCATCTCCCGTCGACGCCTCGACCGGGCTTGTGGTCGCCTCGGCCGGCCGCCGGGTCGGCTCCTCGGTCGGGGTCGGCTCCTCGCCCGCGACGGGGCGTCCGGACCTCTCCTCGGTCGGGGTCGGCTTCGCCGTCGGGGTCGTGTCTTCGCCCGGGGCGCCGAGCGCGCGCTCGGCATCGGTGCTGGGCTCGCCCTTGGCCGGCCCGGTGGTTGCGGCCTCCTCGCCCTTGGCCGGCCCAGTGGTTGCGGCCTCCTCGCCTTTGGCCGGCTTGGTGGTGGTGGTCGTGGACTCCTCGGTCGGGGTTGGCTCGGTGGCGCCGGTACGCGTCGGCCGCTCGTCCGGGGTGACGGCCTCGGTCACGGCGTGGGCGATCTTGCCCTGGCCGTGGGTGAGCAGGAAGTTCCGGACCGACAGGTCCGCGGTGAGCGAGCGGCCTTCCAGCATCGCGGTCGCCTCGATACCGGCCAGGGTGGAGGCAGCGGAGACGACCTCCTTGCCGGCAAGGCTGGAGACGATGCGGTTGCCGAGCAGGCCGGAGAGCTTGTTGACGGAGGTGGACCCGATCAGCGAGCCGAGGCCGCCGAGCAGGTCGTGCTCGAGGCTGGCGAGCCCGTAGTTGTCCTGCACCGCGGCGTTGGCTGTCACCGTGGAGACGGTGTTGACGATCAGGCCGCGCGCGACCTTGACCGCGCGGGCGGCGAACAGGGCCGCCTCGGCGCCCTCGGCGACCCGGAAGATCGCGGCGGCCGCCGGGGTGAGCAGCGCGGTCAGCGCGACCTGCAACGCGAACGCCGCGACCGCCTCGAAGGTGGCGCGCAGCTCCGCGTTGGCCTTCTCGTAGCCGGCGCGGTCGCCGCGGATGGTGGCGCGCCACAGCCGCATCTGGCGGAGCGCCTCGTCGTCGGTCCCGCCGCTGGTGACGAATTGGATGAAGAGCTGGCGGATGTTGCGGATGGACTCGTCCATCAGCGACCTGGCCTCGTTGCCCCAGTGGTCGCGCCACCAGCCGGTGAAGCCTCCATTGTCGATCGCGTACTGGTACTCGCGCTCTGCCCGACCGACGATGTAGCTGGCCTCCTCCAGACCGCCCTCGACCTTCGGCCGCTGGAGGTAGTCCTCTAGGGTGAGCCGGTCGGCGCCGGTCGCCTTGCCGCCGGTCCCGGTCATCTTGGCGAAGAAGTCGGCGACGTCGTTGTCCTCGCCGCTGGTGGTCGGTGCACGGCCGAACAGCTCCGTCTCCAGCTCGGGGAACCTCCGCTTGATCTCGTCGACCTCGGCGGCGGACTTGCCGCGCAGCACCCGCTTGACGGTCTCCAGGTCCTTGCGGTCGCCGGCGAGAGCGAAGCGCAGGTCGGCGACCGGGTCGATCTCGCCGCCGGAGGCCCGCAGCGTCTGGTTGAGGAGGACGTCGGTCAGGCTGCCGGTGCCGGCGACGAGCTGGTCGAAGCTGGGCCCGCCGGTAGGGCGCCCGGCGTCGTAGGCGGTGGCGAGCCGGTGGAGGTAGTCCTCGGCGAGTGAGCGCGCGGCGCTGGCCTGGGTCGCGGGGTCCTCGAGCGGCATCGCCTGGCGGGCCTGCTGATCGGCCTGTTCCCGCAGCCCACGTAGTGTCTCCGTGATCGCCGCGGCGTTGAGCGAGTTGGCCTCGCGGAGCTGGTGGAGGCGGGCCGCGGCTTGCGCCGCCGGATCGTCGCCGGCCAGCGCCCGCAGCGCGTCGGCGTCGGCGCCGCCCAAGCTGGCGGCCGCCTTCTCGACGTCGCCGCCGAGCACCGCCCGCATCCGGTCCTTGGCCGCCTGCCCGGCGGCGGCATCGGCAGTGCCGGGCTCGGTCAGGTCGGTCTGCTCCAGGGCGGCCTGGCGGGCCTCCGCCCCGGCCTGCCCGACCCTGGCCTCGATGTCGGCGACGATGCCCCGGCGCCGCTTGCGCAACAGGTCGATCTTGGCGGTGATGACGATCTCCATGCCGGAGCTGGAGCGCAGCTCGCGGATCTCGGCGTCGATCTCGGCGACCTGGGCACGCAGCACCCCGATCTTCAGCGAGTCGGCGGCCACGGTGGAGCCGCCGAGCAGCAGGATCGCCCGCGGCAGGTTGCCGACCCCGAGCAGGGTGAGGTCCCCGGCCAGGTCGACGCCCCACAGCGCGCGGTAGCGCGTGCCGACGGCGGCGTTGGCCTTGGCGTCGCGCCGCAGCAGCGTCATCACCCGCTCGACGCTGGCGTCAGGCAGGTCGCCGTGCAGCAGCGAGTGCAGCTCGGCGGCATCGGCGTCGAGACGGTTGAGCTCCGCGAGGTCGAAGGCCAGCTCGCCCTCACCGGCCGCGGCCCTGGTCCCCTCCAGGAGGGCCCGCACCCGGGTCACCTCATCTGGACGGAGGTCGGTCGGGAAGCCCGACTGGCCGCCGCCCAGCAGGTCCACCCGCAGCGGTCGGCGCTCGAACCTGGTGTAGGCGCGGTCGATCTCCTCGATCTGGGTGACCGTCCGCCCGCTGAGGGCCGAGACGACCGCGGGGAGGTTGACGTGCCGTTGCGGGTTGACCGGCGACTTGATCTGGTTCTGGTCTATCGCCTCGACCAGCCGGTGGGCGATGTCCTGCGGGTTGAAGCCGACGTCCAGGTCTGCGGGGCGGCCAGGCTGCGGCTCGCGCTGCACCGCCCCCGGCTGACGCCGCCGGAGCAGCGTCGCCACCGCCCGGTTCCCGGCGCGCTGCTGGAGCCCGACCAGGTCCGGGAAGCCGGGCACCAGGGCGGGCTCCGGGACTCGGTCGCGGGCCTCGGTCGCTGGGCTGGAGGTCGGCGCCGGCGAGGTCCGGAGGGGTCCGGGGAACCCCGAGGGGGTGCCCCGGCGGGCCGGGTCGCGGGCGTGCGGAGGCTGCGGTCCGGCCGGCTCCGGGAGTTGGTGCGGCATCGGCGGGTCCCATCGGAGGGCGTCCCGCCACGATAACAACGACGCTCTGCCCAGACGGGCACACTTCCTGCCCTATCGCCGTATGCCGCCCTCAGGTCTGCGGGCCGCGAATACGTCCAACCGCTGGTCCGGGCCGGCAATTGACGGCGGTCAAAGGGTGAGCTCGTCCAGGAGGTCGCCGTAGGCCTGGACGTAGCGGGCGACCTCCGCTCGACGGGCCGGCACGGGAACGGTGGGGCCGGCGCCAGCGAGGGCCTCCCAGACCCCGCGGTTTGCGAGCCAGATCCGGACCAGCCGGGTCAGCTCGTCGTCCACCAGCGCGAAGGCCTCGACGCCGGTGCGGGGCCGGGGACCGTACCACTGGCCCGACCTCGGTCCGAAGCGGATCGGGGTCCAGGGGAGCCCGCTCGACCTGATCGCGTCCTCGATCCCGTCGGCCAGCTCGCCGCCGAGCGTGCCGGTGCGCTCATAGGCGTCGGGCACGAGCACCTCGGTGAGGGCGGCCTTGGCCGCCGCCGCGGACAGCGGATTGCCAAAGAGCGTGCCGCCGGTGGCGAGGTGGCGCACCGCCTCGAGCTCGTCGCCCAGCGCGGCGGTCACGCCGTAGGCGCCCATCGGGATGCCGCCGGCGACGGCCTTGCCGATGGTGAGCACGTCGGGCCGGAGATCCCAGAGGCCGGTGGCGCCGCCGGCCCCGACCACGTGGGTGTGGGTCTCGTCGAGCGCCAGCAGGGTGCCGTGCTCTCGCGTCAGCTCGCGCAGGGCTTCGTGCCACCCGGGCTCGGGCGCCAGCAGGTGCACGCGGTTGGTCATGGCCGGTTCGGTCAGGACCAGCGCCACGTCGCCGGGCTCCAGCGCCGCGCGCAACAGCTCCACGTCGTTGAACTGGGCGATCCTGACGCGGCCGGCCACACCCCTCGACAGCCCACGCTCGAGCGCGACGACCCGGCCGGCCTCGACGTCGATCAGCCCTTCCTCGAAGTGACCGTGGTAGTGGCCCTGGAACAGCACGACCACCTCGCGGCCGGTGACCGCCCGGGCCAGCCGGATCGCCTCAGTGTTCGCCTGCGTGGCCGAAAGCGTGAACTGCCACAGCTCCACCGGGTAGCGGCGAGTCAGCTCCTCGGCCACCTCGACCGAGGCGGTGGTGGGCAGCAGGAACTGCGTCGACCGCTCGGCCTGGGCCCGCACTGCACGCACGATCGCCGGGTTGGCGTGACCGCAGAACATGGCCATGTCCGAGGCG
>JBEDUQ010000361.1:0-11489 GCA_040414855.1 Actinomycetota bacterium
CGCGGCGGACGTCGGCGACCCTCTCGACGCGGAAGACGAAGTCCTGGTGGGCGAGGTCGCAGAGCCGGTGGCCGAGGTCCAGGAGCACGTCGTCCCACTTCCAGCCGGACTGGCTGGTGATGCAGGACGCGCCATCCATGAAGTTGTCGAAGACCGCCGTGAGCCCGGAGCGGGCCAGGCCCTCGAACCCGGTTGGCTCGCGGCCGGCGCGGACCATCTCTGGCGCCTGCGCGATGTCGTCGGGAAAGACGATCGGATGGTCGTGCAGGGAGATGACGATGCTCTCGGCGAGCAGCCAGCTCGCGCGCTCGCGCTCGGCGTCACCCAGGTCCAGCTGATAGGCCGGCACGCGGCCGACCTCGGCGGCGAGCTCGAACTCCCTGTAGTCGCGTCTCGGCTCCAGATAGTCAAAGGACTTGTAGCCGGTGTAGCGCGGCGACGGTGACTGCATTCGCGCCTCCTGCCAGTCTCGCAACGACCACTGCCCGGTTTCGCACCCGACGTCTACTGTGACGCAGGTTGGCAGCAGCGGCGAGGCGCCGACGGCGGTGAGCCGGTGGTCGAGGCGTCCCGTGGCGATCCGGGGTGAAGCGACGGGGGTGAGTCGGGCGACGCGACGGCGTGCCAGGCGTGGCGCGGAAGGCGGCAAGGCTGGGGCGCGGCGGGCATGGCGCGGCGGGCCGCGATGCGGGTTGTCGTACAGCCGGCGGCGAGGTGGAGTGGGGACGCTGAGGACAAGAGCTTGGGTGTTGTGGGAGGAGGGGTCGTGGGCCTGGAACGGCTGGGCAGGGCGGTGGCGGGTCGTGAGGTCGGCGCGGTCGAGCTGGTGCGCCTGGCGCTCGACCGGATCGAGCGGCTCGACGGACAGCTGAACGCGGTGGTCGCGCTGCGCGGGGAGGCGGCGCTCGAGGAGGCTTCCGCGCTCGACCGGCGGGTGGCGGCCGGTGAGCGGGTCGGCCGGCTCGCGGGGGTGCCGCTGCTGGTCAAGGACCTCGAGGACGTCGCGGGGATGCGGACGACCTTCGGGTCGCTGCTGTTCGCCGACGCGCCGCTCGCCACCCGCGACGGGCTGGTCACCGAGCGGCTCCGCGCCGAGGGCGCGATCGTGGTCGGCAAGACGAACCTTCCGGAGTTCGCCGCCGAGGGCTACACCGCCAACCTGCTGTTCGGCGTGACCAGGAACCCTTGGGCGCCGGAGTGGTCGCCGGGTGGGTCGAGCGGCGGCTCGGGCGCGGCGCTGGCCGCCGGGATGGCGCCGCTGGCGACCGCGACCGACGGCGGCGGCTCGATCCGGATCCCGGCGGCCCTGTGCGGCCTCGCCGGCATCAAGCCGACCGGCGGGCTGATCGGTCGGCGGCCGATCCCCGACTGGATCGACCTCTCCACCGACGGGCCGCTCGCCACCGGCGTCGCCGACCTGCGCCTGCTGCTCGACATCGAGTCCGGCCCGGTCGCCGGCGACCCGACCGCGCTGCCGGTGCCCTGGCGCGACGCGAGCGCCGCTGACGACGATCACCAGGGCGGGCCGAACGCCGGTCGGGCGACCGGGCGGAATGGGCGGCGAGCCTGGCCGGCACGGGTGCTGGCCGCCCCGCGGTTCGTCGACCACGGACCGCTGGAGCCGGCGGTCGCCGACCTGTTCGAGCAGGCGCTGCTGGCGGTGGAGCGTGAGCTCGGCCTGCCGGTGGAGCCGATCGAGCCGGCGAGCATCTTCGCCACCGGCGACCTGGACGCGGACTGGCTGGTGATCACGGCGACCGAGCATGCCCACAAGCTCGGCCGCGAGCTGATCGAGGCAAATGTCGAGCGGCTCCACGCCAACGCCCGGGCGTTCCTCCGGGTCGGGCTGAACACCTCGGTCGAGGACTACCTCGCGGCCAGGCGGCGCCGCTTCGAGTACGTCCGCGAGCTCGACGAGCTGCTCGGGCCCGACGGGGTGATCGCGACCCCGACGCTGGCCTCCAGCGGCTGGCTGGCCGAGGGCCTCATGCCCGGCGCCGAGCGGCTGGGCGTGCCCGACGAGGTCTACAACTGCGCGGCCGCCAACATGACCGGTCACCCGTCGCTGTCGCTGCCAGCGGGGCGGTTCGGGTCGGGGGTCGGGTTCGGGCTCCAGCTCACCGGACCGAGGTTCAGCGACGCCCTGCTGCTCGACCTGGGCGAGGCCTGGGAGCAGGCCCGGCCATGGCCGCCGGTCGCGCCCGGCTACGAGCCGTTCGACCTGCCCTGAGCCGGACCGGCCGAGCTCTCGGCCCCGAAATTGGCGCGACCGAGGCCGTCGCCGCCGAGGCTGTCGCGGCCGGGGTGTCGCGGGGTTCGCGTAGCATTTCGGCCACACCCTGGATGGGAGCGAGCATGGAGATCGCGGAGCACGTCGACGCGCTACGCCGCGAGGGGGCACTGCTGGCCGACGTGGCCGCGGCGGCGGACCTTGAAACGCCCGTGCCGACCTGCCCGCGCTGGCGGATGCACAACCTCCTGCGGCACCTCGGGGGCGTGCACCGGTGGGCGACCGTCCACGTCGCCGAGGCCAGGCGGCGCCCGCTCGACGACGCTGAGCAGGCGGTGGTGATGGCCCCCCCGACCGACGACGGCGCGCTGGTCGACTGGTTCCGCGACGGCCACGCCAAGCTGGTCGGCGCGCTCGAAGCCGCGCCGCGCGACCTCGACTGCTGGAGCTTCCTGCCGGCACCGTCGCCGCTGGCGTTCTGGGCGCGGCGGCAGGCGCACGAGACCGCCATCCACCGCGGCGACGCGCAGAGCCACGGGGGCCAGGCGGCGATCACGCCCTACGACCCCGCCTTCGCCATTGACGGCGTGGACGAGCTGCTGCTCGGGTTCGCCGCCCGGCGCCGGCGGCCCCGCGCGGACGACCCGCCGCCGGACGCCAGGCCGGTCACACTGGGCCTCGAGGCCACCGACACCGGCAGCCGCTGGCTCGCCAGCATCGGTCCGGAGCGGGTCGAGGTATCCGGCACCGGCGGCGGCGACGGCAGCACCGGCAGCACCGGCAGCACCGGTCGCACCGGCAGCACCGGCCGCACCGGCCGCACCGGCCGCACCGGGGGCAACCGCGGCAACGGCGCCGACGGCGCCGACGGCGGCAACTACGGCGACCCGGGCGACCCGGGCGGCGCCGACTGCTCGGTGCGCGGCTCCGCCTCCGACCTGTACCTGTTGCTGTGGAACCGGCGCGAACGCGACGGGCTTGAGATCACCGGCGATCCCGCGGTGCTCGACCTCTGGCGCAGGACGGTTCGGGTGCGCTGGGGCTGAGCGCGGGACCGGTCAGCCGGCGGCACGCGGCGCCGGCTGGACCGGCAGGGCCGTCACGGCCGGCAGCACCACGCCGAAGTGCTCGCGCAATGCCGCGTCGAATGCGGCCGGGCCATCGATCGGGCGCTCGCTGCGCTCGCCGGCGTCGGTCACGATCAGGCGGTCGTCGCGGAGCGTCAGCCTGCCGGTCGGGGTCGCCAGGCTGCACACGCGGCGCTGGGTGAACGGCGATTTCGGCGAGGTCTGGTGGTAGCGGCACATGGCGGCGAAGCTGGCCAGCTCGTGGGCATGGGTGCCGAAGCGGTGCTCCGCGTCCCAGCGGTCGGCGTCGCGGGCGCGGCGGCGCAGCTCCAGATCGCCGTCGACGGCCTCGATCCGCCAGTGCCCGGTGACCTCGACCTGCTCCCTGCCCGGCTCCAGGCGCAGCGGCTCCATGAACGAGTCGCCGAAGCCGACGTCGGCCAGCCACGGCCCCGGATCGTCCTGGCAGCGCACGCGCAGCAGCAGGTGGTCGAACGGCGGTCCGAAGCTCTTGCCGTCCGCCTTGCGGACTCTCGCCTCCATCAGCGAGACCTCGTAGCCGAGCTGGCGGAGCAGGGCGGCGAAGGTGCCGTTCAGCTCGTAGCAGAAGCCGCCTCGCCGCTCCCCGACCAGCTTGCGCTCCAGCACGGCGAGCTCGAGCACGATCGGCCGGCCGATGTGGATGTCGAGGTTCTCGAACGGCACCGTGAGCAGGTGCGCGCGGTGCAGCGCGCGCAGCGTTGCCAGGTCCGGGACCGGCGGGCGGTGGCCGTCGAAGCCGATCCGGTCCAGGTACGCGCCGACGTCGAGGGTGTGCGTCATGACCGCTCAGGCCCCGCGGACCAGCTCGTCGAGGGTGTCGAGCGGCACCGGCCCGCTCGACAGCACGCTGTCGTGGAAGGCGCGCAGGTCGAATTCGGCGCCGAGCCGCTCGCGGGCCGCCTCGCGCAATGACCGGATGCGCATGCGCCCGACCATGTAGGCGGTCGCCTGCCCCGGCCAGGCGATATAGCGATCAATCTCGTTGGCGATATTGCTCTCCGAGAGCGCGGTGTTGTCGCGCATGAAGCCGATCGCGCGGTCCCTGCTCCAGCCGAGCGCGTGCATGCCGGTGTCGACCACCAGCCGGCACGCGCGCCAGGCGTCGAACGAGACCATCCCGAATCGCTCCAGGTCGCCGCGGTACAGGCCCAGCTCGTCGGCGAGCCGCTCGCAGTACAGCGCCCAGCCCTCGCAGTAGCTGGTCACGTAGGCGAAGCGGCGGAAGTCGGGCAGCCCCTCGAGCCGCTGCGCCAGCGCGAACTGGAGGTGATGGCCGGGCATGCTCTCGTGGAAGGTGAGCGCGTCGTACTCGAAGCGGGTCCGGGTCGAGGGCGCGTAGGTGTTGACCTCGAAGGTGCCCGGGCGGGTGCCGTCGGCGCTGGGCGGCAGGTAGTAGCCGAGCACCGCGTCCTTGGCCTCCAGCGGGTCGATCGCCTCGACCACGCACGGCACGATGTCGTAGGCGTGGAAGACCTCCGGCATCGCCTCCTCGGCGCGGCGGAGCGCGTCGCGGGCGGCGGCGAGGATCTCCTCCTCGGTCGCGAACCGCACCGCCGGGTCGTCGCGCAGGCGCGCCAGCACCTCGGGCACCGAGCCGGTCCCGAGCGCGCGCCCGCCCAGCTCGGCGAACTCGGCCCGCAGGCCATCCAGCAGGTCGAGGCCGATCCGGTGGATCATCTCGGGGGCGAGGTCGGTGGTGGTGTGCGCCCGCACCGCGGCGTCGTAGGCGCTCGCTCCGCCCTCGACGTTGGAGATGCCGACGTGGTCGTCGTCGCGGGCGACCGGCGCAAGCCGCTCGGCCAGCCCGGCGCGGTAGCGGGCCATCGCTGGCCGGACCACGGAGCCGACGATCTCGGCCGCCTCGGCGCGCCAGGTGGCGGCGTCGACCTCGGACGGGAGCGGCGGACGGACCAGCGGGTCGCCGGCGAGGTCCGACGCCAGGTACTCATCCAGCTGCGCGACCGCCTGGGCGACGCCGCGCGCGGTCGGGAAGCGGCCCTCGGCGGCTGCCTCCAGGTGGGTGGCGAGCACGGCGTCGAGGTAGCCGCCCAGCCGGCAGCACCGCTCCAGGTAGTCGCTCGCACGCTTGGCGTCGCTGAGCGGGGCGCGCGGGACGACCGCGAGCACGTGCACCTGCGCGCCCACCGCCGTGGCGGTGACGGTCAGCTCGTCGAGCCGTGCGGCCAGCTCCTGGCTCTGGTCGGCCGCCAGGCGCAGCAGCATCGACCGGTTGACCCGATCGACCGGGCCGAGCGCGCCCGGGTCGATCGACCCCGCGGCCGCGACGATCCGGTCCAGCTCGGCGATCCGCGCGGCCGCGGCGGCGCGGCTCGGGTCGGGGGCCTCGGCGTCATAGCCGGGGACGCCGTACTCGGTGGCGGTGAAGGGATCCGCGGCCATGCAGGACCGGAAGTACTCGTCGCACAGCCGGGCAAGCGCGCTGTCCATGACCGGAAGCCTACCGGATCGAAGGACGAGCCAGCCCGCGCCTGACGGTCGCCTACCGGATCGAAGGACGAGCCAACCGCGCCGGGCGGTCGCCTCGGCTCAGCCGTACCACCGTTCCGCGTAGTCGTCGAAGTCCAGCAGGTCCGGGTGCTGGCGAAGGGCGTCAGGCTGGCTTCGAGCGGTCAGCCGCCGCGCCATCCGAACGCAGGCGTCGCACGCGCCCTTCGGGCTGAGGAACCGCACCTGCCGGCAGCCGCCGCAGACGCCCATCTGGGGAATGCCCATTTCGACCGGCTTACCCGCTGAGCCGGCGCAGGAAGCAAACTGGCGAGGAAACGCACCCCCTCGGGTCGGTTGGGCTCCCTTCAGATCTAACGCGTTCACACGCAGCTGTTTCCGGAGACGGCCTCGGCCTGCTGGGGGCTGACCTGGCCGTCGCTGGGGTGGAGGGCTGTCTGGATGCCGTCGCGGATGGTGGCGATCCGCGGGACCGGCATGCCGTGCGCGTCGAAGCCTGAGTAGCGGGGCGGGCCGAGACCGAGGGTGGTCACGGTGGCGCCGCGGAGCTTGATGGCCATGTTGGCGAGACCGGGCAGCGCGGCGGCGGGGATGTTGGTCGAAATGCTCTTGCGCGCGACCTGGAGCAGCTTTGGGATCGCCCTGAGCAGGGTCGGCGCATTGGTCTGGCTGGCCAGCCCGGCGAGCAGGCAGCGCTGCCGGCGCATCCGGTGGTAGTCGTCGTCCGCATGCCTGGAACGCACGTACGCGAGCGCCTGGATCCCATTGAAGTGGTAGCGGCCGGGGCCGACGTCCAGGTTGGCGGTGGCCTTGGCGGTGCTCGGGTTCTTCAGCGGGCTGGTGACGTGCTCGGTGACCCGGACGGTGACCCCGCCGAGCGCGTTGACGACGTCGACGAACCCCTGCATGTCCACCAGCGCGTAATAGTCGATCTTGAGCGCGATGAGCTTCTCGATGGTCTCGGTGACGGCGACCGCGCCGCGGTCGGGGCCCTGGTGGAAGATCGTGGGGTGCTCGGAGGCGTAGCGGTACAGGGCGTTGAGCAGGTCCGGGAAGCGCCCGCCCGGGAAGTGGCGTGCGACGTCCGCGGGTAGCGGGACCTGGGTGATGTTGCGCGGCAGGCCGATCAGCGTGACCTGCTTGGTGGCCGGCTCGACGCTGGCGATGATCATGGTGTCGGTGCGCAGACTGACCCGGTTGGCGCCGGCGTCGCCGCCCAGCAGCAGGATGGTGAGCCGCTGGCGCGGGTCGGGCACGGCGCCCTGCGCCTTGGGCGCGGCGCTGGCGTCGGGGTCGGCCCAGTTCGGCAGCGAGTCGGTGACCCCGCCGCCGAAGATCGAGGTGACGGTCTGGTACGCCTGCGCGTTGTAGTAGCCGGCGATCGCGTGGGGGGCGATGGTGACGGCGGCCAGGGCGAGCAGGGCCGTCGCGCCCAGCGGCGCGCGGGCCCAGACCGGAAGACGGCCGGTCCCCTGCTGGGCCCGGCCGAGTTGATAGGCGTCGAAGACGCCGAACAATCGAAAGGCGGCGAGCAGGCCGTTGGCGACCAGGAGGGCTCCGAGCACGGACGGCCGCAGGGCCTGGCCGAGCAGTGAGGTGCCGGTCATCAGCCAGAGGAGGACGGCGGCGACCAGGGGGAGCAGGCCGATCACCAGCAGGATGAGGCCCCGGCGCCGGCGGCCGAGGTAAAGCTGCCCCGCACCAGGAAGCAGAGCGGACAACGCGCCGGCACGGAACGCTCTTTGCAGCGCACCCACCTCCTCAGGAGTCGCCCAATAGAATCGACACACTTAGATCGGGCGAACGTCGCTCCCGCTTGAGATCGCCGGGCTCAGCCCTTGACGGCTCCCGCGGTGAGCCCCGAGACGAGGCGGCGCTGGATGACCAGGAAGAACACGACCACCGGGAGGGTGAACAGGCTCGAGGCCGCCATGGTCCCGCCCCAGTCCGTCCCGAACGCGGTCTGGAAGGTGCTCAGCCAGACCGGCAGCGTGAACTTGGTCGCGTCCCGCATCATCACGAACGCGTAGAGGAACTCGTTCCAGGCCGTCACGAAGGCGAAGATCGAGGTCGCCACCATCCCGGGGGCCAGCAGCGGGAAGACCACGCGCATGAAGGCCTGCGCCCGGGAGGCACCGTCGACCATCGCCGCCTCCTCCAGCTCGCGCGGGATCGCCATCACGAAGCCCCGCAGCGTCCAGATGGTGAACGGCATGGTGAAGATGAAGTAGATCAGGATCAGCGCGGGCAGCTGGTTCAACAGGTCGAGCTGCCGCAGCATGATGAAGAACGGGATCAGCAGGGCCTCGAACGGGGCCGTCTGCACGATCAGGACCATCAGCATGTAGGCCTTGCGGCCGCGGAACCGGAAGCGCCCGACGGCCACCGCCGCGAGCACCGCGAACAGCAGCGACAGCAGCACCGCGCTGAGCGTGACCAGCAGGCTGTTGCGCACGTAGTAGCCGAAGTTGGGACGGTGGATCGCGGTGCTGAAGTGCTCCAGCGTGAACGGGACCGGCAGCCACTTCGGCGTGTAGCTCAGGATGTCGTTGGTCGGCTTGAACGCGGTCGCGAACATCCAGTAGACGGGGAAGGCGAAGAACACCAGCGCGACCAGGCCGGCCAGGTTGGTCAGCAGCCGCGACAGCGCCCGGCGCCTCACAGGTCCTCCTGGGTCCTGAGCATGTAGCGGACGTAGAAGGTCAGGGCGATGACCAGCATGACCACCATCGTCATCGAGATCGCCGCCGCCTTGCCGAAGTGGCTGCCGGCGATCCCCTCCTGGTAGGCGTACAGCGACAGGGTGATCGTCTGCCGGTCGGGCCCGCCGTGGCGGACCAGGAACACCTGTGTAAAGACCTTGAAGTCCCAGATGATCGAGAGGAACGCGGTGATCAGGAACAGCGGCCGCAGCACCGGTAGGATCAGCGAGCGGAAGGTCTGGACCGCGCCGGCGCCGTCGACCCGGATCGCCTCGTACAGCTCGCGCGGGATCGCGGTCAGCCCGGCGTAGAGGGTCAGGGCCACGAACGGGATCGCCTGCCAGACGATGATCAGGGTGATGATCGCGAAGGTCGACAGGCCGGTGTCGAACCAGCTGTGGTTGCTGAAGTCGCCGATGCCGGCGGCGCCGAGCACGTAGTTGACCACCCCGAACTGGGTGTCGAACAGCCACTGCCAGACCACCGTCGCGGTCAGCGGTGGGGTCGCCCAGGCGAGCACCAGGGCGATCGACAGGGCCAGCCGCATCACCCTGCCGAGCCGGTCGAGCAGCAACGCGATCAGGGTGGCGGCCACCATCGTCACCGTCACGCAGGCGGCGGTGAACACCACCGTCCGGACGGTCACCGACCAGAAGAACGGGTCGCTGAAGATCGCCCGGTAGTTGGCCAGGCCGACGAACACGGTGGTGCGCTGGATCAGCTCCGCCAGGTCGAGCTTGAGCAGCGAGATCCTGACGACCTGGTAGAGGGGGTAGCCGAGCAGGGTCACGAAGGCGATCACGCTCGGCAGGATCAACAGGTACGGGAGCAGCCGGCCGCGCCGCGCTGGACGGCCGGGCCGTCCGGCCTCGCCGGGGGCGGCTGGCGCGGCGGGCCCGGAAGGCGCGCTCACCGGCGCCTGACCGGCGCCGGTGAGCGTGTCCTGCCTGCTTCCGATGGTCACGTGTCGCCCGCCTCGCCGGTCTAGCCGGCGGAGGCCATCTTCTGGGTGATGAGGCCGCTGGCCTCCTTGGCCGCCTGGTCGACGCTCGCCTTGCCGGACAGGATCTTGGTCATCATGTCCTTGAGCGGGTTGGCGCCGGCCTCGACCGCTGCCCAGGTCGGGTCGTTGGGCGTGATCTGGCCGTTGGTCGAGGACTTCACCATCGAGCCGAGCAGCGGGTCGCTGCCGAGCACGCTCTCGCCGATGCTGGCGGTCGCCGGGATGGCGCCGTTCTCCTTGGCCAGCCGGGTCTGGTACTTCTCGCTCAGCATGAGCTTGACCCAGTCATAGGCCAGCGCCTGGTTCTTGCTGCCCGCCGGGATCGCCAGGTCCGACCCGCCGAGGAACACCGGGGCGGTCTGGCCGGCGGTGTGGCTCGGGATCGGGAAGGTGCCGATCTTGCCGGTGAGGCCCTTGTTCGCGCCCAGCGCGCTGTTGGCCTCCCAGGGCAGGGCGATCATCATGCCGACGTTGCCCTTGGCGAAGACCTCGAACTGCTGCGGGGTCGCCTCGTCGGTGTCGGCCGGCGCCTTCGAGATCGCCTTGTAGATCTGCTCGTAGGAGCGGATGCCCGCGAGCGCCTGCGGGGTGTCGAGCGTGCCCTGCCACTTGTCACCGGACTTGACGGCGAGCTGGCCGCCGTTGTCCCAGATCATCGAGGCGAGCACGTACCAGGCCTGGCCCGGAAGGTACAGCGGCACGAACTTGGCGTTGCCCTTGTTGGCCGCGGCGAGCTTCTGGCCGTCCTGGATCCACTCGTCGATCGAGGCCGGGGGCTGGTTGATGCCGGCCTTCTTGAACAGGTCGGTCCGGTACACCACGAAGCGGTTGGCGGAGTAGAACGGCACCGCGAACTGCTTGCCGTCCCACTGGCCGGACTCGGTCATGCCCTTGAGCCAGCTCGAGTTGCCGAGGTCGGTCGCCTTGCTCGACAGGTCCATCAGACCGCCCGAGGCGGCGAACTTGGCGCTCTGGGTGTTGCCCAGCTCGATGACGTCCGGCGGTGCGTTGCTGGCGAGCGAGGTGGTGAGCTTGTCCTGGATCCCATTCCACTGCTGGACCTGGTAGCTGACCGTCACGCCCGGGTGGCTCGACTGGAACTCGGCGTTCAGGTCCGCGACCAGCTGCTTGGGCGCGGAGCCATCCATCAGCCACACCGTGAGGGTCTTGCTCCCACCAGTTGCCTGCTGCTTGCCGCCACCACCGGAGCTCGAGCAGCCGGCGATGATCAGCGCCGCGATCACCGCGATCGCGGCAACGTAGCGTCGTTTCACGGAGTCCTCCTCGAGACCCGTCGCCGGGGCGCCACGCGCCGTTTCCGGGCACACTCGCTCGAACGGTCACTCGACCGTCAGGGTCGTGGGTCGCCGGTGTCGGCACGAGTTCCCCGGCCCCTGCGGGAGATGGCCGGTGGAACCTTTGCGTAGAGAGCTGTTCACGTCGGAGCTGGCGCCACGCCTCCGACGTCGATCAGACTGGCATAGTCCACTTTCCGTGTCAATAACTCAGCCTGGCGAGTTCTGGCGGGGCCGCGTGAGTTGCGGGGGATGGGTCTTGCGCGACCCTGTACAGTAGTGGACTAGTCCACAAGTCACCTGGGGGACCGCGTGAACTCGACCCTTGCTGGACGCCTCGGACGCTCGTCGAGGTGCCACCGATGAGGGCCGGCCGGCGCGAGCTCGCGTTGTCGCTGCCGGCCAGCCTCTCCTACCGCCGTCCCAAGGGCGCGGAACTCCAGGAGATCCTCGAGAGCGTGGTCGCGACCCTGCCGCCCGGCGCGCTGCTGCCGTCCGAGCGCGGGCTCGCCCGGCGTTACCGGGTGGCCAGAGGGACGGTGACCCAGGCGATCGACGCGCTGGCCGGCAAGGGCCTGGTCTACCGGGTGCACGGCAGCGGGACCTTCGTGGCCGAGCCGAAGTTCCTTCAGCCGGAGACGCTGACCTCGTTCACCGAGGACATGCGCGCGCGGGGCCTGGTGC
>JBEDUQ010000362.1:0-20628 GCA_040414855.1 Actinomycetota bacterium
AGGTTGAGGTCGACCGACATCCAGCGAAGGGTCAGGCCGCTGGTGGCGGCGTCGGAGGCGAGGATGTGGACGGCGAACCAGGCGGCGCGCTCCCAGCCATAACCCGGCACGACGAACACGGGGTCGGTGGTCAGCGCCATGGCGACCCCGGGCGCGACCCGCAGGACCCCGACGTCGACGCCGTGCCGTGGCCCGACCAGGACGTCGGCGTCCCGGGCGCCGAGGCGTCCGAGGATGACGTCGGTGAAGACGGTCGAGGTGACCTTGCCGGTGCTGTGCTCAGCCTGCTCACTCATGCCTGCTCGAGTCTCCCGTCGTGCCTGTCCCGCGAGCCGGCTCCGCGTCCGTGCCCGGTCCGCCGGTGCCGCCGTCCGAACCTGCCCCGCCCAGGTCGGCGCCCGCATCCGCGAGCCTATCGCTCGAACGCCGACCGCGTTCAGGGCGCTCAGCGCGTTGGGGCCCGACGGCCTTGCGGTAGAGCGCCGCGTAGGTGCTCGCCGCCGCGGCGGTGCTGAAGCGCTCGGCGGCGGCCCGGCGGGCGGCCCCGGCGACCTCCGCGGGGCGCTCGGGATGCTCGACGACCTCCTCGACGACCTTGGCGAGCGCGGCGGGATCGCCGGGTGGGAAGGTCCAGCCGGTGCTGGCGTCGGCGACCACGTCGAGCAGGCCACCCGAGGCCGCCGCGACCACCGGCGCGCCGGAGAGCTGCCCCTCGACCGCGACCAGGCCGAAGCCCTCGCCGGCGCCGGGCACCAGCAGGGCGGCGGCGCGGCGGTAGCGGTCGGCGAGCCGCGCCTGGGTGAGGCCGCTCTCCCAGCGCAGCCGCTCGGCGACCCCGAGCTCCGCGGCGAGCCGGCGCAGGTCGGCCTCCAGCGGCCCGGTGCCGACCACGCGGAGCGGTAGGCCGGCGGCCGCGCCGCGCAGCCCGGCGGCGGCTCGGATCGCCACCTCCGCGCCCTTCTGCCCGTCGAGCCGGCCGACGAACAGCAGCTCGTCGCGGGGCTCGGCGCCAGGCGAGAAGATCGCGTCGTCCACGGGCATGGGCGCGACCTCGGCGCGCGCGGCGCAGTCGGGAGCGAACTCGGCGACCTCGTCGCGTAGCCAGGTGGACACGGTGGTGATCACGGCCGAGGCGCGCAGCACCCTGGCGCACGCCGCCCTGGCCGCCGGCCGCGAGCGCGCGAGCCTCAGGTCGGTGCCGTGCACGGTGGTGACCAGCGGGCGGCGGCCCGCCAGCAGCGCCTGCACGCCGCCGGGGAACCACCAGTGCGCGTGGACCAGGTCCGCCGCCGCGCCGGCACGCCGCACCGCCAGCGCGCCCGCGCCGACCAGCCCGGCCAGCGCCGCCGCGCCGCCGGGGCTGGCCGCCTGGCGGTGCATGCCTCCGGTATAGGCGAGCGTCTCGGCCCGGCGTGGCGCGTAGCGGTACCGGTGCACCGGGATCCCTAGGAGCACGTCGTCGGCGGGCAGGCCGCGGGCGGCCGGCGCGACGGCTCGGACCTCGAAGCCCTCGCGCTCCAGCGCCACCGCCAGGCGGAGCAGGAAGCTCCCCGGCAGGTCGTTCTCGCCGCGGGGAAAGGCGTGCGCCGCGAACACGACGCGCGTCGGCTGTGTGGCCGTTGGCATGGCGAGATGCTACGTGCTCGTCGTGGCACGCGCCGGCCCGGTACCAGCCAATGCCACGCGCGGCTACGATAGGCCGCCGGGACGAGCTGGAGGTGTCGATGCGACTCTGCCTGATGATCGAAGGCCAGGAGGACGTGACCTGGGAGCAGTGGCTGGCGCTGGCCGAGGCCTGTGAGCGGCATGGGCTCGAAGCGTTGTTCCGCTCCGACCATTACCTGTCGGTGATGGGGCGGCGGGAGCGCGGCTCGCTCGACGCGTGGGCGACGCTGGCCGGGCTCGCGGCCCGCACCAGCCGGATCCACCTCGGCACGCTGGTCTCGCCGGTCACCTTCCGCCCCCCGTCGGTGCTGGCCAAGATGGTCGCGACCGTCGACCACATCTCCGGCGGCAGGGTCGAGCTGGGAATGGGCGCCGGCTGGCACCAGGACGAGCACACCGCCTACGGCTTCGACCTCCCGGTTGGCGCGGAGCGCATGGACCGGCTCGCCGAGCAGCTCGAGATCGTCAACCGCGAGTGGAGCGACGAGACCTTCGACTTCGACGGCAGGTACTTCCAGCTCCAGGGGCTCGACGCGCTCCCCAAGCCGGTGCGGCGGCCGCGACCGAACCTGATCCTGGGCGGTGCCGCCGGACCACGCGCGGCGAGGCTGGCCGCGCGCTGGGTCGACGAGTACAACACCACCTTCGCGTCGCTGGAGGACGTGCGCGAGCGCAGGCAGCGGCTCAGCGCGGCCTGCGAGGCGGAGGGGCGCGACCCGGGGTCGCTGACCTTCTCGATGATGACCTCCTGCATCGTCGGCCGTGACCGTGCCGAGGTGCTGGAGCGGGTCGGGCGCGTGCTCGACCGCACCGGCCAGGGCGGCTCCGCGGAGGAGACGCTCGCCAATCCGCCGATGCGCTGGATCGTCGGCACGGTCGACCAGGTGGTCGAGCGACTGGAGGCGTACCAGGAGGCCGGCCTCGACCGGATCATGCTCCAGCACCTGGTGCACGACGACCTCGACATGGTCGCGCTGATCGGGGACGAGCTGGTCGCGCGGGTCGCCTGACCCGGCCGCCGGTTACTCGGCCTGAGGTGCCCGCCGGCTGATCGGCCTGAGGTGCCCGCCGGCTGATCGGCCGGCGCGTCACCTCGAGCGGCGCCTGCGGGCTCGGTGGACTCGGCCTCCCCGGGGGACCGCGCCGGCTCGACGGGCTCGGGCGTCTCGACGGGCTCGGCGGGATCGGCCTCCCCAGGGGACCGCGCCGGCGGACTCGGCCGGCTCCGCCGGCTCCGCGAGCTCGGCCGGCTCGGCCTGGGCGGGCAACCGCGCTGACCCGGGCGCGGCGAGCGTGGCGGCCCAGAACGGGCGCAGGGTGGCCATCGCCTCGCGGACCGTGCCGGCGCGCAGGCCGAGCTCGTCCGCGAGCGTCGTGTAGCGGTCCGCCCAGTCGGTGGGAGGATCCGGCAGCTCGACCGGGAGCTCGTGGGTCGAGCGCACCGCGAAGACGTGGTCGACCGCGGCCAGCAGCTCGACCGACGGGTTCAGCCCCTGGTCGACCAGCAGCAGCAGGTCGGGCAGGTCCTTGACGCGACTGTTGGGACGGTCGCCGTACGGGCGCGTGAAGGCGTGGAGCTTCTCGGCGAAGTGCTGCGCGGGATCGACCGCCTCGATCTGGTGGTCGGGGAAGCCGGCGAACGCCAGCATGCTGTGGAGCGTGATCTGGTCGGTCGCGGAGATCTCCTCGGTCCGCGCGACCACGTCGAGGCGCACGTTGGCGAAGGTGCGCCCGTCGAGCCGGGCGTCGATCGCGAAGCGCCAGCCCGGCCGCCCGGCCTCGTCGGGGTCGAGCACCTTCGCCGGACCGACCCGGAACTCGAAGCCGTCCGCCTCGGGGTCCTCGGCCAGCGCCTCGATCAGCTGGTCCCGGACGGAGGCGGCGTCGTCCACGGCCTGCCGGAGCGCCAGGTCGAGGTCGCGGGTGGTGCGGGCACGGTCGCCCAGGCGCACCTCGAGCGCCATGCCGCCCTTGAGCACCCACCGCCCGGGGTTGGCGTGGTGGAGCCGGACCAGCAGCCGCTCGAACACGGCCCGCCGGCGCAGCCGCTCGAGCCCGGGAACGGTGGTCCCGTCCGGCGCCGACATGCGCGCCTCGAGCGCGGCGCGAAGCGCGCCAGGGGTCTCGTAGGACATCAGCTCGCTCCTTGCTGGAGGGCCCGCTCGATGCGGAGGGCGGCCCGAGGGCCGAGCTCCTCCGCGCGCGCGAGCAGCCTGGATCGGGTCAGCGCGCCCTGCTCGAGCGCGTCGCGGACGGCGCCGGCCAGCAGGTCGAGGTCGAGGTCGCCGGCGGCGGTGTCGAGCAGCGACCGCAGCGGCGTGGTGACCCGGAAGCCTTCCTGGTCGCGCACGTCGCCCTCTGGCAGGACGCCCTGGTGCAGCACCACGCCGCCGGGCGGCCGCTGGCGGAACCCCTTGGGGACGGTCAGGTGGATGCGGGCGGGGTTGACGTTGCCGAGGTCGTGCACGGACAGCGCCGACTCGTGCGACACCACCGCGCGGCCTCGGCTCCAGAGCGACAGCCGCACCAGGTCGCCGTGACGGCCGGCCGGCCAACCGGGGAGCTGGAAGAGCCCGCGGCCCACCTTGTGCCAGTTGCCGCGGTCGGCGTTCTGCTTCTGCGCCTGGTAGGAGTAGCCGGCCGCCTTGGCCTGGGCGGCGCTGAAGTAGCCGGACTGGGCACCGGCGATAGCCGTGAGGCGATGGCGCAGTTCGCGCCGCTGGTTGGCGGGCATCGACCCGATCCTACACAAGAAGTTGAGGTTCGTGCGCCGATCAAGACGCGAAACTCAAGTTTCGGTTGAGGATTGCGCGCCGCCAACGCAACCGGCGCCAGGTCGAGGGGACCGAATCGTGGCGGCTTGGGCGTTCTCGGTGCTACGCTGAGAACAATATTTCGCAATGCTAAGTACTCTCGCGGTGTTCCCCGCGGCAAGGAGCCTCATGCAGCCAACCGTTCCCCTCGTTCCACCCGAAGTCGACCACGACCTGGTCGAGAGCCTGCGGCTCACCGTCGGCCGCCTCGCGCGCCGCCTCCGCCAGCAGGCCCAGGGCCAGGTCACCGCATCGCAGCTCTCGGCGCTGGCCAGCATCGGCCGGCTGGGCCCGATCACCCTCGGCCGTCTCGCCTCGGTCGAGCGCCTCCGCCCGCCCACCGTGACCCGCATCGTCGCCAACCTGGAGGAGTCCGGCCTGGTCGCGCGCACCACCGACGCCAGCGACCGCCGGGTCAGCCGGGTCGCGGTCACCGAGAGCGGCCGCGAGCTGCTCGAGACCACCAGGACTCGGAAGGACGCCTACCTCGCCACGCGCCTGGCTACCCTCGGCAAGGCCGATCTCGATGTGCTCCGCGAGGCCACCGCGGTGCTCGAGCGGCTGCTCGAGGAGGACTGCTCGTGAGCAAGGTCAAGCTCGCCGTCCACCGCACCTTCCGCTCCCTCGAGATCCGCAACTACCGTCTCTTCTTCACCGGCCAGCTGGTGTCGACCAGCGGCACCTGGATGCAGCAGCTCGCCCAGGACTGGCTGGTCCTCCGCCTCACCAACCGCGCGCTGCCGGTCGGCATCACCACCGCGCTCCAGTTCGCGCCGGTGCTGGTCCTCGGCATCTGGGGCGGACTGATCGCCGACCGGCTCGACAAGCGCAAGCTGCTGATCGCGACCCAGGCCTCGATGGCGACCCTGGCGCTCACCCTGGGAGTCCTCACCGCCACGGGCGCGGTCCGGCTCTGGATGATCTACGTGCTGGCGCTGCTGCTGGGCTGCGTGACCTCGTTCGACATGCCCGCCCGCCAGTCGTTCGTGACCGAGATGGTCGGCCCCGAGCACCTGGCCAACGCCGTCGGGCTCAACAGCGCGGTGTTCAACTCGGCGCGGATCATCGGTCCGGCCGCCGCCGGCGTGCTGATCGGCGTGCTCGGGATCGCGCCCGCCTTCATCATCAACGCGGTCTCGTACGTGGCGGTCATGGTCGCCCTGTGGATGATGGACCCGACCAAGCTCTACCGGAAGGCCGGCGTGTCGCGCTCTCGGGGCCAGGTCCGCGAGGGCCTGCGCTACGTCTGGGCGACCCCGACACTGCGCTGGACCATTGCGCTCATGGGTGTGGTGGCCACCTTCGGGCTGAACTTCCGGGTGGCGCTGCCGCTGCTGTCGCGGTTCACGTTCCACGGCGGCCCTGGTCTGTACGGGGTCTTGGCGTCGGTGATGGCGATCGGCTCGGTCGCCGGCGCGCTGACCGCGGCCGGCCGGGCCCGGCCGACCCAGGCGATGCTGCTCTGGTCGCTCGCCGGCTTCGGCCTGAGCGCGCTGGTCCTCGGCCTGGTGGGTAGCCCATTGCTCGCCGGCATCCTGCTGGTGCCGGTCGGCTTCTTCAGCATCGCCTGGATCTCGACCGCCAACACCACCGTCCAGCTCGGCGCGACCGCCGAGATGCGCGGCCGGGTGATGTCGATCTACGGCCTGCTGTTGCTCGGCTCGACGCCGCTCGGCGCCCTCCTGATCGGCTGGATGTCCGAGCAGTGGGGGCCGCGCTCGACGCTGCTGCTCGCCGGGGTGTCGAGCCTGCTCGCGGGCGGCTACGCGTTCCTGGTCCGCCCCGGACGCAAGCGCATGCCCGAGACCGTACCCGAGGTCGAGGTCGAGCCCGAGGCCGCGGCGAAGCGCGTGGCCGAGCCGAAGCCCGCGCGGCAGCGCGTGGCCGAGCCGGAGCGCGAGGTCGCGCCGAAGCGCGTGGCCGCGCCGAAGCCCGCCAAGGCCCGAACAGCGACCGCCGCGAACGGGAGCAAGCCCGGGACCGTCCCGGCGCGGGTCGCGGCCGCCGCGGGCAGCGACGAGGCCGCCTGACGCGGCACCGCGGCAACGCCGGGCGAGCGGGTCGCCCCTGGCGCGAGCGAGATCGGGCTAGGAGGCGACCAGCTCGCCGTCGGGCAGGCGCTCGCGGAGGTCGCCGACGCCGAGGCGCGAGAGCAGCCGGATCGGCGGGCTGTAGGGGCGGCCAGGGTCGCGCGGTAGGAACGCGAGCTGGAGGTCGCACCAGGTCAGCCGCAGCGACTCGGCGTTGGTGGGCGTGGCGAGCACGAACTGGACCCGACCGCCGAGCGCGTGCATCAGCGCGGCGACGTGGTCGATGTTGGTCGAGTCCAGGTGGGCGATGTGCTCGTCCATGATCAGCAGGTCGGCGGCGTCGGCGGCGCCCATGGTGGCCAGCAGCAGCACGATCGCGATGGTGGCGCGCTGCCCGCCGGAGTGGGCGGCGTCGCGGTACGACCGCAGCCGCTCGCCCGGCCGCTGCGCGACCAGCACGTCCAGGCCGTAGTCGTCGGGCCGGTCGGCGGGGATCAGCAGCAGCTCGCCCTTCCAGCCGGCCATGTCGCAGATGCGGGCGAACTCCAGGCCGATCCTCGAGGCCACCTCCCGGACCAGCTCGTCGAATCGTGTCCGGGAGTCGTCGACACGCCGCGACTGCCGTTCCAGCTCGACCCGCCGCTCCTCGGTGGCGCGCGCGGCCTCCTCGACGACCGAGGACTGGATGTCGCGGTCGGTCAGGATCCGGGGCTCGCGGACCGTCTGCGGGAAGCGGTCCAGGTCGGCCACCTGCCCGGTCAGCCACTCGACGTCCCGCAGCAGCGACTCGGTGCCCGGAAGGTCGCCGCCTTCGAGCACGGCCTGCTGCTCGGGGGTCAGCCGGCGCGACTCCAGGTTCCCTTGCAGCTCGGACAGCTCCGCGTCGAGCTGGCTCAGCTCCGGCAGCTCTTTTTCGAGCCGGCCCTGGACCTCCGCCTGCATGTTGGCGGCCATGCCCAGCTCGGCGCCGACGGAGCCGCGCTGCTCGTCGAGCCTGCGCAGCTCGGCGGCCAGCTCGCGCTCATGCTCCAGCAGCTCGGGCCGCCGCGCCCTGGCCTCGGCGAGCTCTCGCTCGGTCCGGCCGCTGGCGTCGTCGTGGTCGCTGAGCTCGCGCGCCGCCTCCAGCGACTTGAGCGCCTTGTGCCAGGCGGCCCGCAGGTCGGGGATCCTGGCGTCGAGCGCGCCGGCCTCGTCGGTGAGGCGGCCCAGCTCGGCGCGGACGCCGGCCAGACGCCGCTCGCGCGCCATGCGGCCGAGGACCGGACGTTCCGGCGCGGTCAGGCGGGCATACCCGTCGGTGTAGCGCATGCCGTCGGCGGTGACCGCCGGGTGACCGCGGCTGGCGAGCCCGTGGGCCTGGCCGGCGTCGAGCGCGGCGAGCGCGTCCGACCGCTCCAGCAGCAGCCCCAGCTCGGCGGGCGCGTGCACCCTGGCCAGCGCGCCGGCGGGGTCGCCGGCGCCGGACCGCACGATCGGCCAGCGGTAACCGGTCTCCGCCGCCAGCCCGGTCGCCTCGCGGTACGCCTCGGAGGGGACCATCAGCCCCCAGACAGCCTCGCCGAGCGCGGCCTCGACCCGGATGCCCGCGTCCTCGGCGTCGTCGACCAGGTCCAGCGACTCGGCCACCAGCATCGCCGGGATCCCACGCTCGCCGAGCTCGGCGCGGAACGCCTCGACCTCGGGCGGCGCCGGGATTCCGCCGCGTTCGAGGTTGTCCACCTCGGCCTCGCGCCTGTCGAGCAGCGCCGACACCTCGCGCCGCCGCGCCAGCGCCTTCTGGAGGTTCGACTCGGCCGCCGTGATGTCCGCCTCGGCCTGCTCGGGCGGGCGCCTGCCGGCGAGGTCCTGGAGCCGGTTCGAGGCGGTCGCCGCCTGCTCGACCCGCGCCCCCATGACCGCGATGCGAGCGTCGAGCGCCTCACGCTCCGCGGTCGCCTCGGCGATGCGCGCCAGCAGGTCGGCGGCGTCCTCGGTGAGGCCGCGCTGGCGCGCCTCCAGGACCGGGCTCTGCTCGCCGAGCCCGCCGAGCATGTCCTTGTCGGCGGCGATCTCGCGCGCCTTCTGAAGCCGCTGCTCGCGGGTGCGCGCGACCTGCGCCTCCAGGTCGCGGTACTCGGCGGCGGGGCGCGCGACCTCCTGGAGCAGCGAGAGCCGGTCGCGTAGGCCGGCCCATTCGAGGTAGCGGGCGGCGCGGTTCTGGAGCTCGACGAGCTTCTCCTGCTCGGTGCGGTCGCGCTCGATGGCGGCGACGTAGGCGGCGCGTGACTGCTCGGTCCGCTCCCGCCCGGAGCGCAGCGCCTCCAGCACGGCGCCCTCGCCGGTCAGCTCCAGCAGGTTCTTGAGCAGCCCGGTCGGGCGCTCCTCGACGATCCGGTCGATGGCGCCCTGCGGGATCGCCAGCACCTCGCGGAGCGCCCGGGTGACCCCGACCCGCTCCAGCAGCTCGGTGTAGAGGCGGGGGCCGAGCCACTCCTCCTCGGGGTTCTCCTCGAGGAAGCTGGCCAGGTCGTGCTGGAGCGGCCGCTCGAAGCCCCAGCGCAGGCGGCCGGGTAGCACGCGGTAGCGGCGCCCCTGCTTGGTGACCAGGCAGACGACCGTCACCCGCTGCGCGTCCTCGCAGCCGGGCGCCGCTGCGAACATGCGCTGGCCGCGGTCGGGCAGCAGCGGGTTGGCGAAGGTGCCCTTGAGCAGCGCGCGCTCGGCCGGGACGCCTCCGGGGCCGCCGTCGAAGATGTACTTGGAGGAGCTGCGCCCGAGCGCGAAGCTGGTGATGCCGAGCAGCACCTTGATGCCGTCGAGGAAGCAGGTCTTGCCGGAGCCGTTGGGCCCGGTCGCGACGTTGATCCCGTCGGTGAGCAGGGGAACGGGGTCCGGCCGCAACGAGCCCCAGTGGATGAACTGGACTTCTTCGAGCCTAGGCATCGTGCTCCCCGTACCTGGACGCTCTGGTTGCCTTGACCCGCGATCCCTCCGCGGGGAGCTCGCTCTCTCCACCGTCCCACGGCGGCGCCTGCGCCGTCGTGCCGGTGGGGGTGGAGGGCGCGTCGTGGTCTGCGCGGATCGCCGCGGCGCGCTCACGGAGGTGGGTGAGCCGCTGGTTGCGCGCGAGCAGCTCCCGGACCTGCTCGGACGCCTCGTGGTCGTCGAAGGTCTCCAGTAGCGGTCCCGCGAACAGCTGGCCCTCGCGCAGCTCCAGGTAGCCGGCCTGGCAGAGCAGCACGAGCACGTCGCCGAGCTCGCGCCCGCCGAGCTTGCCGCCGAGCATGATCCCGAGGTCGTCGGGGTCGAGCCACGGCTCGCCGCGGCCCTCGCTGTCGACCGCGGCCCCCTGGCGGGCCCGTTCGGCCTCGAGGAAGCGCAGGTGCAGCCAGCAGGCCGCCAGCACGGCCAGCTCGCCCGGGCCGAGGTCGATCACCGCCGCGTGGTCCTCCAGCCGCGGCAGCGGGCCGCCGAGGGTCGCCACCCAACGGTCCGAGCGCGGCGCGTAGGCCAGCTCGCAGCCGGCCTCGGCGAGCCGGTGGCGGACTTCGTTGCGGACCTCTTCGTCGGTCAGCTCCGGGACCTCCGCCGCTGGCACGGAGCCGGTGAGGAGGACGCGGCAGAGCTCGATCGTGTTCACGAGCGGGACTCCTCGGGTGGGTCGTTCAGCATCGGGCCCCGCTCCCGCCCGGCCGTGCCCGGCACCGCCACGGGGACGCCGGCACCCGGCTCGCCAGGGTCAGGCGCGACCGCCTCGGGCGCGCCGTTCCGGGGCGCGGCAGCCTCGGGCGCGAACGCCTCGGCGGCCTCCGGCTCGGATGACGCGGGCGGGACCTCGGCGTCGTCCTCGGCCGACGCCGGCGCGGGTGTCGCGCTGGAGTCCTCCGGCCCGGCCGGGTGCCGCACCACCGTGCGGCTGGCGACCGCGATCTCGTCGTGGCCGATCGGTTCGAGCAGCGGGTGCGGCTCCAGCTCGGCCGCCAGGGTGCCGTCGCCGGAGGGCCCCCAGCGCGACCACGCCTCGACCGCCGCCGACATGCGCGCGGTCGCCTGCGCCCAGGTGCCGCCCACGACCCACTTCGTCAGCGGGCTGTCGGTGCTCGCGAGCCACTTCAGCGCCTCGGCGGCCACCAGCACGAAGTCGGGTACGACGTCGATCGGCTCGATCTCGAGATGTCGCGGCTGCGGCAGTGGGGCGGGCTCCGGCTCGGGCGCCTGGAGCCACGACTCCAGCGCCGCCAGCGCGCCCTTGCACTGCGCGCGACCGGCGACCACCATCGCGGGCCGCGGGAGCTGGTCCCGGACCAGCCGGCCGAGCGGCCGCAGGTCGGTGTCGCGGATCAGCCTGCCGATGATCCGCTCGTCGACCGCGATGCTGCCGGGCGGCAGCTCGCCCGCGGGGGTGCCGAAGGTCCTCTCGACCTCGTCGGCGAGCGCGCCGACGCGGGCGGCCAGGCCGGGCGCGCGCTCCAGGCAGGCCTTGGCGGAAGTGGTGAGGGCGAGCCGGTCCAGGCCGGCGCGCTCGCGGTCGAGCAGGCCCGACAGGTCCGAGGCGTGCGCGCGGGCCTGCCTGGCCACGCTGCGGAGGGCGCGGACCTCGCCGGTGTCGATCAGGCCGAGCAGGGTGGCGAAGTCGGCGTCGAGCACGTCGACCGCCGCCAGGAGCGGCGCGATCGCCGGCTCGTCCTCGGTCCCGGCCGCAAGCGCCAGGCTGGTCGCCGCGCACAGCACCCGGACCAGCCGCTCGGGCTCGATGCTCTGCACCGCCAGCACCGCGCAGACGGCCGCGACCAGCTGCGCCTCCTCGGAGAGCCGCCAGTTGCCGCCGGCCGCCGGCACGATCAGCCCGTCATCGCGCAGCTCGCCGAGCAGCCTGGCCGCCTCCGCCGGCTCCAGCCAGTCCAGCACGGTCTCGGCCCTGACCAGCGGCCAGTGCGGTGTCGGCAGGGCGCTCAGCTCGCGCAGGGCGGCGATCTCGAGGCGCTGGTAGGGCTGGCCGACGAGCGTGGAGAACCGTCCGAGCGAGGAGCGCACCTCTGGGGGAAGCGCCAACTCAGCTTCCGCCCGGTGAGCGTGCTCGCCCGGCAGTGGATGCCCATTGACGCCGGCCGGGGGAGCCGGACTGGGCGGGATGCCGGCCGAGTCCGGCCGCACACGTGCCACCATGAAGAGTAGAACCCTACACGAGTCCGGGCGATCGTGAACTACGTACCTATAAGGACCGCATCTCGGCCCAACTACGTGGAGCGGTCAAGCCGGCTCGAATGAGCGGGTCAGAGAGGCCGGTCGGGGCTACCGTCCGGCCAGCTTGCGACGCAGGATCTTTCCCGAGGCGGCCTTGGGGATCTCGTCGATGAACTCGACGAGCCGCACCTTCTTGAACGGCGCCACCCGCTCGGCCACGTAGGCCATGACCTCCTCGGCGGTCAGCGGCTCGCGGGTCACCACGAACGCCTTCGGGATCTCGCCGGCCTCCTCGTCGGGCGCCCGGACCACCGCGGCGTCGGCGATGCCCGGATGCGACAGGAGCACCGCCTCCAGCTCGGCCGGCGCGACCTGGAGCCCCTTGTACTTGATCAGCTCCTTGACCCGGTCGACCACGTAGACGTAGCCGTTGCCGTCGACGTAGCCGAGGTCGCCGGTGTGCAGCCAGCCGTCGTCCTCGAGCATGCCGGCGGTGTCCTCCGGCCGTCCGAGGTAGCCCTTCATCACCTGCGGGCCGCGCGCGACCAGCTCGCCGGTCTCGCCGACCGGGAGGTCCTCGCCGCTGATCGGGTCGACCACCCGCAGCTCGGTGTTGGGGATCAGCCGGCCCACCGAGCCGGGGCGCGGCTCGCCGCCGAGGTTGGTGGTCAGCACCGGGCTGGTCTCGGTGAGCCCCCAGCCCTGGGTGACGGTCGCGCCGGTCCGCTGCGCGGCGGCCGCCTCGAGCCCGGAGTCCAGCGGGGCCGCGCCGGAGACCACCGTGTTCAGCGCCGACAGGTCGTACTTGTCGACCAGCGGGGACTTGGCGAGCCCGAGGACGATCGGCGGCACCAGGAAGGCCCGGGTGATCGCGTGGTCCTGCATCAGCCGCAGGAACTCCTCGAGGTCGAACCGGGGCATGGTGACCAGGGTCGCGCCCTTCCAGACCGCCCCGCACATCAGCACCGTCAGCCCGTAGATGTGATACAGCGGCAGCACCGCGATGACCTGCTCGTCCTGGTCCGCGACCAGGAACTCGTCGCCCTGGCAGAGGTTGGCGACCAGGTTGCGGTGAGTGAGCATCACGCCCTTGGGCAGCCCGGTGGTGCCGCTGGAGTAGGGCAACGCCACCAGGTCCTCGTCGGGGTCGAACTCGATCGCCGGCGGGTCGCCCTCGCTGGCCAGCAGCTCGGAGAACGGCGTCACGCCCTCGGCCTGGCCGAGGACCAGCACCTCCTCGACGTCCGAGCGCTCGGCCGCGGCCCTGGCGCGCTCCAGCAGCGGCGGCGCGGTCAGCAGGAACCGAGCCCGCGAGTCCTTGAGCTGGTTGGCCAGCTCATCCGCGGTGTAGAGCGGATTCGCGGTGGTGCAGACCCCGCCGGCCATCGAGACGCCGTAGAAGGCCACTGCGTACTCGGGGACGTTGGGCAGGTAGACGGCGAAGGCATCGCCCTTTCGGAAGCCCCGCGCCGCCAGCCCCGCCGCGACCCGGCGCACGCTCTCGGCGAGCTGGCCGTAGGTCAGCGTGCGGCCGCTCGGGCCGTCGATCAGCGCCGCCCGGTCGCTCCGATCGGCGGCCGCTCCGAGCACCAGCTCATGCAGCGGCACGTCCGGGATCTGGACGTCCGCGTGGGGACTGTGATGGACGATCGAGTGCCGCGCACCCATGCGCCTACCTCCACCTCCAGGGAAACCGGACCCGTGCGCTGATCTCATCGATCGAGCGGCACGTTGTCAATGCCAGAAAGCTCTATAATCCGTCTTCCCACCACAAACTTGATGGTCCAGACTCTCCCTCCCACAGCTCCTGTAGCTGGCAATGCCGCTGTACCAATAAAGACCAGCGAAGCTCTCGGCTCAGTCGAGCCGGTGAACTGATCATTCCCCCAGGAGTCGTCGATGCAGGCTCCAGACACGGCGGTCCCCCCAGGCCGCTCTGGTTCCTCCGCGGCGTCGAGGCGCCCCGCCTCGCGCTCCAGGCTGTCGTTCGGCCACGTCATCACCCTGCTCACCGGCCTGCTGGCGACCGTCCTGGTGTTCAGCCTGCTGCGCGAGCGCGACGCCAGCTTCCGGGTCGCCGCCGCCGGCGTCGAGATCCGCGCCGGCACGACCATCGAGCGCGACGGGTTGCGGCTCGTCGACGTCAACGTGCCCGCTGACGTGCGCGAACGGCTGGTCGACCCGGCCTCGCTCGGCCGCTTCAGCGGCTGGATCGCCACCCGCACGATCGAGCCGGGGGAGCTGCTCAGCCGCGGCGACCTGCGGCCGCCCGCCGCCCCGTCGGCCCTGCGGGCGATGAGCATCCCGGTCGACCCTGCCCACGCCGTCGGCGGCGCGCTGGCGGCCGGCGACCGCCTCGACGTGATCCAGGTCGACGAGGGCGGCCAGGCCAGCTACGTCGTAACCGGCGCCGAGGTGCTCGCGGTCAACCGGCCCGACGGCGGCGTGATCGGCGCCGCCGCCAGCTCGTCGAGCCTGACGGTCGCGGTGGACGCCAAGCAGGCCCTCCGCCTGGCCGCGGCGATCCGCGGCCAACGGTTCGAGGTGGTGCGCTCGACCGGCGCGTCCGACAGCGCCTCGGGTGCCGGCGGGGGTCCGGGGAGCGCCTCCGATGGCGCGGCCGGGACCGGCACATCCGACGGCGCGGCCGGCGGCGCTCCGGACGGCGGCGCTTCGGCCGGCGCCGGCGGCGGGGGAGGGCAGGGGGCCGGGCCGTGAGCGTGCCGGTCGAGATCGCCATCGGCGTCTCGCACCGCTCCTGGGCCCAGGAGCTGTTCCGGCACGTCGCCGACCACGGCGGCGCGGTGGTCCGGACGCGGGTGCTGGTCGAGGAGGACGCGCTCCAGGACGGCTACGCCGTGCTGGTGGTGGACGACACCGCCGGCGTGCTGACGCCGCGCATGGTCGGCGAGCTGCACCATCGTGGCCGGCGGATCATCGCCATCCACGCCGCCGGCGACCACGAGGCCAGGGAGTCGCTCGGCCGCCTCGGCGTCGACGCCGCGGTCCCCGAGAGCGCCGCGCCCGAGGAGCTGGTCGAGGCGATCCTGGCGCTGGCGCCGCCGCTCCGCGCCGGGGCCGAGGACAGCTTCGCCGCGATCGCCAGGGAGCTGGGCCACGAGCTGGTCGGCGACCTCGACCCGCCGCCGCGCGAGCCCACCCCGAGACGGCCGCCGCGCGGGCTGGTCACCGCCGTGCTGGCGGTCTCCGGCGGGGCCGGCGCCACCGAGGTCGCGCTGGCGCTGGCGGGTGTCCTCAACGCCCGCAAGGAGCGCACCGTGCTGGTCGACGCCGACGAGGTGGCGCCATCGCTGGCCCAGCGGATGGCCCGGCCCCTGGTGCCGAACCTGCGCAACGCCGTGGACGCGGTCGAGCGGGGGGTCGGCAGCCTGGCCGAGGCGACCGTCTCGCTGTCCTCGCGCGACGGCGGCTTCGAGCTGCTCTGCGGGCTCGCCAGCGCCCGGGACTGGCGCGACCTGCGGCCCGACTCGGTCGCCGAGGTCGTCGGCGAGCTGGCGAGGACCCACAGCCAGGTGCTGGTGAACACCGGCTCGCGCAGCGACGACGTGGTCGCCCAGGGAGGCCTGGCGCGCCACGGCATCACCCGGGCGATGCTCCTGGTCGCCGACCAGCTCGTGGTTGTCGCCTCCGCCACGCCGGTCGGCCTGTCGCGGCTGCTCGACTGGCTCGCCGGTCACAGCGAGCTGGCCAGGTCCAAGCCGCTGCACCTGGTGCTCAACCAGGCGCCGGCCGGCGGCTTCAAGCGCGGCGAGCTGGAGCGCGAGGTGCTGCGTAGCTTCGCGCCGTCCTCGCTCGGCCTCCTGCCGGCCGACCGGCGGGTCCACGAGGCGGTCTGGAACGGTCACACCGTCTCCAACGGCCCGTTCGTCAAAGCGGTCCAGGGGCTGGCGTCGGAGTTGCCGGTCGCTCCGACCGCCCCGGACGGCGGCCTCGGCTGGCTCGGCGGCGGGCGGGCCGCGCGTCGCGCCGGCCGCAAGGGAGCCGCGAGATGACCCCGGCCGCGCGCACCGGCGCCTATGAGCAGATCCGCGCGACCGTGCTGCGCTGGATCGAGGACCAGAAGGTCGACCCGGCCAACGAGGCCGCCATCCGCCACCGCACCGAGGACGCGATCCGCCAGTGGCAGCGCAGCGCGGCGGCCAGCGAGCGCAGGGGGCTCGGCGACGTCGACGCGATCGCCGAGCGGGTGGTCCGCTCGATCACCGGGTTCGGGCCGCTCAGCGGTCTGTTCGACGCGCGGGGCATCGAGGAGATCGAGATCGAGGGCGACCTGGTCATGTACGTCGACGCCTCGGGCCGCCGCCAGACCCTGGTCGCGCCGACCACGGAGGACGAGAACCGCCAGGCGGTCGACCGGCTGCTGGCCGCGACCCAGCGCCATCTCGACACCCAGAGCCCGCTGGTCCACGCCCGCGTCCTCGGCGGCCGGGCGCGCATCTCGGCGGCGATCCCGCCGGTCGCCGACAAGCTCTCGTGCACCATCCGCTTCCATCAGCTCCGCAACGAGTCGCTGGCCAGCATGGTCCGGCGCGGCTCGCTGACCTGGCCGGCAGCCGGCTTGCTCTGGGCGGTCGCGCAGACCCGGCTGTCGCTGGTGATCTCCGGGCCGCCGTTCGCCGGCAAGACCTCGATGCTCGGCGCCGTCCTGGCCGCGGTGCCGCCGCAACGGCGCATCCGCGTCGTCGAGGACACCCGCGAGCTGATCGACGAGCGCCCGACCATCTCGTACCTCGAGTCCAGGGCGCGCTCGCTCGCCGGCGAGGGCGAGATCACCCTGCGCGACCTGATCAAGTTCGTGCTCAAGATGCGTCCGGACTACATCGTGGTCGGCGAGGTGCTCGGCGCCGAGGCGTTCGAGATCGTCCGGGCCGTCAACGCCGGCTGCGGCTTCGCCTGCACGGTCCACGCCAACTCCGCCCGCGACGCGCTCACCGCGCTGGTCAACGCCGCCATCATGGCCGGCGAGAACGTCCAGTCCAGCGACGTCCGCGAGGTGCTCGCGTCCTCCATCAAGTACGTCATGCACCTGGAGGTCGACGAGGGCGCGGCTGGCGGTGGTCCCGGCCGTTCGGCGCACGCGCCCGGCCTGCTGCGCCAGACCAGGGAGATCATCGAGCTGGTCCCGAGCCTGCACGACGACTTCAGCCACGAGGTCCTGTTCCGCCGCGAGGCGCTCGGCAAGCCGCTGGCCTGGACCGGGACCATGCCGCACAACGCGGAGGTCATCGACCGCGCCCTGCCGCGCGGACTGGACCTCGCCGACATCCTCGAAGGCCGCGTCTCCCCATTCGAGCTCCGCGAGGCGTCGTATCTCCAGGAGCTGGCGCCATGATCCTGCTGGCTGCCCTGGCCTGCGGGGCGTTCGCGTACCTGGCGATGGGCCTGGTCCTGGGCGTGTCGCCGCTCCGCCGCCTCCAGCGGCCCGACGACGGCCGCCCGCGCCAGCCCGGCCACAGGCAGCTCTGGCTCGACCAGGCGGGCGCGCGGCTCAGCCCTCGCCAGTTCGTGACCGGCTCGGCGGCCGTCGGGCTGCTCGCGTTCCTGGCGGTCGGCGCGCTGACTCGCACGCCGGGCGTCGCGCTGATGCCGGCGGTCGTGGCCGGCTGCGCGCCGGCGGCGTTCTTCGCGAGGCAACGCGCGGCCAGGCTGCGGGCTGTCCAGCTCGCCTGGCCCGACGCGCTCCGCGAGCTGTCCAGCTCGATCGCGGCAGGGCTCTCGCTCGACCGCGCCCTCGGGGAGCTGGCCGCCGTCGGTCCCGGGCCGATCCGGGTCGCGTTCGAGCGCTGGCCGACCCTGTCCAGGGCGCTCGGGCCGGTCGCCGCGCTGGAGGTCGTCAAGGAGGAGCTGGCCCACCCCACCTCGGACCGGGTGATCGAGGTGCTGGTGCTGGCGCAGCGGCGTGGCGGCCAGGTCCTGCTCAGCATCATCGACGAGCTGATCGAGGCCACCACCGACGACCTCAACACCCAGGAGGAGATCAAGACCAACGCGCTCGAGGGCAAGATCAACGCGCGCATCGTCTTCTCGCTGCCGTGGTTGGTGCTGCTCCTGCTGGTCGCGCGGCCCGGGCCGTTCCAGGACTTCTACCGCACCCCCTCCGGCCTGGCGATCGTGGTGGTCGCGGCGATCTGGAGCGTCCTCGGGCTGTGGCTGGTCCAGCGGTTCGCGCGGCTGCGGGGCGAGCCGAGGGTCTTCGGCGCCGCGCCCACGCTGGCGGCGCAGAGCGAGGTCGCTCCGGTCGGTTCCGGGCCGGGGGCCCCTGGGCCCCCACGACCACCGGGGCCGTCCGGACCGCCATGGCCATCGGCGCCGTCCGGACCGCCACGGCCATCGGGGCCGTCCGGACCGCCACGGCCATCGGGGCCGCCCGGACCGGCAGGGCCACCGGGGCCCGGAAGGTGGGCGGGACCGTGACCGGCGCCGGGACCGTGACCGGCGCGGTGACCGACGCGGTCACTGCCCTGCTGGCCGACCGCCGGGTGGTTCTCGCCGCGCTGCTCGCCGGCTTCACCGCGGCACGCGTCGCCTGGGCGATCCTGCGGCCGACCGCGCTCGGCGATCGGGTGCGCCCCTACACCATCTCCAGCCGGAGCTCGCTCGGCCACCGTCCCGACACGCTGGTGCTCGCGGACTCGCCGGTCGACCGCTCCGACTCGGTGCTGGTGCGGCTGCTCGGCCCCATGGTCGTCAGGCTGGCCGACGCGCTCGGCGGCGTGGTCGACCGCGGCGGGGACGAGCGACTGCTGCTGCGGCTGCGGCACGCCGGCGTGCTCGGCGACGTGCCGGAGGCCAGGCGCGCCCTCCAGTACCGCGTCCAGGCGGTCACCACCGCCGCCGTCGCGACCTTCGCGGGGATCGGCCTCGGCCTGCTGGTCGGTCACGCAACGGAGGCCGCGCTGCTGGTGGGCGCGGTCGGGCTGATCTTCGGGCTCACCTGGCCGCGCGGCAGGCTCGACCGGCTGATCGCCCGCAGGCGCGAGGAGATGCGCGTCGAGCTCTACACCGTGAACCACCTGCTCGCGATGCACGTGCGGGTCGGCGGCGGGGTGATCCAGGCGATGCAGCGCGTGGTCGAGCGCGGCAGCGGCGCGCTGGTCGCCGAGCTGGCCGAAGTGCTGCGAGCGCACCGCAGCGGCGTGCGTATCAGCGAGGCGCTGACCCACGCGGCGCTCCAGAGCGCCGAGCCGCACGCCGCGCGGACCTATCGGCTGCTGGCGGCCAGCGCCGAGCACGGCGCCGACCTCGCGACCGGGCTCATGGACCTGAGCCGGGACCTGCACAGCCAGCGCCGCGAGGACCTGCGGCGGCTGGCCACCCGCCAGCGCGCCGCGACCATCATCCCGATCGTGGTGATCCTCGCGCCGGTGCTGCTGTTGTTCGTGGCGGCACCACTTCCATCGATCGTCTTCGGAGGGCTCATGGGGCGGTGAGCACGAAAGGAGGTAGCACATGCCCTGGTTGTACGTGCGACTGGAGGCGGCCGCCGGCCGGCTCGTGACCGCGGTGCTCGGCCGCCTCGACCACGTCCGGCGCGCCGGCGCCGACGGCGGCTTCTCCACCGCCGAAGGGCTCGCGGGCGCCGCCCTCGCCGTGGTCGCGCTGATCGCGATCTGGGCGGCCATGCGGACGTTCGGACTCGACCTGATCCGGTGGATGCAGCAGCAGATCACCAGCTCCGGCGGCGGTACCTAGACCGGGGACGGCGACCGATGTCCATACCCTGGCAACGCCGCATCCGTGGGCCCGCCCACCGCGCCGGCGGCTTCGTCACCACCCAGTTCGTGCTGGCGGTGGCGCTGTCGCTGCTGCTGTTCGTGATCGCCTGCAACGCGATCGTGTACCAGTACGCCCGCGGCGTCGTCCGCTCCGCTCTCGACGAGGGCGTGCGCAGCGGCAGCCGCGCCAGCGGCTCGGCGGGAGCCTGCCAGGCCGCCGCCGAGGCGGTCAGGCGCAGCCTGCTCGGCGGGCCGATCGGCGCGCACGTCGAGCTGCGCTGCGCGGTCGTCGATGGTCAGGTCCGCGCCAACGCCGCCGGCTACCTGCCGAGCTGGCTTCCCGGCGTGCCGGACTGGCCGATCGATCTGCGCGCCAGCGCCGTCGACGAGCCGTTCACCGCGGTCACCACGACGACCACGCCCGATGTCGGCTCGGGCTCGGAGGCATCGCCATGAGGCCGCGGCGTCGGGGCTCCAACGGAGGCTTCGTCGCGTCCGAGTTCGTGCTCGGCGTCTGCGTGATCGTCGTCCCGGTCACCCTGCTCGTGCTGGTGCTGCCGACCTGGTTCGAGCGCCAGGCGATGGCACAGCGCGCGGCCAACGAGAGCGCCCGCGAGGTCGCCATCGCCGGCTCCTGGAGCGCCGGCGTCGCCGCCGCCAAGCGGGCGGTCGACCAGGTGGCCGCCGACTACGGCGTCCCGGCGGCCGAGGTGCTCGGGCCCGACTTCAGCGCCGGAGGCGGGCTCGCCGGCGGGCAGACGGTCGTGTCGCGCGTGACCGTGCGGATGCCCGCGCTGGTGGTCCCCCTGGTGGGAACCGTGGGACGCTGGTCGTGGACGGCCGTCCACGCTGAGCGGGTCGACGACTACCGATCCTTCTCACAGGGACCGTGATCGCCATGCCGAGGCTTCGATCCAGGTCGGCGCCCGCCGCGGGCGGTGAGCGCGGCTCCATCACCGTGTGGCTGCTGGGTCTCGCCGTCATGCTCCTGTTCGTCGGTGGCCTGAGCCTCGACCTCTGGCGCGCGTTCGGTGCCAGGCAGTTGCTCGCCAACGCCGCCGACGCCGCCGCAATCGCTGGCTCCACCGGCATCGACACCGCCCGCTTCCGCGACACGGGCCAGATCGTGCTCGACCCAGGGCTTGCCGGCGAGCGGGCCCGCGACAGCCTCGCGCATCAAGGGGGCGTGCCGCTCTCCGAGCCGCCGTCGGTCCAGGTCGA
>JBEDUQ010000363.1:0-10402 GCA_040414855.1 Actinomycetota bacterium
GAGTCGGAGCAGTACTTCGCCGAAGCGCTCGACGGCGAGAAGCGGCAGGTCGCCAGCGTGACCTCGAACCCGGCCCACGGCCTCTACTGCGACATCGTCGACCACGAGCGGGCGCACCTGATGGCCCGCCGGCTGCTGGCGCCGGACATGTTCTCGGGCTGGGGGATCCGCACGCTCTCCAAGGCTTCGGTCGCCTACAACCCGATGAGCTACCACAACGGCTCCATCTGGCCGCACGACAACGCCTTCATCGGCGCGGGGCTCAAGCGCTACGGGCACGCCAAGGCGGCCAACCGCCTGGCGACCGCGCTGTTCGACATGGCGGTGACCGTCGACGACATGCGGCTGCCGGAGCTGTTCTGCGGTTTCACGCGCCGCTCGCCGCAGCGGCCGGTGGCCTACCCGGTCGCCTGCTCGCCGCAGGCGTGGGCGTCGGGCGCGCCGTTCCTGCTCCTCCAGGCGATGCTCGGCATCTCGGCGACGGCGCCGGAGAACACCCTTCTGGTCAAGCAGCCGCACCTGCCACCGTGGCTCAACACGGTCGAGCTCCACAACCTCCGCGTCGGCCACTCGACCATCTCGGTCGTCTTCCGCCGCCAGGGCGAGACGACCGGGTTCTCGCTGCTCGAGAAGGAGGGGGACCTCCGGGTTCTGATGGAGGAGTAGGGTATGGCAAGAGGAGTGGCCGTCTTGCACGAGGCTGTTGCGCTCGGCGATTGCTGACCTCTACAATGCGGGAGGTCACAGTCGCTGGCCAATTCGGTCGACGCCCCCGCATTCCGCGCACATCGCTTTGGCGATTTCTGTGGCTTGCAGTGCACATCCGACGTTGCAGTCCCGCGGGGGCAAGCGGCGATTCAGGCCAGTGACGGCAGACCAAACGTTCCTTTCGATAGGCGACCGGGTCGCGTGATCCGATACCTCAGCGGGAGCTCGTCCTGAGCTGAGGGAGTCCGGGGGACTGAACAGCATCGAAGCGATCGGCTCCTGGCCTCCCCCAGAAGGCTACGCAGTGTGGCGCGGGCTTTCGTGCTGGGCGGACGCACCCTCGTCGCAGAAGGGGAGCAGCGCGAAATTTCGCTGGCGCCTGACGGCGGCGCCGTTCATCACCTCTCTCGACGAACAGCGGAGTACCGCCGATCAGGCAGGAATCACCACAGGAAGGTGAAGATGTCAACCACCGAACGCGGCATACTTGAGGCCAAGGTGCTGCCTGAGCTGCAGGCGATCGCCTCTTCGATGGGTGTCCAGGGTTACCAGCGTCTGCGCAAGGCCGACCTGATCGGCGCCATCATCGCCAAGGCCCAGGGTGTCGAGTTCGTTCCTTCGTCGACCCCGAGTGCTCGCGGACGGCGTTCGGCGACCCCGGTCGCCGAGGACGCTCCCGCGCAGCAGTCGCTCACCGGCGACGACTCGAGTCAAGGCTCCAACGGTGCCGAGCGTCTGGGCCGCCGCCGCATGACCCGCGACGCGGGCGTGCCGATCGCCGAGCTGGCGGTCTCCGACGGTCCCGGGGCGCAGGCCTCCGGACCGCCGACGAACGCGGTCCAGGGCGGCGAAGGCAACGGCAGACCCCCGGGCGATGACGCCGGTCGCGGCGTCGACGCCAGCCACGGGGGCGGCGCGCAGGCGAACGGCCCCGCCGGGACCACCGCCGCGGCCACGGACCACCAAGGCGACACACAGTCGCGACCAGAGTCCGGCGCGGACGGCCAGGACCGGCAGGAGCGGCCCGCCGGGCAGCGCGAAGGCGACGGGGCCCGCGGTGACGGGGCCCGCGGCGCCACCGACAGCACCAACAGCGGCACCGGCACCGAGGAGCGGCGCTCCGACGCGCCGGCGGACCGCCAGTCCGACGGCCAGGTGGGCGACGCCGCCCGCGGCGACGGCCAGGCCGATGGCGGTCAGGCGCAGGGCGGCCAGGGCCAGAGCGGCCAGACCGGCCAGGCGACCGCCGAAGGACAGCAGAACCAGGAAGCAACCCAGGGCGACCGCGGGCAGCGGCGCGACTGGAACGGAAACAACAATCAGCAGCAGGGCGGCCGCTGGGACAACCAGTCCAGCAACCAGCAGGGCGGCGGCCGGCGGCGCAACCGCAACCGGCGCCGCAACCGCTACGGCAGCGAGCAGGGCAACGTCGCGGTCATCGACCGGCCCGACTCGCGCGACCGGGCGGCGGCGCCCGACGACCGGCCCGAGGTCACCCGGACCGGAACCCTCGACATCCGTTCACAGGACGGCTACGGCTTCCTCCGGGTGAACGGCTACCTCCCAGGCCCTGACGACGTCTACGTGCCCCTGTCGATGATCCGGCGCACGGGCCTTCGCCGCGGCGACGAGATCGAGGGCGCGGTCAAGCTCCCGCGCGACTCCGAGAAGTACGCGGCTCTGGTCCGCGTCGACCGGGTCAACGGGATGGAGCCCGAGGTCGCGCGCCAGCGCAAGGACTTCAAGGACCTCACCCCGCTGTACCCGAACGAGCGGCTCCGGCTCGAGCACACCCCGACCGAGATCTCGACGCGCGTGATGGACATCATGTGCCCGATCGGCAAGGGGCAGCGCGGGCTGATCGTGTCGCCGCCGAAGGCGGGCAAGACCACCCTGATGAAGCAGATCGCCAACGCGGTCAGCGCCAACAACCCCGAGGTGGTCCTGATCATCCTGCTGGTCGACGAGCGGCCAGAAGAGGTCACCGACATGCAGCGCTCGACCGAGGCGCAGGTGATCTACTCGACGTTCGACCGCCCCAGCGACGACCACTGCCAGGTGTCCGAGCTGACCATCGAGCGCGCCAAGCGCCTGGTCGAGTACGGCAAGGACGTGGTGATCCTGCTCGACGGCATCACCCGCCTGTCGCGCGCCTACAACCTGGCCACCCCGGCGAGCGGCAAGATCCTCTCCGGTGGTGTCGACTCCTCGGCCCTCTACCCGCCCAAGCGGTTCTTCGGCGCGGCCCGCAACATCGAGGACGGCGGCTCGCTGACGATCCTCGCGACCGCGCTGGTTGACACCGGCTCCCGGATGGACGAGGTCATCTTCGAGGAGTTCAAGGGCACGGGGAACATGGAGGTCCGGCTGGACCGCAAGCTCTCCGAGCGGCGCATCTTCCCGGCGCTCGACGTCGACGCCTCCTCGACCCGCAAGGAAGAGCTGCTGCTCAGCGACGAGGAGCTGGTGGTCGCCTGGAAGCTGCGCAGGGTGCTCGGCGCCCTCGAGCCGGCACAGGCGCTGGAGCTGGTGGTCGACAAGATGCGCGCCACCAAGACCAACCAGGAGTTCCTGCGGCAGATCCAGCGCGCCAACATCGGCAGCTGATCCCGCAGGAGGTGCCCGCCGGCGTGCCGAACTGGCCCGCCGGCGGTGCCGGGAATGCCGGGCCATGGCCGGCGCGTTGACCTCAAACGAAGGCGACGAGACGGCCCGCCCGGGAGCGTCCGGCGGGCGGTTGGGAAGCGTCAGCCTTGGTGTACGATCAATCGGTTCGTTCGGCTCCGCTTTTGCGACCTTCCGCGCGGGCGAGCCGGCGCCAAGATTTCCCCAAAGGAGCGTCAACAAGCATGAAGCAGGGCATTCACCCTGACTACAAGGTCGCGACCGTTCGATGCTCGTGCGGCGAGACCTTCCAGACGCGCTCGACACAGTCCGAGCTGCGGGTGGACATCTGCTCCAAGTGCCACCCCTTCTACACGGGCAAGCAGAAGCTGGTCGACACCGGCGGCCGTGTCGAGCGGTTCGAGCGTCGCTACGGCAAGCGGCGCGCGCCCGAGGCCCAGTCCTAAAAGACAGAGACCCCTGGGAGCCAATGTGACGGACCGCCAGGACCGCCCGGCGGAGGGCACACCCTTTTATTACGGAGGCCAGGCGGTCCTCGAGGGCGTGATGATGCGCGGCCGCGAGACCTGGTCCGTGGCCGTGCGGCGCCCGCAGCGCGACATCTACGTCGAGCAGCACGACCTGCGTCCGCTGGCCTCCCGCACATCGCTGTTCCGCCTCCCGTTCCTGCGCGGCATCGGCGTGCTCGCCGACTCGCTGGCGATCGGCATGCGCGCGCTGTCGATCTCCGGCAACCAGGCGCTCGGCGAGGAGGAGCAGCTCAGCGACAAGCAGATGGGCTGGTCGCTGGCGATCGGCGCGGTGTTCTTCTCGCTGCTGTTCATTCTGATCCCGGCGACCGGGACCAACTGGCTCTCGCGGCACCTGCCCAACAACCTGATCTTCAACCTGGTCGAGGGCCTGGTGCGGCTCGGATTCTTCCTCGCCTACATCGCGATCATCTCGCAGCTCAAGGACATCCGGCGCGTCTTCGAGTACCACGGCGCCGAGCACAAGGCGATCCACTGCTACGAGGCGAAGCTGCCGCTGACGCCGGGCAACGTGGACCGCTTCCCGACGCTGCACGTCCGCTGCGGCACCAATTTCCTGCTGATCCTGTTCGTGGTCACGCTGGTGCTGTTCACCGTCGGCTTCTCGATCGTGGGCCGGCCGCCGCTGTTCGTGCGGGTGCCGCTGCAACTGGTGGCGGTCCCGGTGATCGTCGGCATCGCCTACGAGGGGATCAGGCTCGGCGCCGGCCGCGAGCGCTCCGCCCTGGTCAGGGCCATCATGAAGCCGGGGCTGTGGTTGCAGATGCTGACCACCAAGCCGCCGAGCCAGGACCAGATCGAGGTGGCCATCCGCGCGCTCGAGCACGTGCTGCCCGAGACCGAGCGCAGCAAGGTCGTGCCGCTGCCGTCGCCGGTGGTGCTGGGCGCCCGCGACGGCGCCGCGCAGCCGCGTGCCGTCGGCCAGCCGGAGGACCTGCCTGGAGGTGGGTAGCGCGGCGGCCGTCCGGCCAGCGCAGCCCACTGATGTGCGAAGGTAGGAGCCAATCCGTGTTCTCCCAACGACTCGACGAGATCGAGCAGACCTATACCTCGATCGAGCGGCAGCTCTCTGACCCGGAGGTGCTCGCCGATCACGCCCGCTTCATCGAGCTGTCCAAGCGCTACGCGGAGCTTGGCGACGTGGTGCGTTCGTACCGTGCCCTGAAGGCGGCGCGGGACGACCTCGCCGCCGGCCGGCAGCTCCTCAAGGAGGAGCGCTCCGCCGACGGCCGCGCCATGCTCGAGGAGGAGCTGCGCGGCGCGCAGGAGCGCATCGACCAGCTCGAGAGCGAGCTGAAGCAGGCGCTCGCCCCCCAGGATCCCAGCGACCAGAAGGACGTGATCGTCGAGGTCCGCGCGGGGACCGGGGGCGACGAGGCGGCGCTGTTCGCCGGCGACCTGTACCGCATGTACACGCGCTGGGCCGAGCAGCACGGCTACAAGGTCGAGATCCTCTCGCAGAGCCTCTCGGACCTGGACGGCGGCTTCAAGGAGGTCGTGTTCGCGGTCAAGGGCCGCGGCGCCTACTCCAGGCTCAAGTACGAGGCCGGCGTCCACCGGGTCCAGCGGGTGCCGGTGACCGAGTCGCAGGGGCGCATCCACACCTCCGCGGCCGGGGTCAACGTGCTGCCCGAGGCCGAGGAGGTCGACGTCCAGCTCGACCCGGCCGACCTCAAGATCGACGTGTACCGCTCGACCGGCCCGGGCGGGCAGTCGGTGAACACCACCGACTCGGCCGTGCGCGTCACCCACCTGCCCACCGGTATCGTCGTTGCCATGCAGGACGAGAAGTCACAGATCCAGAACCGCGAGAAGGCGCTGCGGGTGCTCCGCGCCCGCCTGCTCGACAAGGCGATCGCCGACCAGCAGGCGCAGCTCGCGGCCGAGCGGCGCTCGCAGGTCCGCTCGCTCGACCGCTCCGAGCGGATCCGCACCTATAACTTCCCCCAGGACCGCGTCACCGACCACCGCATCGGGCTCTCGGTTGGCGACCTCGCCGGTGTGCTGATGGGCAAGGGCCTGGACCGGATCATCGACGAGCTGGCCACGCGCGACCGGCAGTCCCAGCTCGAGGGCATCGACTCGGGGGCGCGGGAATGACCCGTTCGAAAGCCCCCGCGACGGCTCACGACCCCGCCCGGGCCGCGGCCGGCGCGACCGCCGCCACGACCACCGTCGGCGCGGCGCTGTCCGAGACCAGCGCCCGTCTGATGGCGGCCGGCTGCGTGTCCGCCGACGCGGAGGCGCGCTGGCTGCTCGAGGAGGTGCTCGACCTGCGACCCGGGACGATCGGGTCCAGGCGGCGCGAGCCGCTGCCGGCGAGCGCGGCCAGGGCGCTGGAGCGCATGGTCGAGCGGCGCGTCGCCGGCGAGCCGCTCCAGTACGTGGTCGGCTGGGCGCCCTTCGGCCATCTGCGGGTCCGGGTCGGGCCCGGCGTGTTCGTCCCCCGGCCCGAGACCGAGCTGATCGCCGAGCGCGCCGCCGGGCACCTCCGCGTCGCGAGCGAGCGCCACGCCGAGCCCGCCGTCGCGGTCGACCTCTGCACCGGCTCGGGCGCGATCGCGATGTTCGTGGCCGACGCGGTGCCGTCGGCGAGGGTGCTGGCGACCGAGGTGGACCCGGGAGCGCTGGAGTGGGCGGCCCGCAACCTGGAGGCCACCCGGGTCGAGCTGCTCGCCGGCGACCTCGACCGGCCGCTCCCCGAGGGGCTGCGCTCGCGGGTCGACCTGATCGTCACCAACGTCCCCTACGTCCCGACCCCCGCCATGGAGCTGCTGCCACGCGACGTGCGCGAGCACGAGCCGATGGTGTCGCTGGACGGCGGGCCCGACGGGCTCGACGTGCTGCGGCGCGTGGTGGCCACCGCGGGAACCTGGCTGGTCCCTGGCGGCTGGCTGGTCGCCGAGATCGGCGACGACCAGGGTGAGACCGCGTCCGGACTGTTGCGCGACGCCGGGTTCGTCGAGGTGGCGGTCCGGCCCGACCTGACCGGGCGGACCCGGGTCCTCGAGGGGCGGTGGCCGGCGTGACCGACCTGCCGGCGTGGTTCGGCAACGAGCGCGTGGTCAACGTGACCGACGACCGCGAGCAGTGGGAGGGGCTGATCGAGGTCGGCGGCAGGGTCCTGGCCCAGGGCGGGCTGGTGGTGCTGCCGACCGACACCGTCTACGGGATCGGCTGTGACCCCTTCAACGCCAGCGCGGTCGATGCGCTGTTCAAGGCCAAGGCGCGCGGGCGCGACCTGCCGATCGCGGTGCTGGTGCACAGCTGGCGGCAGGCGATCGGACTGGTCGACGAGGTCACCGAGCAGGCCAAGGCGCTGATCGCCGAGTTCTGGCCCGGCCCGCTGACGATCGTGCTGCGCGAGTCGCCGGGGATCGGCTGGGACCTCGGATACTCGCGTGGGACCGTGGCGGTGCGCATGCCCAAGCACGACTTCGCGCTGGCGCTGATCGAGCGGACCGGGCCGCTGGCGGTCACCAGCGCCAACCGCTCGGGCGTGCCGACGCCGAGCACGGTCGGCGGGATCGTCGAGCAGCTGGGCGACCACGTCGACGTCTTCTTCGACAAGGGCCCAGCGACCGGCGGGACCGCCTCGACGGTCGTCGACCTCTCCGGCACGAGGCCCCACGTCATCAGGGAGGGCGCCCTGGCGGCCTCCGAGATCGAGCGCGTCCTCGAGGAGCCGCTGGACGATGGCTCCTGAGCTCCGGCCGACCTTCAACGTCCTGTTCGTCTGCACGGGAAACCTGTGCCGTTCCGCCACGGCCGAGGCCTTCGCCCTGCGCGAGATGCAGGGCCACCAGGGCACGCCGCTGCGGTTCATCTCCGCTGGCACCCATGCGGTCGAGGGGAGCCCGGCGGCGAGCCGCTCCGCGATCGCCGCGGCCGCGCGGGGCGCGCCGATGGAGCGCCACCACGCCCGCGAGCTGACCCGGCGGCGGGTGCGGGCCTCGCACCTGATCCTGCTGATGGCCGAGGAGCACCGCCCGTTCGTGCTGGCGCTGGACCGCTCGGCGGCGCGCCGGACCTTCCTGGTGGCGTCGTTCGCCCGCGCGGTCTCGCAATGGTCGTGGCTGGCCGACTCGCCAGCCGAGCTGGTCACCATGGCCGCCGAGCACGCGCGGGAACTGCCCGGCGACGACATCGACGACCCCCTCGGCCATCCCCCCGCCGCCTACGCCGCCTGCGCCGAGCGCCTCGACGGCCTGATCACCACGGTGGTCGACGCCCTCATCAAGTCGGCCTCAACAGTCGCGTAGGATTGGCCAACCGATCTTCATCCTCCCCGGCAGGTGCGTTGTTTGACCGATCTGCTCAAGTACCTCCTCGTCGCCGGGTTCGCGGCACTGCTCGCCTACGTCCTCACCCCGTTGGTGCGGCGGGTCGCGATCAGGTTCAACGCCGTCGACGTGCCGAACGGCCGCAAGGTCCACGCGGTGCCGACGGCGCGGATCGGCGGCCTGGCGCTGTTCCTCGCCTTCGTCGGCGGGCTGGCCCTGTCGACGCGCCTGTTCCCGCAGCTGTTCGCCTCCTCTGAGGCGGCCGGCGTGGCGATCGGCGCGTCGCTGATGACCGGCGCCGGCATCATCGACGACATCAAGGGCCTGTCCGCCCCGGTCAAGCTGGCCGCGCAGATTTTCGCCGCCAGCACGATGACCCTGGTTGGCGTCCAGGTGCTGTACTTCTGGGTGCCGTCGTTCGGGACCCCCGAGCCGGGCACGGTGATCAGCCTCTCGCCCGACCTCGGCGTGCCGGTGACCGTGCTGCTGGTGGTGATCACCGCCAACGCGGTCAACCTGGTGGACGGACTCGACGGCCTGGCCGCGGGACTGGTGGCGATCGGCTCGCTCGCCTACTTCATCTACAGCTACCGCACCGGCGCCAACGGGCTGATCGAGCAGCGCACCCCGGCGCCGCTGCTCAGCGCGCTGGTGTTCGGGATCTGCGTCGGGTTCCTGCCGCACAACTTCAATCCGGCGCGCATCTTCATGGGTGATTCGGGGGCGATGCTGCTCGGCACCCTCCTGTCCGGAGCCACCATCACCGGCATCGGTCGCACCACCCAACCGCAGGCGGCCGACCAGTTCGCCCTGTTGATCCCGGTGGCGATCCCGATCCTGGTGCTGGCGCTGCCGTTCATCGACACGCTGTTCGCGGTCGGGCGGCGGATGAAGGGAGGCGGGGGGGTGATGACCGCCGACAAACAGCACCTCCATCACCGCCTGCTCGAGATGGGCCATTCGCACCGCAAGGCGGTGCTGATCCTCTACGCCTGGAGCGCGCTGATGGCCGGCGCCGCGGTGGCGCTGTCGTTCATCGGCGCCACCAGGGTGCTGCCGTATTTCCTGGTGGTGGTGGCCGCGGGCATCATCGGCCTGCTCGCCCCCCGCCGCCGCCACCGACAACCGAGGGTCTAGGCCGGGGGAGCGTGCCGCGGCGCCGGCCTCGGCGCGGGGCGACCACCGCCCGAAGGGGGCCGGTGTCGGAGGCGGGTGGGATACTACGGGCATGCATGAGGGGCCGATCGCGGTCGCGCGCCACCGCTCCGACCTGGGCGCCTGGGAGATGGCGACGCGCCGGGCGCACCCGGCGCTGCGCGACCAGGTCAGCGGCTACTGGGGCTACTGGGAGCGGACCCGCGGGCCGCTGCGCCGCCGCGAGGTCGCCTCGACGACCGTGCCGCTGATCCTCAGCTTCGGCGAGCCGATCGACGTGAGCTGGCCCGGCCATGCCGCCACCCGCCACGGCCTCACCTCGTTCGTCGCCGGCGTGCACGACCGCCCGGTGGTCACCGAGCACGCCGGCAGCCAGCACGGGATCGAGGTGCTGCTCACGCCGCTCGGCGCGTACACGCTGCTCGGCGTGCCCATGCGCGAGCTGGCCAACACCGTGGTCGGGGTCGAGGATCTGCTCGGCGACGGCGCCGCCAAGCTGATCGCCAGGCTGGCCGAGACGCCGACCTGGGACGAGCGGCTCGCCATGCTCGACGAGGCGCTGGCGGCGCGCCTCGCCGCCGGGAGGGAGCCGTCGGACGAGGTGACCTACGCCTGGCGCCGGCTGTGCCAGACCGGCGGCGGCATCAGCGTCGGCGGGCTCGCCGCCGAGCTGGGCTGGAGCCGCCGGCACCTGGTCGCCCGGTTCCGCGAGCAGATCGGTCTCCCGCCCAAGACCATCGCCAAGCTGCTCCGCTTCCAGCGAGGGTTGCGTCTGCTGACCTCCGACGCGTCGCCGCGGCGGCCGCGCCGGTCCTGGGCCGAGGTGGCGCACCGGTGCGGCTACTACGACCAGGCCCACCTGAACCGCGACTTCCGCGAGCTGGCCGGCTGCACGCCGACCGAGCTGCTGGCCGCCCGGCTCCCCGACAGCGCCGGCATCGCGGCCGCCTGAGCAGGTCACCGCACCAAGGCGACCGGTCACATTCGTCCAAGACCCCCGGACGGCCGCTCGGTAGGCTCGCCCCAAACGACACCATGGAGGGAGCGCCCCGATGCCACTCGACCCCGCCCGACCGACCGTCTACCCCTCGCTCCGCTACC